>JBEAUF010000280.1:0-7192 GCA_041161565.1 Planctomycetota bacterium | reverse complement strand
GCCCGTCCGCTCAGGGGTTGGCAGGGGCGGGCACCAGGGTGCCGAATCGCAACCGGGGGCTGCCGCCCGACCGCTCAGGGGCGCGACACAGCGGCAAACGTTCCGGCCCTCCGTGCTTCCCGGGCTTACGAACAGCAACTAGCCCAGGCTGTGCCGCGGGTCGGTGCGGTGGATAATCTCTGTGATGCCGGTTTGATTGAAGCCTCTGTAGCCGTCGTTGCGTTCCAGGATTTCCAGGTGTGAACCGAGTGCCCCGTTGCGGGCAAATTCACTCGCCTGTTCGGCCGTCAGCAGTCCGGCTGCCAGCAGTTGCCGCAGGCGTTCAGGGGCAACCTGCCAGCGTTCCGCTGCGGTGAAACACTGCCGCAGAAATGGGAAGTCTGTGAACGGTTTCATGCTCATGGTTCCGGCGGCCGCCAGCTGTGTGCGGGCGGCGTCGAAGTCGAACTGGCATTCCAGATGATGCATGCCGGCTTCGAACAACGCTTCACCGTGCAGTCCGCACCACAGGCCGATCGTGCCAAGGCGATCAGCTGCAGCCAGTCGCTGATGGGCGAAGTCACCTGCCAGCTCCGTTTCTGTCAGGTCCACATCCGCAAAAATCACGATCGGGCACACCGGATGTTCCATCACCTGGGCTCCCCAGCCCGCGTTGTGGCCGGGATAGAAGCGTTCGCGGCAGACGAAGCCGAGTGATTCAAACAGGGCGATCAGGCGACTGAAGCACACGCGGCTGCTGCGGTACGTGTGGTGATCATGATTGCCCCAGCCCAGTCCGAGCGAATTCTGACGCATGTGCTGCAGCTGTGCGGCGGAGTTACGTCCCTGCCAGTACTGACGTTCGGCCGCGAAAAACAAATCACAGGCCAGATCCCGGCCCACCGCTGCCGCGGCTTCGTCCAGCAGCCGCTGCAGAAACTCAAAGGCTTCGTCATGACCGGGAAATTGGCGTGGTCGCAGGAGCAGCCTTTCGTGGACTTTCTGCACCAGCACCCGCTCGGAATCCGTCAGCGGCACAGGGGGCTGACGAACGCTGCAGCCGCGTCGCTCAATCACGCCGAACTCCGCCGTCTCGGTCCCGCCGACAAAGGCCATCCGCAGCGAATCACCGGGCTCTCCTGTGGTCTGCACCGGGAACCGCCAGCAGTTTGCTGCTGCGAAGTCGGCCACGCTGTCAACCCGGATGAGCATTTGCGGGGTTGAAGCCAGCTGCACGGGCGGCAGCAGCGCCCCCGGATGGACCCACCAGCCATCGGCTTCACGCACGTAGCCGGTCTCATCCAGCCCCGCCGGATCGTCCGTGCAAAGATGATCAATCCAGTCACTCAGCCGGGTACCGGTCCGCTGCAGCAGGAGTCTGGAGAATTCGGCCGCGGCGGGATGGTGATCGAGGAATCGGGCTGTTTGCTGGGATAACCAGCCGGCCGCCGCGGGCTGCGGCTGCCATGTGGGGGTCTGGGCAAACGCACGTGCTGTGTCTGTCATGTGGAAAAAAACCTGTTCAGGACCGCTGCTGCCAATAAAATTCCGCGCCGATTTCGGCCAACTTTTGAATTCTCTCGGCAAATTCAACAAAAATCCCCTGAATACGGGAGGGTTCGAGCGGATTTTTCCAGATCGCTTCCCCGCCGACGTCGAAGGAGACCCGAGGTCAGGGCCGACGTCAGGTCCACCGTCAGGGCTGCCAGCCAGCCGAGAGCTCTTTCAGTCGCAACTACCGGAGTCTGCTGCAGTGTCAAGTCCCGACGAAGTTCCGAACTATTCCGGCGAACAGAAGGCGGCAATCCTCCGAGAACACCTTGTGGACGGACTCCCGATCATCGAGGTGTGCTGTAAGTACCGCATCAGTGCGCCGACGTTTTCACAGTGGCTGCTTGTGCTGTTCGAAAATTCGGATCAGCTTTTCGAGCGAAAGCCCAACGCAGCCAACGTTCGCCGCCGAGAGGCTGCTGCTCAGAAAAAAGTCGCCAGACTGGAAGCTGAGCTGCAGCAGAAGTATGAGGTTATCGCTGAGCTGCTGCATGACACCATGCTGCTGACAACCTCCAACAGCCCCTGATCGCCGCTCAACTCCAGTTCACGGCCCGGATCTGACCAGCACAACACCATGCTCTATCTCGCCGCCGCACTCGCCCTGCTCTTCACCGCCTGGGTGTTCTACGCCTGGATCATGGCGGAATCTCTGGAGATCCGCTGGCTGCGTCGGTGCCTTGCAACGCTCTCCGTCCTGCTGATCACCACGCTTTGCCTCGGAGGAGGCGTGGGATTGACCCGACGCGTGCTGGTTTCCGCACAGCGAAGCACACTGCAGCAACTGACCTCGCGCCTCCACCAGCGAATCAGTGATGGACGCGACGAGGAAGTTCATCGGGCCATCCGCTTCCTTGCTGAACCACCCGCCGAGGGCTCCGGACACAGTGGCGACATTCTCGGCCGGCTTGAAGAACTCCACCGAGCCCTTGATCAGGCGGACGCCTCCGGCACTGCACTGGCACTGGAACCAAAGGCCCTGCAGTAATCGCGATCGGGAAAAACCCCAGCGGGGCAGCCGGTCGAGGATTCCGTGATTTCTCAGCAGCACCTCAGGTGAATCCTCCGCTTTGACACCCCGTGTTCCCATCGCGGCACGGAGCATGCTTGCCCGACAATTCGGCAGCACAGCATTTTCCGAACGGCCCAGGGGAGCCCTCCGATGTCTGAATCGCGCAAACTGAACGCCCCGTGGATGCTGGCTGTCTGGCCCGGCATGGGACATGTCGCTATGGGAGCCGGCTACTACCTGATTGCGCGGCTGAAGATGACGCTCCTCGCCGAACTCGCCACCCGCGAATTCTTCGACCCGGAACAGGTGGAAGTCCGCAGTGGCCTGATTCAGCCGCTGGAACCACCCCGCAGTCGCCTGTTTCTGCGACACGATCCCAGCGAACAACATGACCTGCTGGTGCTGCTGAGCGAGGCTCAGCCGCCCGCTGGACGCTGGGACTTTTGCCGCCGCGTGCTGGACTTCGCCCGCCGACTCGGTGTTGTCCGCATTATCACGCTCGCCGCCGTCGCCTCCGAAATGGAACCAGAGGCGGAATCCCGCGTCTTCGGGATCGCCACCGATGCAGCCGGCCTGCATGATATTGAGGATCTAGGAGCCACTCCGCTGGAAGATGGTCGCATCAGCGGTCTCAACGGCCTCGTGCTGGCAGCGGCCGCGGAATCCGGCATTCAGGGAATTGGACTGCTGGGCGAAATTCCTCGGGTGTTCTCGCAGTTTCCCTTCCCCGCGGCCTCGCTCGCAGCCCTCCGCGCCCTGGCTGCGCTGTCCCACCTTGACATCGATCTGTCCGAGCTCCAGCGGCAGGCAGATACCGTGCAGACTCAGCTCGGCAGCCTGCTCGTGAACCTCCGCGAACAACTCAGTGAGGATGAGGCCGGAAAATTCGCCGAAGAATTCCAGACACCGGCTCCGCCACGCCCCGCCCCCGCTCCCCCACGTCTCAGCCCGGAACAAAATCGCGCGATCGAACACCTCTTCGAACAAGCGCGACTGGATCGCTCCCACGCCTTCGAACTCAAAAACCAGCTCGATCAGCTGGGCGTGTTCGCAGCCTACGAAGATCGCTTTCTCGACCTGTTTCGCACAGCAGAATCCTCCTGAACCCCACACCGCCCGGCAGTTTCCGCCGAACCACGTATCCCCGCCCGTTAGGATCAGGGAAATTATGAGGGTTGTGCCGAGGGCTGCAGGCCCTCCGAACGCCGATAAAGCTCCATAGCAGCCTCGCTGCGCACATTACAAAACCCGGCACCCGGACCAGCACCCTGGACGCTCTGCATCGTCCTCCGGCCGCCGCGTCGCTGACTTTCCGCTGTGAGCTATCCATGCGCTGCAATTCCCGGACTCTGCTGTTCATCCTGCTGCTGCTTGTCGTCAGCCCACACTCCAGCAGCCTCCGGGCCGCCGATAAACCGTGGGGCACCGACCCCGAGAAGGCTCTGCAGGCGGCCGCACAGACTGGACGCCCCGTGTTCATGCAGTTCTCCGCATCCTGGTGCGCCATCTGCAAACGTCTTGAAAAGAACACACTCGCCAACCCGGAAGTCGCAAACCGCATCAGCCGCAGCTATGTACCGGTTCGCGTGGATGCCGATCGACACGGCGATCTCGCCAAAGACCTTGACATCAAAGGACTGCCCACAATCCTGATCGTCTCCCCAAATCTTGAAATCCTGCACCGCATCTCCGGCTTTCAAACGGTTGATGCCATGCTGGCTGAACTCGACACCGCTGAACAAGCCGCCGCGCGCACTCGCACGTCGGCCGCCCCACGCGAACGACGTCTCGCCACCGAATCGACCGACGATGAACCACCGGCCCGTCGAGTCCCTGCCCAGACCGCGTCGCGTTCACGGACCGAGGAAGACATCGAGGATGCTCCTGCCCGCGCGTCCACGGTGAGCCGCAGCAAGGCGACTCCCAAATCCAAACCGGCCGCAAGGCCGGCACGCAACGTGGAAGAGCTGCCCGATGATTTCCTGCAGATGGTCGAGGAAGAACAGCAGCGGTCAACTACCGACGACGAAAGCAGCGTACAGGATTTCGAGCCGGACACGCCCGCTCGCCCCAAACCCCGCTCGCCCGCCGCACAGCCGAAGTCACCCGCCAGAAAACCGGCGTTTGAAGGTGCCAGCCTGGTTTCCGCAGTGGATGACCGCGTCATTGAACCAGGTTCCACCAGATTTCAGACCACATTCCGCGGCCAGACACTGCACTTCACATCGGAGCGGCAGCGCCGCGCCTTCGAAGATGATCCCGAACGCTACTGGCCTGCCCTTGATGGCTGCTGCCCGCTGACTCTGCTGCGGACCGACCGCCGGGAACCCGGACGCCTGGAACACGCAGCCGTATTCCGCAGTCAGGTCTGGCTGTTCGCCTCTGAAGAAGACATGCAGGAATTCATTGGCTCGCCTGCTGCCGTGATCGAGGACGTGCGGGAACTGGGCGTGGAAAACTGATCCATAAAAACGCAACAGCACCGGGCTGCGGTTGAGTGCTGCCCGGTGCCGATGATTGCCGATGATTGCCGAGTGACGCCAACGGCCGGACTATGCTTCGTCCAGCAGTTCCACAGCGGCGAATTTTTCCCCTTCGAGCATCGCGAGGCTGGCACCGCCGCCCGTGCTGACATGGGTGACTTTGTCGGCGAACCCAAGCTGCTGGATGGCTGCGGCGCTGTCGCCACCCCCGATAATGCTGGTGGCCTTGCTGGCAGCGATGGACTCTGCCACAGCGCGCGTGCCGGCGTCAAACGGAGGCATTTCAAACACGCCCATTGGGCCGTTCCAGACAACGGTGCCGGCGCCGGCAACTTCGGCGGCGTAGTGCTTGGCAGTTTCGGGGCCGATGTCGAAGCCTTCGAAAGTATCCGGAATCTGACCGGCCGGGACCACGACTTTGTTGCAGTCACCGCGGAAGGCATCGCCGCAGTGGGTGTCCACGGGGAGCACCAGCTTTGAGCCACCGCGCTGCAGGAGCTCACGGGCCAGCTCCACGCGGTCAGGCTCCACTCGGCTCTTGCCCACGCGACCACCGGTTGCGAGGGCAAAGGTGTAAGCCATCGCACCGCCGATGAGCACCTTATCGCAGATGTTCAGCAGGTTGCTGATCACCTTGATTTTGTCAGAGACCTTGGCGCCACCGAGAATTGCAATGAAGGGACGACGTGGAGCTGCGATGGCATCGGACAGGTACTGAATTTCCTTCTGCACCAGAAAACCCACCACACGCGGCCGCCCCGCCATCGCCTGCGGCACAGCCACCATTGAGGCGTCCGTGCGGTGACAGGTGCCAAAGGCGTCGTTGCAGTAGATGTCAGCGAAGCCAGCGAGCTTACCGGCGAATTCCGGATCGCCCTTTTTCTCGCCCTTGTTGAAACGCAGGTTCTCCAGCAGCACGACTCCGCTGTTCTGCAGAGCAGCAACCTTCGACTGAGCATCCGCGCCGACGGTGTCGGAGGCGAATGCCACGTCCTGTCCGAGCAGTTGTGCGAGCACCGCGGCCGCCGGACGCAGACTGTACTTCGCCAGATCCTCGCCATCCTTAGGCTGGCCGAGATGGCTGCACAGCACCAGTCGCCCACCACGGTCCACCACCGAGCGAATCGACGGCAAAGCTTCTCGAATTCGCCGATCGTCCGTGACGCGACAGTCTGCGTCGAGAGGTACGTTGAAGTCCACTCGCATGAGCACTCGCAGGCCGGTTACCGGAATGTCGCTGATCGATTTCTTCGCCATGGATACTGTCTACCCTGTTGATTCTGAGTAAAGACTGAAAAGAAAAACCGCAACCGTTTCCACCACCGCGAGCTACGCGCCCGCACGCTCGGCCGACTGGAACCCACAGGTCTTGTGAGCACCGTCACAGAACGGACGATTGGCGGACACACCGCAGCGGCACAAAGCAAACGTTTCCTTGCCCTTCAAATCAAACACATTTCCCGCCGCATCCGTCACCACCGCCGGGCCTGTGACCAAAAATGGACCGTTGTCACGCACCTGGATTTTGCATTCAGACATTACTCGTTCCTTCCAACCTGAACCTTCGGCAGCCCGGAACAACTCCGAACTGCGGCCTTCGACACGGAATGCTATCGAGAACTGCGGCGAACGACAAACTCCCGAGCAGCAATTCCCTGCAATCCCAATTCCGTATAGCCCGGAGTGGGCCGAGGGCGCTTCGCGAGGAAGGAGAACGCACTGAGCCCCCGGACGGCAGCCCGCGCTTGAGCCGCAGAGCGGCAGCCCGCGGGTAAAGTGCCCTGGCGACGCGCTGCTGACGCGTTGAGCCGCCTGGCGGCAGCCTGCGGGTAAAGAGCCCTGCAACGCGAAGTTGACGCCACGGGCAGGGGTGCGCACCAAGGTGCGGGTGCGTAACCGGGGGCTTCCGCCCGTCCGCTCAGACGCCGGCAGGGGTGCGCACCAGGGTGCGAGGGCGTAACCGGGGGCTTCCGCCCGTCCGCTCAGGCGCCGGCAGGGGTGCGCACCAAGGTGCGGGGGCGTAACCGGGGGCTTCCGCCCGTCCGCTCAGACGCCGGCAGGGGGGCGCACCAAGGTGCGGGGGCGTAACCGGGGGCTTCCGCCCGTCCGCTCAGACGCCGGCAGGGGTGCGCACCAGGGTGCGAGGGCGTAACCGGGGGCTTCCGCC
>JBEAUF010000269.1:0-6114 GCA_041161565.1 Planctomycetota bacterium | reverse complement strand
GCGCGACCGCCGGCGAGGATATCGGGGCGACCGTCGCCGGTCAGATCGGCGACGGTTAGATCTTCGGTGGCCATGCCGCCGGCGTCCAGGACCTGCTGCCGCCATTGCCGGCCGCTGTCGTCTATGTTCCACCAGACTTCCACGCCGAAGGTCCCTGGGGTGTCGCTGTGACCGAAGATCAGTTCATCAGCGCCGTCTCCGTTGAGGTCTGCGGCCCAGAGGGCATGTCCGCGGCGAAAACCTTCGTGGATCACGGAACGCGGCCAGTTTTTCGTGCTGTCAGCGGCAGCTGATTCTGTGGGTTCGGGGTAGACAGCCAGTTGATCACCGTGCATGGGTTCGACGGCCGCGAGCCAGCGGCGGCCGTTTTTCAGGCGTCCAGCACGAATTTCGCCGGCCCCGTTGAGATTGACGTCTGACTGACCGGTTTTTCCGGGGCTGAGGAGTTGCGAGTTCCAGTTGTCGCCGTGTTTTTGGATGAGTGTCAGTCCTTCGCGGCTGGCGGTGATCGTATCGAGCGGTGCTGTACCGTCGAAGTCGAGGTGCAGGTGGTTGTGCATGCGGTTCAGTTGCGCGTTGAGCACGGTGGCGGGCCAGCGGTCGATGGCGGGCGTTTTGGGAATTTCGAAGGCCAGCAGTCGTACACCGTCGCCGGTGCTGGCATTCAGCGGTGAAACGACGAGTTGTGGGTGGCCGGTTCCGAGTACATCGGCCCAGCGCATTCGGTGAACGGATGTTTCTTCGCCGATGGCGTGTACGTTCCAGAGTCCCTGAGTGTTGTTGGGGCGGCTGATCCAGTGGAGCGTTCCGGTTTTTGTCCAGCCGGCGCCGATGGCGAAGTCAATCTGTTTGTCGCCGTCGATGTCGTGTGCAGCGAAGCAGACATTGTCCGGGGGTGTCTGATCCTGAAGGATGACGTGCGGCGTCCATGACGGCTGTTCGTACCAGATCACACGATTGTTGGTGAGTGCGACGGCATCGGTATCTCCATCGCCATCAACATCGGCGGTGGTGACCGCATAGACAACTCGCCCGGCAGCCGGATCGAGTTCCTGCATGCGGAAGCTGGCTGGGAATTCATCGGCGTGGGCGGCGGAGATTGTGGGTGTTGAGAGGAGCAGGAGGGCGAAAAGGTGGGTGAGGCGGAGGGGCATATTGGGGGCCTGAAGGTTGGTGGAGGGAGGTGGGATGGTGAAACGGCGCGGGGATGGAGTTCCTTTTCAACCACGGAGTACACAGAGTTTCACAGAGAAAGACAGGGAATTCAGCACTCGTCTTAACAAGACACGTGCAGGAAAAACGGATGTAAATACCCTCTGAGTTTTGTTGTTTTCGCCATCCCAGGAGGGAGGTGACTGGTTGTGAGGCTGTTGTCTCTCAGTTTTCCACATGTTTTCCGTGAAGGATGGTTTGCCGGACCTGCAGATCCTGGTTGAGGATGAGAATATCGGCGAGTTTTCCGGGTTCGAGGCTGCCGGTTGTCTGCTGGATACCGGAGCGTTCGGCGGGTGTGAGTGTCGCCATGCGGATGACGGCTGGGAGTCCTGCGGATGTGGAGTTGTGCATGTGTCGGACCATGTGGTCCATGCCGGTGACGGCGCTGGCGAGGCTGCCGGAGGGGGCCCAGCCGACGCGTCCGTCGCTGTGGAAGGGGGTTCCGGAATCGTGGCGTCCAAAGATGTAGGGGCCGGGGGGCATATCGAGAGCGCGGTTGCAGTCGGTGACGAGGCAGAGTCGTTCCGGTCCGAGCATGCGGGCGGCGAATTCGAGGAGTTCGGGGGCGAGGTGGCAGCCGTCCGCGATGACTTCGGTGCTCATCTCACGATTCATCAGCACGAATTCCGCCATACTGGCCTGCATGGGGGTACCGAAACGCTGGCGGAGGGACGGCACGCTGCTCATGGCACACCAGAAATGGTCAACGTGTCGCATGCCGGATTCGAAAGCGCGGTCCATTTCGGACCAGGAGGCGTTGGAGTGTCCGCAGGTGATGAGGCAATTGTGTTTGCGAGCGACTTTCCAGAAGGTGTCGGCACCGGGCAGTTCTGCGGCGCAGGTGGCGATCCGAATCATCTTTGTGCGGAAGTACTGGCGGATTTCGTCCAGCAGGGGTGGGCGGCACTCATTGCGATCGTGGCATCCGGCTTTGTCCGAGGCGAACCACGGACCATAGAGGTGGACGCCGGCGATGGCTGCGCCTGTTTCACGGCCGGATCTGAGCAGCTTGCCGGCGGACTGGCAGGCTTTGATCATTTCGAGAATGTGCGGGAGGGAGCCGGTGGTGGTTGTGGGAAAGAGTGTGGTGGTGCCGTGTTTGAGGTGTGTGCGGCAGGAGGTGAGTGCAGCGTCGGTGGTGCCGTCCATGAAGTCGGCACCGCCACCGCCGTGGACATGAATATCAATGAAGCCGGGAACTATGAAGCCACCGTGGGCATCGATTTCGGTGACGCCCCTGCCTGGACGGCGGCGACGCGAGACAGACTGGATCTGTGTGCCGCTGGTGAGCACCATGCCGTCTTTGAGGAGCCGGTCGGGGAGCACGACGGTGCCGTTGAGGATTGCGAGCATATGGCGGAGTTCCGGCGTGGATGGAGCGGGATCAGAGTGGCATGGAGTGTACTGAACGGGGCCGGATGATGAGAAGGCAGCGCATAGCCGGGCGATGGGAAACGGAGGGCGTCCGCTTCGCAACGCTGACGCTCTTCGGCAGGGTGGAGCGTGGATTGACCAGATGCTCTGGGGCAGTGTTGTGTGGAGAGCGGCAGCGCGGCGGGGAGGCTGTGCGGGGATGATTGAAAGGCTGCGTTCGTGGTGTGCGTGGGGCGTTGGATCGGCAGCCCTGCATCTCACACCTCAGCCTCTGCTGCTCCGCCTTCAGAGTGGAGGGGGGCGTGGGCCTGCGTCGTGATAGGCTGCCACTGCGAGAATGTGGCGGCTTGTCCGACGCGCTGGCCGGAGAGATTGACGAGGTTCCAGATGATGGCGTTGCTGATGTGGAAGCGTTTCCCTGAGCTGCTGATGCGGATGCCCTGATAATCGTCGACGAAGCCATCGCGGAGGGCGCGGGCCATCATTTCAGCGCGTTCATCCTGGTGCATGGGTTCGGCGGTGAGTCTGGAGGGCATGGAGGTGAGGGTGGATGCATCCATTTCCCAGAGGTTGAGGGCGGTGTGGTTGCCATAGTTGAGGATGGGGTCTTCCTGTGTGCCGTGGGAGACGACGACGAAGGGGGCTTCGAAGAGTCTTCGCGCTTCATCTTCGGGGTCATCACTGCGTTGGATCAGTTCGCGGCCGAGGTATTTCTGGAAGGAGTCGAGGAGCACCTGGGTGTGCAGGAGCCACTGGGGGGACAGCCATGGCTGGGCGTTGAAGGCTGCCTGGGCAGCGGCGGCAGTATCCCTGGTGGATGTCTGTTGCTGTTGTGCGGCGATGGTTTCAGCGGGTGTGGTGGTAGCGGGCGAGTCACCAGTGGTTGGGGTGTCGGTAAGATGATCGAAGTTTTGATCGCTGCTGGAATTTTCGGCAGCGAACGATTCCGGGTCTGTTGTGGTGGCTGATGTTTGATCAGCGCGTTTTGGGGGTGGACCTGGGTACTGGTAGAACTGGCATTCGAGTTTTCCGTTGAAGAGTTTTCTTCTGCGGTGGGCCCGGCGGCCGAATTGGTGTTCGAAGGCGCGGTTGGAGGTGATCACGTAGATGCTCCACGTATTCAGCGGGGCAAGGACGCGTCCGAGTTCGCGGTAGACGGCCGCAACTTCCTCGGGGTCACCGAGTCGTTCTCCGTAGGGTGGGTTGCAGATGACGACGCCGTAGTCCTGGTTGCTGCGGAAGTCGCTGACTTCCTGTTCACGGAACTGGACATCACCTTCGACTCCGGCTTCGCGGGCACCGCGTTCGGAGAGCCGAATGGCGGCGGGGTCATGGTCGAAGCCGAGTACAGCCTGAGCGAGTCGGGGTTGTCGGAGGTCACGGGCTTCGGTGCGAGCATCTTTCCAGATGCGGCGGTCGAACCAGCGCCAATCTTCGGCGGCGAAGGAGCGTCCCATACCGGGGGCCATGTTTCGTCCGATGAGTGCGGCTTCGATTGGGATGGTGCCGCTGCCGCAGAATGGATCAACAAGGAGTCTTTCGCGGTTCCAGTAGCTGAGCTGGATGAGTCCGGCGGCCATGGTTTCGCGGAGTGGTGCGGCGCCGACGAAGGCCCGATAGCCGCGTTTGTGGAGTCCATCGCCGGAGGTATCGAGGGTGATGGAGGCGACATCTCGGAGGAGTGAGACTTCGATGGGGTAGACGGCTCCGCTTTCTTCGAAGCGGAATCGCTGGTATTTCTTTTTCAGGCTTTCGACGATGGCTTTTTTGACGCAGCCCTGGACGGCGGGGACGGCGTGGAGTCGGGACATGACACTGCGTCCGGCGACGGGGAATTTGGCGTCGATGGGGAGCAGTTCGGCCCACGGCAGATCCATGGTACGGTCGAAGAGGGCATCGAAGTCGGGGGCTGGAAATTCACCAACGCGGATCAGGAGTCTGTCGGCGGAGCGGAGCCAGAGGTTGCAGCGAGCGATGTCGCGTTCGTCGCCCTGGAAGTAAACGCGTCCATCGACGGTGCGGAGCACGGTGTAACCGAGCTGCTGAAGTTCTCGGGCGGCGACGGCTTCGAGGCCGAATGTGGTGGTGGCGATGAGGTCAAAACGGGGCATTAGGTTGGGCTGATTTCGTGCTGTCGGTGGGTTGCGGTGGCAGAGAACCGGGGTGCGGCTGAACTGGAATTGGACGGGGGGCGGGCAGAGAAGTCAAACTCATTCCGCCTGCTTCCGGTCACTGGCCCCCGAATTCCGACAAATCCGCGCTGTTTTCCTGTGGACGGTGGTGCCGGAATTCCGGAGACTAACGCGGTCGTGGTCTGCTGTCTGCCCCCAGGGATTTTCCGGAGCCTTTTTTGTGGCAGCCTTTATCGGTGATCGTCCGTCCCGGCGCGGTTTTCTGTACGCCGGGATGCTGGGAACCGCTGGGCCTGGTCTGGCGACGCTGCTGCGTTTGCAGCACGCATCAGCTGCCAGCTCTGCCGCGTCGGTTTCGGGGCGGCAGCCTGCGGTGATTATCCTGTGGATGCGTGGTGGTCCCAGCCAGCACGAGACGTGGGATCCGAAGCCAGAGGCGCCGTTGGAATACCGGGGCTATTTCGGTTCGATTGAGACTTCAGTTCCCGGGATTCGGATCTGCGATATGCTGCCGTTATCGGCGCAGTGCATGGACAAGTGGTCGATCGTTCGCAGTCTGCATCACAACGACGCGGGTCATTCATCGGGTGACCAGCTGTGTTTCACCGGTTATCCCAGCCAGGGGCCACCGGACATCAATTCTCGCCCCAGTTGTGGATCGATCGTGTCAAAGCAGCTGGCGGGGCGGTGTCCGGATCTGCCGCCGTATGTGATGATTCCGAAGCGTGTACCCGGAGTTGATTCGGCGTATCTGGGGCCTGGGTGCGCCCCCTTTGAAACTCAGGCCGACCCTGCTCAGCCCGGTCCGTTTCGCATTCCCAATCTGGCCCCGGTGGAGGGTTTGGCGGTGGACCGGGTGGAGGACCGTCGGGCGCTTCTGGGACAGCTGGATCAGTTTCGCAGGCTGACCGACCAGAACTCGCGGTATCAGGCTGTGGACGCTTTTCAGGCGAAGGCGTGGGATTTGTTGCTGGGCACTGCGGCTCGGCAGGCATTTGATCTGGATTCCGAGCCGGCAGCGGTGCGGGAGCGATATGGTTACATGCCTGCGTACGTAGCGCCGACTCCGGACCGCTGCGGTGTGCCGGCCTGGAGTCAGCGTTTTCTGCTGGCTCGTCGCCTGGTGGAGGCCGGTGTACCACTGGTCACGGTTGACTGTCGCTGGTGGGACACGCATGTCAAGGGTTACGAGACGATGCGGGACGGCTTTCTGCCTCGCTGGGACCGGGCATATTCGGCTCTGCTTGAGGATCTGGACGAGCGTGGCCTGCTGGAGTCGACACTGGTGCTGGCGTGGGGCGAGTTTGGTCGGACGCCGAAAGTGAATGCCACCGGCGGTCGGGACCACTATCCGAACGTATTCAGCGCGGCATTGGCGGGGGGAGGCCTGCGG
>JBEAUF010000229.1:0-17059 GCA_041161565.1 Planctomycetota bacterium | reverse complement strand
TTTTCGTCGGCTTGCAGCCCGTTCAGGAGGATCGCGGCCGCTGTGAGCAGGCAGGTGGTGGCGAGGATTCGGTTCAGCGGACCGCGGGGAGGAAAGTGTGGCATGACAACCTCGACACTGCGAAAGCGGACCTGGCGGAGAAAACCGATGCTGTCGATATTCTAGCGACCGCCGTTGCTGTGGGCACTGTCGGAGGCCGGGTATTGAAAAACGTCACGGTAAACATCGGAAATTCGGAACTCGTTTCAGCGGACAATTGAGAGTCCGGGGCAGCACGGCAAAAGCAGGTTGCTTTTCAGCACCGCTCCACTAGGATTTCCGCATTCTTCGACCGCTTTCAGCAGGGATTTTCAATGAATCACGTTCAGCGTGTTGCCGCCTATCTGCCGCAGATCGAGGCAGCTGACCCAAGCAGTGTGCATGCCGGGACAACTCCGGGAAGTTTCGCCCGCGCTCCCCGAATCGCTGCTGGTCGCGCCGGTGCCCTGACTTTCGCTTCACCCGATACCCCGGGCATGCCTTTGCCCTCCGAAAAAACCGCATGGGATTTCATGCCCTCCGACTGGGTGCTCCGCCCCGGCTTTGAAGGCCACCACGAAACCGCCGCCGCATGGCAGGCGCCGGCTGGTTTTGAACCCCGCACGCAGCTCGAATTTGCTCGTTTGGGAGTGATCACGCCGGAAATGCACCGCGTGGCTGAGCGGGAACAGCACCTGACTGCTGAACAGATTCGGGACGAGGTGGCAGCGGGAAGAATGGTTATTCCCGCCAACCGTCAGCACCTCGCGTATCAGCTTGAGCCGATGTGCATCGGCCGCGCTTCGCGCACCAAAATCAACGCCAACATGGGTGCCTCCCCTGTGTCCTCCGGCACCCAGGAAGAAGTCGAAAAGCTCCGCTGGGCCGAACGCTGGGGGGCTGACACCGTCATGGACCTGTCCACCGGCGGCGATCTGGATGCCTGCCGCGATGCCATCGTTCGTGCCAGCACCGTGCCCATCGGCACCGTACCCATCTACTCCATGATCATCGGCAGACGCATCGAAAGCCTGACGATCGAAATTGTGCTGGAAAGTCTGCGGCATCAGGCACAGCAGGGAGTGGATTATTTCACCATTCATGCGGGCGTGCTGCAGGAACACCTGCCGTATGTTCGCGATCGGCTGATTGGCATCGTCAGCCGCGGCGGATCGCTGCTTGCCAAATGGATGATTCACCACAACCGCCAGAATCTGATGTACGAACACTGGGAAGCCATCTGCGACGTGCTGCGGGAACAGGATGTGACGTTCAGCATCGGTGACGGTCTGCGTCCCGGAGGACTTGCCGACGCCACAGACCTCGCGCAGCTCGCCGAACTCTCCACCCTCGGCGAACTCACCGAACGCGCCTGGCGCAAGGGTGTGCAGGTCATGATCGAGGGCCCAGGCCATGTGCCGCTGGACCAGATCGAATTCAACATGAAGCTCCAGCGACGGCTCTGCCACGGTGCACCCTTCTACGTCCTCGGACCGCTCGTCACGGACATGTTCCCGGGTTACGACCACATCACCAGCTGCATTGGGGCGACCAACGCCGCCTGGCACGGCGCCAGCATGCTCTGCTATGTCACTCCCAAGGAACATCTGGGGCTGCCCAAGAAGGATGATGTCAAACAGGGCTGCATCGCCTATCGCATCGCCGCCCACGCCGCCGACATTGCGCTCGGCATCCCCGGAACCCGTGACCGCGACGACGAACTCACCAAAGCCCGCGCTGCACTCAACTGGGAAAAACACTTCGAACTCAGCTTCGACCCGGATACCGCCCGCGCCTACCACGACGAAGATCTCGACGTGGACACCGACTTCTGCGCCATGTGCGGACACGACTGGTGCAGTGTCCGCATCAGCCGTGAAATCCAGCAGTTCGCCAGCGGTAAGGCTCAGGAATATCAATGGGATCGCGCCAAAGTCAGCGCGGCACTCACCGATGAACAGCGCGAAATCCTGGAACGTCGAGGAGTTCTGTCGCCGGACGAAATTCATCGCCTTGCCGGCAAAACCCGAAAAACGCTCGGCGCGGAAAGCGGCAAAGCCAGCTGTCACAGTGACCTGGTGAGCGCTTCAGAAGCGCAGCAGATTCAGATTGTGCAGCTCGGCAGCGGCTGAAGCCGGCCCACTGCCCTGCTCTTCACAACCACCCGCTCACCACGGCTGCTGCGTCGCTACGCGATTTCCACAGCGAACGCAACGCTCCGCAGCAGCCCGTCACTGGGATGGCGAAACGGTGTAAACAAGGGCAAATTGAGAGGTTTCAGTTCCGCTTGCCAGTTGAAATCCCACGGCCGGATTGATTCACGAAAACGCAGTGTGGCGTGCGGCCGATGCCAATCGGCCGGTGCGGCCCTGGTGAACTCCGGCTGCGGTGTTGGCCGCGCGGGCACGCACCGTTACCGGGGGATTGACATCCCCCGCACGCCCCGTAATGGGGGGCGGAGTCCGAAAAACGACTTCCGGTGTTCTTAACACCGTTTCGTCATCCCAGCCCGTCACTGTCCGGCGATGCGGGTCTGAATGAGCTCCAGAAGCTGCCTGGCCACCTGCTCCTTGGTGCCTTCAAACTCGGCAATCGTGTCGGCATCGGGTGACAGAACTTCGACGTGATTGGTGACCGATCCGATGGCGGATGTGTCGTTGAGCACGATGCAGCTGCAGTGTTTCATGCGGAGCTTGCGCATGGCGTTGTTCCGCGGGTCCTGAGATTCGAGTGCGAAGCCGACGACCCAGCGATGTCCCCGCGCCCCGCCGAGCTCGGCAAGCACGTCTGAGGTTTCCACAAGTTCCAGCACGATCGGCTGACCGGTTTTGGTGATCTTTCCCGTGACTCGCTGGCGGGGCCTGTAGTCGCACACGGCCGCCGTGGCAATCACTCCGTCACATCCGGGGAAGAGCCGCAGGCAGGTTTCGCGGAGCTGTTCAGTGGTTTCGATGCGATGGATGCGGCAGCCCGGAGGCGGGGCAAGTTCCACGGGGCCGGTGACAAGTTCGACTTCGTGTCCGGCGGCAATGGCAGCCGCCGCCAGTGCGTAGCCCATGCGGCCGCTGCTGGCGTTGGACAGGAAGCGGACGTCATCGACGTATTCGCGAGTTGGGCCGGCGGTAAGGAGGATCCGCATCAGGGTGTTCCGGGAGAGCCGTGGTCAGCGAGCAGTCGCGGGATGGCGTCGAGGATTTCGTGGGGTTCGGCCATGCGACCGGCACCGATCTGGCCGCAGCTGAGCCAGCCTTCGCCGGGGCCGACAATGTGGACACCGTCAGCACGCAGTTGTGCGATATTGCGCTGCACGGCCGGAGCATCCCACATATTGGCGTTCATGGCGGGCGCGACGAGAATGGGGCAGCGACAGACGAGAAGTGTTGTGCTGAGGAGATCGTCGGAGAGGCCGAGGGCGATGCGGGCGATGGTGCGAGCGGTCGCGGGGGCGACAATGGCGAGCCGGGCGCGGCGGGCCAGTCCGATGTGTTCACCCTGCCAGTGTTCGCGGGGGGTGAACTGGTCGTCGTGGACCGGGCGTCCTGTGAGTGCTTCGAAGGTGGTGCGGCCGATGAATTCGGATGCGGAGTCGGTGAGGATGACAGAGACACGAGCTTTGCGCTGCACGAGGCGGCTGCAGAGGTCGGCGGACTTGTAAGCCGCAACACCTCCGCAGACGCCCAGCAGCACTTCGCAGTCTGTGAGTGGATCTGCCATGGGGTGGTTTACATGGTGTCGGGTCTGACGTCGTCGAGCGACGGGCCCTGTTCGCGGTGGTATTTGTCAACGAGCGAGGATTCGTCGCGGGCGGTGCGAACGTTTTCGGTGGCGTCGAGGAAGATCTTGTCCTGCATGATCTCAGCAACGACGATTTCCATGAGGTTTTTTGTCTGGACATCAACGAGCTGCGGGGCGCCGCGGTTGAGCTGAACCATGCGTTTTTGAATCAGTGAAGACAGGCGGAAGCGACCGCCTACCTTGCGGACAATGTCGTCTTCGCGGAAGTCGTCAAGCATTTTGAGCCCTCTCTTCGGCCTTGAGGATATCACAGATTTCGTTGACTGCGGTTTCCAGCTGGTCGTTAATGACTATGTAACGGTAGTGCGGAGCCTGGCGGAGTTCGCGTTCGGCGACGGCCAGACGCCGCTGGATGACGTCTTCGGATTCTGTACCGCGGGCCCGGAGCCGCCGTTCAAATTCGGCAGGCGACGGGGTCCGGAGAAAGATGGTAACAGCCTGGGGGTACTGCTGCACGACCTTCTGTGCACCTTCCACGTCAATTTCCAGGAATGCCCAGCCGTTCCGGGCGTGGGCGCGGTCGAGCTCTGAGCGGAGGGTGCCGTAGAGGTAACCGGAGGAAAAGACTTCGGCGTGTTCGATAAAGTCGCCGTGTTCGAGCCGGGAGCGGAATTCGGCAGGGGAAAGAAACCAGTAGTCATCGCCGTTGACTTCGCCGGGCCGGGGTGGGCGAGTTGTGGCGGAGACGGACTTGATGAGCTGTACGGGCGCGCGGTCGATGAGCAGTCGGACGAGCGTGGTTTTGCCGCTGCCGCTGGGGCCGGAAAGTACAACGATGCGGGGATCGGTGCCGGACATGTGATGGGGAAGGACAAACGGGTGGTGTTATTCGACGTTTTGGAGCACTTCGCGGATGCGTTCGATGGCTGCTTTCATGTCGACGACGCAGTGCGCGATGGAGGTGCTGTTGGCTTTTGATCCGATGGTGTTGATTTCGCGGAACATCTCCTGGCTGATGAATTCGAGCTTACGGCCCTGAGATGTGTCTGCGGCGAGGAGTCTGCGGAATTGTTCGATGTGGCTTTTCAGCCGAGTAATTTCTTCGTTGATGTCGCAGCGGTCGGCGAAGACCGCCATTTCACGAATCAGGTCGGATTCGCTGAGGGTTACGTTGATGTCGCCGATGAGACGCCGGACGCGTTCGAGCAGTTTATCGCGATAGTCGACGACCACTGCTGGAGCAAGTTCGGTGACGGTTCGGAGGTGCTGTTCGATGACGTCGCACTGGAGCGACAGGTCCTGTCGCATGGACTGCCCCTCGCGACGCCGGAAATCTTCGAAATGATCCAGTGTTTCGCTGAGGCAGCGTTCGAGATCGGGCCAGAGGGCGCTGAGTTGTGCGTCATCGACTTCGGATTCGATGACGACACCTGGGAGTGCCAGCAGGGCAGCGAGGTGGATTTCCTGGGAGGAAACGACGGTGCTGAGCTGTTGTTGGTAGCCGTGGAGTACCTGGAGGTCGAGTTGGTGGTCGGTTTGACCGGAGAGAAATCGAACCCGGACGGTTCCCTGAACGGCGCCGCGGGAGATGCGGGCACGAATCACGCGTTCGATTTCAGCCTCGAATCGTGCCAGTGATTCCGGGAGACGCAGGGTGAGTTTCAGATAGCGGTTGTTGACGGACTTGAGTTCTGCGCTGACATGTGCGATGGGTGTCTGCAGACTGGAGTGCCCGAAACCTGTCATGCTGAGCAGCACAGAGCATGGTTCCTGTTGGGTGGGGTGAGAATGGGAGGCAAACAACGGCGGCGGGCGCGGTGTTGGTGGCGAACCTGCGCTGGGCGAACGTTGTCAGGATTTGGGAGCATCACCAGCGGGCGGCTGGGGCGGATCGGCCTGCGGCGCCTCGGGAGGTGCCGGCTCGGCCGGTAAGCCGACAGGTTCATTGCCGGGTGCCGGGGCGGCTTCGGCTTTTGCTTCGGCTTTGGGTGCTTCACCGGCGGGTGGCTGAGCTGGTTCGGTTTTGGGTGCTTCAGCCGGGGGGGTGTCGGTCTTTGGTGCTTCGGCAGGCTGGGGTTCGGTTTTGGGGGCTTCTGCAGGAGGTGCGTCGGTTTTGGGGGCTTCTGCTGGAGGTGCGTCGGTTTTGGGGGCTTCTGCTGGGGTTTGAGCAGCTTCGGATTCGGATTTGGTGGCGTCGGCTTTGCCGGTTTCAGCCGGGGCGGCCGGAGCGGATTTTTCTGCGGAGTCGTCCTGTTTTGCGTCGTCTTCGGTTTTGCCCGCATTGGCACCGGCCTGGAGGACGGTTTTGGAGCTTTGGGAACGCATGATCATGCCGAGCCCGCCGGAGATCAGAATCCAGACGACGGCGAGCACGATTGTGATTTTGGTGAAGACGTCACCGGCTCGGGTACCGAAAGCGCTTTGACCGCCCATGCCGCCAAATGCCCCGGCCAGTCCGCCGCCGCGTCCGCGCTGAATGAGCACCAGCAGGATGAGGAACAGGCTGATGAGCGCCAGAACTGTGGAGAGGAGGAAGATCAGGAAGGACATGGAACGAGCAGCTTTCGTATCTGGGGAAACGCGAAAAGACGGATGGGATCCGTCTTCCGCGGGCAGAGGAATGAAGACCGGCTGGATCGGCAAACCGGAGGTCAGCCTGCCAGTTTTTCTGCGGCACGAATGATTGGAACGAAGGAGGCGGATTTGAGGCTTGCGCCGCCTACGAGAGCGCCGTCGACGTTGGGCTGGCCAAGCAGAGTTTCGGCGTTGTCGGGCTTAACGCTGCCTCCGTACAGGATGCGGGTGTTTTCCGAAAACGCCTGATTATATCGTCGGGCAAGCCATTTGCGAAGATGTTCGTGGGCAGATTCGGCCTGTTCCGGAGAAGCGGTGACGCCGGTACCGATTGCCCAGACCGGTTCGTAGGCGATCACGATCCCGGCAGCTTTGTCGGCGGAGATTTCGTGGAAGGCGCCCTGCATTTGCCGATCGAGCACTTCTTCGGTGAGTCCGGCCTGGCGTTCGGCGAGCAGCTCGCCGACGCAGAGGACCGGAGTGAGTCCGGAGGCGATGGCGGCATTGAGCTTGCGGTTGAGCAGTGCGTCGGTTTCTCCGAGCAGTGCGCGGCGTTCGCTGTGGCCAATCAGTACATACTGGCAACCGCAGTCGGTGAGCATTTCACAGGCGGTTTCTCCGGTGAAGGCGCCTGGAGCTTCAAAGTAGACGTTCTGCGCGCCCAGCCGCAGAGCACTCCCGGAAATTCGCTCAGCGACCGGCAGGAGGTAGGGGAAGGGAGGGCAAATCAGCACTTCCACGCCGGGGTTTTCGGTCGCAGCCACGGCTGCCAGTTCGCCGGCAAGTTCCACGGCGGAGCGGCGCAGGGTGTTCATTTTCCAGTTTCCGGCGATCAGAAACCGACGCATAAAGAGCCTTTGGGCAGAGGGGGTGACGGAAATGGCAGGGATTATCGCAGGAACTTCAGGACTTTATCGAGACGGTTCGCTGCGGGGGTAGGAGCCGAGAATTTCGAGCCGATCGGGGGGCAGGGCTTCGAGCTCCTTAATGGTCTTTTTGATACGCGGCTCGGAAACATGCCCTTCGAAGTCGAGGAAAAACAGGTAACCCACGGCTGGCTGACGCAGCGGGAAGGATTCGATCCACGTGAGATTGACTTTGTTGCGGCGGAATGGTTCGAGCGCTTCAGAGAGCGAGCCGGGTTTGTGGGGGATCTGGAGCAGTACCGCAGTGCGGTCCGAACCGGTTTGCTCTGCCACCGCTTCGCCGATCACGGCAAACCGAGTGACGTTGTTCTGGTTATCCTCGATGCATTCGGCGACGATCGGCACGTCGTACTGGATGGCAGCCTGCCGGCTGGCCACTGCGGCGACGTTGGGCTTGTCGCGGGCCAGCTGTGCGGCGGTGGAGGTGCTGGTGACTTCGATCAGACGTGCCTGGGGCATGTTTCGCGACAGCCAGTCGCGACACTGTGAGAGCGCCTGCGGTTTGCTGTAGATTTCCGTGATTTCACTGCGATCGCAGCGCGCCAGCAGATTGTGGTGGACGTGTACCAGCACTTCCCCGCAGATCCGCAGCGGGAGCCGTGTGAACATGTCCAGCGTATCCACGATGCGGCCGTCGGTGCTGTTTTCGATGGGGACGATGCCGAAGTCCACATGTCCCCGATTCACCTCTTCAAACACCGTCGCAATGGTGCTTACGGGGACCAGATCTGCTGATTCGCCAAACCGGGATATGGCTGCCTGATGCGTGAAGCTGAACGGGGGGCCCAGATAGGCCACACGCACCTGCTTGACACGCTGACGCCCTGCGCTGAGCAGGGGGCGGAGAATTGAACGCAGCTCGGCAGTTGTCAGCGGACCCTGGTTCAGCCGTTCAACGGTGCTCCAGACCTGCTGTTGATCGAGGTCACCCAGTGAAATTCGGGAGGTGGGGTGGGAACCCTTCATTTTTTCCAGATACAGAGCGATGCGGCGGTTGAGCAGTGTGACGAGCTGTTCGTCCACTCGCGCCAGTTCGATTTCCGGTGGGAGCCCGGCAGCGGCCGCAGGCACTGCCGGAGCGGCTGTGGGGGGTTGCACAGCAGCCGCGGGACGCGGCCGCGAGGGGGCGGCAACAGCCGGCTGGGCGGGCTTTTTGGCCACCGCAATTCGGGGAGCCGGCCGGCCCTTCCCTGAGGGCTTTGCAGGCTGCTTTGCTGAGGCAGGGCCGCGTGAAGCCGGGCGAGTCTTCGCCGGGACAGCGGGGATTCGCTTCGCAACCTTCTTTACAGATGACTTCGCAGCGTCTTTTTTTGACATCGGCCGGCCCAGTCCTCGCTCTTGGCAGCAGAAATCCAGTGAGCGATCAGAACCGGGGACCCGATTGCCCCTGACGAACAAGCCTGCCAAAGAACCCGCCCGGACGCTGATCTGCGGCACCTTCACGTCGAAGGCTTCGCCTTTTTACCTGATTACCTGGCTGCACCTCAATGAATCCTCTGCCCCGCTCTTGTAATGCCGGTTACCGGACATGTCAAGCGGCCTGCACCCGGAAGTCCGGATTGCCCACGGGCGTGATTCCCAGTGGCATTGGCTTTCTGATGTTTCGCATGCCTGGGAGGACTCGCTCTCCGTTGAAACGCCTCGACCCGATCATGCAAGGCGTGCGGTCGATGTCAATCGGCCGGTAAGTCACTGGTCTGCTCCTGCTGCGGCGCTGCCCGCGCGGTTACGGACCGTTACCGGGGGATTGACATCCCCTGCTCGCCTTTCCCACTTTTTGCGGCGATTGAGAGAAAGCCAATGCCAGTGGGCTTGATTCCTCCCGCTGCTCCCCCTGCTGCCAGTCAGCTCAGTGTTGGGTGCCAATATGGCACCTCCCGCTGCTGGCGGTGATGGTGTCATATTGGCAGTCTGTGTTTGGGCGGCTGCAGTGTTCCGCTGCCAAATTTGACCAGCTCCTTTGTGGCCGAATTGCGATGCTCACCCTAAGCTGTTTACAGAACAGTATTTGCACCAAAGCTTCAACTTGCGGCACAGGATGTGCATCCGTTCCTTAGCACGCAACAACCGTGACAGTCCCTGCGGATCTGTCACCACAGACGACTCCGGTTCTCGTCCATCACACCATCGTCCGCTCGCCCCACGCAGCACAGCAACCGGTCGTGGGCAACCGCATCAAAGGAATCCTCTCATGGCTGTCTCCGGCGAAAAGATTATCGGCATTGACCTGGGAACCACCAATTCCGTCGTGTCGATCATGGAGGGGGGCGAAGCGCGAGTCATCGCCAATCAGGAGGGCAGCCGCACAACCCCCAGCGTCATCGCATTCACCTCCAAAGGCGAAACGCTCGTTGGCGAGCCCGCCAAGCGGCAGGCTGTCACCAACCCCCAGAACACCATTTATTCCATCAAACGCTTCATGGGTCGTCGGCACCGTGAAGTCGAATCGGAAGAGAAGCTGGTGCCCTATCGCGTGGTCGGGGGTACGGCCGACTACGTGAAGGTCAACGTGCACGGCAAGGAATACACCCCGCCCGAAATCTCTGCGCTCGTCCTGCGAAAGCTCAAGGAAGCCGCCGAAAACTACCTCGGCCACAAAGTCAGCAAGGCCGTGATTACGGTTCCGGCTTACTTCAACGACGCCCAGCGTCAGGCAACTAAGGACGCCGGCCAGATCGCCGGCCTCGAGGTGGCTCGAATCATCAACGAGCCCACCGCCGCCGCCCTCGCCTATGGACTCGAACGGAAAAAAGAAGAAAAGATCTGCGTCTTCGACCTCGGTGGCGGCACATTCGACGTGTCGATCCTCGAAGTCGAAAACGAACTCATCGAAGTGCTCAGCACCAACGGCGACACCCACCTCGGTGGTGACGACTTCGATGAAACGCTCATCGATTACATCGCCGGCGAGTTCCAGAAAGAGCATGGCATCGATCTGCGCAAGGACCCGATGGCCCTGCAGCGTCTGCGGGAAGCCGCCGAAAAAGCCAAAAAGGAACTCTCCACACAGCAGACCACCGACATCAACCTGCCGTTTATCACGGCCGATGCCACCGGTGCAAAGCACCTGCAGCTGAGCATCACGCGGTCGAAGTTCGAACAGCTCATCGATCCGCTCGTGGAACGCTGCCGACAACCCGTACTCAACGCCCTGCGGGACGCCAAGCTCAAGCCATCCGACATTCACGAAGTGGTTCTGGTCGGTGGATCGACTCGCGTTCCCAAAGTGCAGCGACTCGTGAAGGACCTCTTCGGCAAGGAGCCGCACCAGGGCGTGAACCCCGACGAAGTTGTGTCGCTCGGTGCCGCCATTCAGGGCGGGATCATCGCCGGCGACGTGAAGGACGTTGTGCTCCTTGACGTCACCCCGCTGTCGCTCGGACTTGAAACCGAAGGCGGCATCATGACGGTGCTCGTCGAACGCAACACGACCATCCCCACCACCAAAACCGAAACCTTCTCCACGGCCGCCGACAACCAGCCGGCAGTGACGATCCGCGTGTTCCAGGGGGAACGTCGCATGGCCGGCGACAACCGGCTGCTTGACGAATTCACCCTCGACGGCATCAAACCTTCACCCCGCGGCGTGCCGCAGATCGAGGTGAAGTTTGACATCGATGTCAACGGGATCCTCAGCGTCTCAGCCCGTGATAAGGCAACCGGAAAACAGCACTCCGTACAGATCAAACAGTCCAGTGGACTTTCGCAGGAGGAAATCGAACGCATTCGTCGCGACGCCGAAGCGCATGCCGACGAAGACCGACGCAAGCAGGAGCTCGCCACTGCCCGCAACGAAGCTCACAACATCGTCTACCAGACGGAAAAAACGCTTCGCGAGCACGGTGATAAACTCGACGCCGGCTCAAAGGCAGCCGTCGAAAGCTCCATCCAGAAAGTCAAAACCGCGGCCGAAGGCAGCGATCCCGCCGCCATCCGCTCCGCAGTCGGTGAACTCACCCAGGCCGCTCAGGGGCTCGCTCAGTTCATGCAGGCCGGCGCTGCAGGCGGCCAGCCCGGAGCTCAGCCCGGTGGTGCCGCCGGTGGCAACGATGATGTGATCGACGCTGAGTTCGAAAAGAAGTAATTCCCGCAACCAGCGAGGCAATTCGCAGCCGGGGCTTCATCACGAAGCCCCGGCTGTTTTGTTTTGCGGCGGCTCTTCAGTCGCCGCCCAAACCCCATCAATTCCCATCTTCAGGAGTCGGGAATCCTGCAGATGGGTTTTTCTGTTTAACCACTGGCAAGGTTTCAGGCAGGCTGAGCTGTTCTTCAGATCCTTCACCCCCCAACCCCAGCGCCTCAGCGCTCATCCCATCATCGTTTCGTCAGCGTGGATCCGTCCGCCTGACGTCTCCACCGCGTTCCCAGGACCTCTCATGTCATGAATGACCAAAACCCAGGCTCCGTAACCCGCTGGATTGAACTGCTCACCAGCGGTGATCCAGCGGCGGTCGAGTTTCTGTGGAGGCGGTATTTTCAGCGGATGGTGCGGCTGGCAAACAGTCGGGTGCGGCGATTGAGCGGTGCAGCGGCGGACGGTGAGGATATTGCGTTGAGTGCCTTTCACGGTTTCTGCGCGGCCGCTCGTCGCGGTGACTTTCCCGAGCTCGATGACCGGGAAAGTCTCTGGCGAATCCTTGTGACCTGCACGCTGAATCGCAGTCGAAATCTCGCCGCCAGAGCCTCTGCGCAGAAGCGTTCGCAACCCCTGCAGCAGGTCTCACTGTCTGATGCTCAGCACGAACAAACTCGCGGGAAAGATGTGGTTGCAGAATTAGTGGACGCATCTGATCAGCTGTTGTTTCTGCTGCAGCTGCTTGATCGGGAGGACGCAACGGGAGAACTGCGTCAGATTGCCCTGTGGAAGCTGGAGGGGATGTCGAATGAGCAGATCGCACGACAGCTGAAACGCCGCACATCGCTGGTCGGGCAGAAGCTGCGGCTGATCCGATTATTGTGGGAGGTACACCTCAGGCATGAATAATCTGCAGGCAGCCGATGGGGATGACGACGGGAAGCTTCGGGAACTGGCCGTCTGGCGGCGGCTCATGGAAGTCTGTCAGCAGTATGAGGCTGCTTATCAGCGGGGCGAACGTCCCGACCTGTCACAGCTCGCGCACGAATTCTCTGAATCCGACCGAGCTATGGTGCTGGACGAACTGGAGCGTGTGCAGTCTGAGCTGGCGAATGAAGTGGCGGCAGCGAAGCCCTCAATCGATGGCCGCTTTGTCGTCCTTGAACCGCTGGCCCGTGGCGGCATGGGTGAAGTCTCAGTTGCCCGTGACGAGGAGTTTCAGCGGGATGTGGCATTCAAGGAAATTCGCGACGGTGCTGCCGACGACCATCGCTATCGCAGCCGCTTCCTGCGTGAAGCTGAAATCACCGCGCAGCTGGAGCATCCCGGGATCATTCCTGTGTATGCCAGAGGCGAGCGGGAGGACGGTCGGCCATTTTATGTCATGCGTTTGATCCGCGGCGATCAAACGGGAACTCTGCACGAAGGCATCCGCCGGCTGCATGATCCTGCGCAGACACCGCCCGCGGAATTTGCGGTCAACCTGCGACGGCTGGTGAGAAGACTCATCGACGTCTGCAATACCATGGCCTACGCGCACAGTCGTGGAGTCATTCATCGGGACCTGAAACCCGCCAATATTCTGCTTGGTGCCTACGGGGAAACTCTGGTGGTTGACTGGGGGCTGGCCCGGATGCTGGATGCGGAAACAGGGAAGGCGAACGCGGCAGTCCATGGCCGCGACACGGTCCTGACAGAGCCAGGCGAGAGTCCCGGAACCAGCGGAATCGGGACACCCGGATATGCCTCCCCCGAACAACTTGGCCTGCACAACACCGTCGCCAGTCCGGCCGCTGACATCTACTCGCTCGGCACCATTCTCTACAGCCTGCTCACCGGAAGACCGCCGATTTCGGCGAGTGATTCCAGTACACCGCAGCAGCTTTTTGAGCGTGTCAATGCGGGTGCCTTTCGACCGCCTTGCGCCCTGAATCCGCTCGCCCCGCCAGCTCTCGAAGCCATCTGTCTGCGAGCCATGCAGACGGATCCGCAGCAACGGTATCCCACGACAACCGCATTCGCCGCGGAGCTCGAACGCTGGCTCGCCGACGAGCCGGTTGAAGCCTGGGGTGAACCATATTCCGCAAAGGTTCGCCGCTGGCTGCTGCGGAATCGAACCGCAGCCGCGGTTGGTTTCGGAGCGTTGCTGATCAGCATTCCGGGACTGGCGCTGGTAATCATGCTGCAGGCTGGCCACGCCCGGGACCTTGGGGTTCGTGAGTCGCGGCTGACTGCGGCACTCAGCGAACTCCGGAGGGAACAACAGCAGACACAGGCTGAACGCGCACGTGCTGAGGAGCAGTGGAAGCGGGCGGAGTCCCGCGAACAGCTGGCCATCAGCGCGATTGATCGATTCCGCGCGGCAATCACCGATGAGCCGCTGCTGCAGAATTCCGGACAGCTGGCGGAGCTTCGCGCCCGCCTGCTCACGCAGCCTATACGGTTTTACGGAGAACTTCTGCAGCAGCTGCAGGCGGCCGAAACGGCATCTCCGGCAGCCGCGGTGAGATTCGCCCGGGCCAGCCTCGCACTTGCCCGGCAGCATGTTGCTGTTGGCGAATGGCCCCGGGCTGTCGAACTGCTGACCGCTGCCGAACCGCTGCTCGAAGACATGCTGCAGGTTGCTGAAGCGGATTCGCAGCTTCATCGTGACCTTTCCTGTTTGCTGGCCCTGACGCTGCTGGAGCAGGGGCAAATCAGCGATCAGCGAAGGAACGCGCCCGGCGACGCGGAATCGTCGTTGCGGAAATCGCTGAAGATTCTTGAGGGGCTGAGTCAGAAGCTGCCGGCCACCGAACTTGCCACTTTGCAGGCCCTCGCCTCCGAAGTCCGCTCCTCGCTCGCAGCCGTGCTGGGCAGAAATGATCGTCCCGCAGAATCCGTACCGCTGCTGCAGGAGGCAATTCGTCTTCGCGAACAGTTCGCCCCCGAGCCGGAGCAGCAAACAGCCAGTCAGCTGAAGCTTGCGGATCTGCACGTCAATCTGGGAGTCAGTCTCGCAGGACTGCAGCAGTTCAAAGAGGCTGAAAAGGAATACGCGGCCGCCACCGCAGTCTACGAGGCCATCGAAAAACACAGCGGGCCCACGGCGGCGCTGAACTACCGCAGGGCCGGCGTCCTTTTCAATCAGGGACGACTGCTGGAACTTCAAAACGCCCTGACTCAGGCCCTGAACGATCACAAAGCCGCACTTCAGCTGCGGCGTTCCCTGCACCTCGACTCTCCCTCTGTGCACGAATACCGAATCGCCCTGCTGGCCAGCCGTGATCGCGTGGTGGATCTGCAGCTGAAAACCGGGGCTGCTGCAGAAGCAATTCAAACTGCCAGGGACTGGGTTGAGGATTCACGGAAGATTTCCGAACTCAGCCCGGGGCACCTCGAATATCGCATCGAGCTGCTGGACTCCCTGCACACCCTCGGACACCTGCATGCGGTCATCGGGCGGCCGCTCGAAGCCGAACCCTCGTACCGCGAAGCTCTGGCCATCAACACCGAAGTCCGCCAGCGTGAGTCCATAAATCCCGTTCGGGAACGCAACCATGCTGAGCTGCTGGAACACGTCGCCCAGCTTGACTTTCACCACGGCAACTTCATGGCCGCCCGAAAGGCCCTTGAAGAGGCCATTCCCCTGCAGCGCAACTGGATCAAAACCAATCCAGCCCGACCTCTCGATGGCCTGTTCCTGAAACAGATGCTCGATACGCTTGCACGCTGCTGCGATCGGCTGAATGATCCCGAGGCCGCAGCAGCGGCACGGAAACAGGCTGGCGAGCAGTGATGAAAGACAAGGCCCTGCAGCTGTCGCAGCCAATTGACAGCGTGCAGCTGCAGTCGTAATCTTTTCGGTAGCGGTTTGCTGTGCAACGCACGTCCTTCAGCGCGTAAATCACATGACATCGTCTGTCGTCTTCGTCTATGGTTCACTCAAGCAGGGTTATGCTCTGCATCACCTGCTGCGCACCGCTCAGTTCCTCGGACCGGCCCGGACGCAACCGTTCTATCGACTGTTTGATCTGGGCAGCTATCCCGGACTTGTGGAATGGCCGGATGGGCTGGAAATTCACGGAGAGCTTTACTCAGTCAGTCCGGAAACTCTGCAGCGTCTGGACGAAGCCGAAGGCGTCGCTGCAGGACTGTACGCAAGACGACCAATCGCGCTGCATCCGAACAACCAACAGTTGCCGGCCGAGGCGTGGTTCTGGCTCGATTCCGTTGCCGGCCGACGGGATTGCGGCAGTGCCTGGCCGTAGAGATCGCCAAGCCACTTGATAAACGCTGAATAAAGCTGCGCGACCTCCTGAGCGGACGGGCGGAAGCCCCCGGTTGCGATTTCGCACCCTGGTGCGCGCCCCTGGCCGCGGCGTCAGCAGCATTCTGAGCGGGCGGGCGGCAGCCCCCGGTTGCGATTTCGCACCCTGGTGCGCCCCCCTGGCCGTGGCGTCAGCGGTGCGTTGGCAGGGCACTTTACCCGCGGGCTGCCGCCCTGCGGCTCAGTATTGCTTCCGCCCTGCGGCTCAGTATTGCTTCCGCCCTGCGGCTCATCGCGTTTGGTCTCGCGTTTTGTTCAACGCGTTGGCAATGCGTCTGGCCCACTCTGAGCGGTCGCACCGCAGGTGCGGGCCTTTAACGCCGCCGACCGATGACCGAATTCAGGCCGCACGGGTTTCGGAACCTGGCACGGCAGTGGCCGGGAAGCAAAAATACTCCGGGTCATTCGACCGGTCGATTTCGGCGATCGCGGAGTCGTCTCCGCGGAGGATGCGTTCTGCAACCTGATCAAGCCGCTGCATTTCTGTCGTGAGCGCCGCGCTCCACTGTGCCATCTGGTCGCGATCGAGATCCCTGGGCACCACAACCGGTGTGCCGGCGATCAGAATTGCGGTGGAGAAAGGTTTCGGGATGGTCAGATCCGTCCAGCTTCCGCGGATCTGCCATGCGTTGCCGGCAGCCATGCCTGCTGGTACCAGCGGCCGTTCGGACCTTGAAGCGATGTACAGGATTCCATCCTTCATCTGCCGCCTAGGTCCGCGAGGTCCGTCGGGGGTCATGGCGAGGTGCAGGTCGGGCAGGCTGAGAATTTCCCGAACGGCTTCCATGCCGCCCCGGCTGGTGCTGCCGCGAACCGGCTGAATCCCGGCCAGACGCACGGAGTCAGCGAGGTATCCGCCATCGCGATGCTGACTGATCAGACCTGCCAGATTCCACGTTCGCTGTGAAAAGACGGCCATCACAATCTGATCGTGCCACATCGAAAATGTGTATCGCACGCCGCCCCGCGGGCGCTTGTAGGGAGTGCCATCAGGGGCCACGTGAAAGTGGCGGATACGGACGGTGAGAAAAAGCAGTCGCAGCAGCACTGTGGCAGTCAGCGACAGCACGATATTCAGGATTCGGGAACGGATCTTCATGGCTTCCGTGCCTGTGGAACCAATTGCATTCGGTTTGGGGAACCAATATTCCGGTGGTAGTCTAAATTGGCCGGTCAATTCTTTGGAGCCCAGTTGCCCGGCCGTGCCAGCGGATGTTGATGCCATCCCCCAAAAACATGGACATCCACCTTTTTTCCACCTTTTTCCGGCGCATTTTGCCGGTGTTCCGCAGATAATCCGCGTTCCGCCGTGCGGATGGAGCTTCTATTCCACCACAGAGTAACACAGGGAATTCTGCAAGACAGGCGGTAAGCACAGCTGGTGTATTGCTCTTCGTTTTTGATGTGTTCATCATCCCACCC
>JBEAUF010000201.1:0-9542 GCA_041161565.1 Planctomycetota bacterium | reverse complement strand
CAACCGGGGGCTGCCGCCCGCCCGCTCAGAAGCGCGGCGAATGCGATGTCGACACCTGTTGACAGTGTTGCCGAATTCCCTGTGTTTCTCTGTGAAACTCTGTGTACTCTGTGGTTTAAACAGGGCTCCATCCGAGCGCCGTTTCACCATCCCGGATCCCAGAACGTCAAGGCCTTTGGGCCGACGCCGGAATCGGCCGGAAAGAAAAAAAATTTCCACAATTCGGGCGGCGCCGTTTTTGGTCAGCCGTGTTTAATCGGACAGCAAATGCGGTCATTCGCTGTTTGCGCTGAAGTGGAGGGGATGTTCTGCGGGTTGTCTGGCGTGTTTGCAGGCTTCGTCAGTCAACAGCAGTCAGCCCCTCCACTTCAGCGCAAAAATGCACCGCACTCTCGTTGACGCTCAACGCGTTTGAAGATGCACACGATTGCAGCACACCTGCAGGCCCCCTGCGGTCGAAATTGTGCGCTCCACGGTCCGATTGTGGCAGGCTGGCGGCCTGCTGACACCGCAATGCCTGGCCTGAGCCGGGCAGGGCAGGGCAGGGCGGACCAGAAACAGGCAGGGCCTGATGCAGTCCCCGGTGCAGAGACCAGCACCGCCGACAGCGGAACTCGCACCTGAGTATGTTCGGGGATTGCGATAAACGCAACGATTATTCCCGTGAAAACGGTAGCGCGATCAGCACTTTTCACGCGTTTCAACCGTCGGTTTTGCAAGGTGGCGGGAATTCAACAGGCGGAAACTGCCGATATTTATCGGGTAGTGGCGGTTGGTGACTGTTGCAGGAAAAGAGCAATGACCTCGATGCTGGACCAGCTTCAGGCGGTGTTGGAGAGTGCCGTGCGGCGTCAGCCGGCCGGCTCTGCCGACGAACTGCTGCCGGCACTGATGGTGAGGGAGCTGGCAGCGGGCTTTGAGCTGCCCGGCGTGGAACTCTGGTCCGTCGACGGGTCGACTGTGGAATGTGCTGCGCGGTCCGGACCCGGTGATTTGCAGGCGGACCCCGATGCCGCCGCGCGAAAACGCCTGGCCGCTGCAGCGGCCGCTCCGGGACAGGTACTGGAGGATCGGACCGGAGAGCCTGGGATTGCGCGGCAGACGGTTGGGGCCGACGTGGCTGCCGGACTCCAGGTGGTGCTGGAGCTGCAGGGAGCGGGGATTCCGGGCGGGCTGGCAGAATCGGCCGTGGAGATTCTGGCGGATCTGTTTCGTCGTTCCCGGCTTGGAGTGCTGCAGCGGTATCGGGCGGGTGTGGAGCGTCTGGATCAGATGTTGCCCGGTCTGTACGGGGCGACATCGGAATCGGGTCTGGGAAAGGTGCTGGTGGCAGATCTGCCGGCCGTGCTCGGGTGTGCGCGGGCCTGCGTCTGTGTGCGGGAAGCGACGGGCTGGCGGATGGAGTCGGCGACGGGTCCTGAGGGGGTGAATGATCGTTCAGAGGCGGTGTTGAGAATTTGCCGTGCGGTGGCTGAGCAGGCGAAGCGTCAGTCCGGCGGTGGTGCAGCAGAGCTTCCGGACGGGGGCAGTCAGTGGCTGTTTCCCCTGAGTGTTTCGGGGGTGTGGTCGGAGTGTGAGCGGGCGCTGGTGGTGGAGTTTGGAGCGGGATCGAAACCCGACCGTGAACTGCTGCTGCGCCTGCTGCGGCAGCTTCGCGGCGCGTTGAGGAATCTGCAGACTGGTACTGGAAACGCGGCTTCAGGTCCCACAGGCCGGTCGCGGTTTCGGCAGCGGCTGCGGCTGGCAGCGGCTGCCGTTGGTCTGGTGACCGGGGTGGCGATCTTTGTGCCGCTGGAATTGTGGGTCCCCGCACCGGGGAGGCTGCTGCCTTCACAGCGACTGCAGATTCACGCGCCCGAGAGTGGAATCGTGACGCTGATGGCGGTCAAGGATGGTGAAGAGGTTGCGGCGGGGCAGCTGCTGATGCGTTTGCGGAGTGACGAGCTGTCTTTGGAACTGGAAGCGGTGCTGGGACAGACCGCGGCCTCGGAGGCTCGTCTGGCCGCAATCGAACAGCTGAAGACTTCACGGTCGGCGGACACCGCACTGCTTGCGGCGGAGCAGGCGGAGTTGGCAGCGGGGATGGAATCCCTGCGACTCCGCCGCCAGCTGCTCGAACGTCGTCTCGAATCCCTCGAAGTCAAAGCGGCATTCGCTGGCCGAGTGTATGCGGATGATGCGGCGGAACGCATGACCGGACGACCGCTCCAACGCGGTCAGCTGCTGCTGGAGCTGGCAAATCCTCAGGGGGCCTGGGAACTGCAGCTGGAGATTCCGGAACGTGAGGCGCGGCATGTGATGCAGGCGGCCGCGGCGGGAGCTCCGGAGATTTCGTTCTTTTCGGAAAGTGCCCCCGAGAAATTACACAGGACTCAGGTGAGTCGGGTGAGTGAATCGGCAGTGATTAATGCCGCAGGGCAGCTGGTGCTGCGAGTCAAAGGCGACATTGCCGCTGAGGGGCTGGGTGGGGTGCAGGAGCGACCGGGTGCGGGAGTGCGGGCAGAAATCGCCTGCGGGCAGCGAAGTCTGGGCTATGTGCTGCTGCGGAAGTTCGTGGAGTTTGTGCAGCGAGGCGGGCGTTAGTGCAAAGAGGTGCGAAATTCATGTTCAGAACATCAGCATGGCGATGGCTGTCAGCCGGCGCCCTTATGGGAACGACTCTGATCGGAAGTGGCCTGCCACAGCCTGCCGCGGATGAACCCGCTGCGCTGGCCGTGTCGCGAACGTCTTTCGTGAGTTCTGCAGCGCGAGTACTGCAGCTGCAGGGTTTGGCGCGGGCCGCAGCCGAAGCCCGAATACCGGCGCTTGAACGGGGCGGACTGAAGTCCATCGACATCCAGCCCGGAGCCCATGCATCCAGCGGCAGCCAGCTGGCAACACTGGATGAACGTGAAGCCGCGCTGACTGTTGAGCTGGCCGAGCGGGACCTGCTGGCCGCGGAGCAGAAGTATCAATCTTCACGGAAAGTGGAGATCGCGGAAGCCGCGGTGGAAGAAGGCCGGCGACAACTGGAGGAAGCTCTGGAACAGGCTGCAGCCGCAGAACTTCTCGCTGGTGACGAATCCCCGGTCCAGCTCGCCCGGAAACTGGAAGAGCTGGCGGAGGACAGGCTGGAGCGAGCGCGGGTGTCTCGTGAGCAGTCGGAACGGAGTGTTCCGGCATCGGAGTGGTTCGCGCTGCAGAATGAATGGGAGCAGTCACGCATTCGAACTGAAGCAGCCACGCGGGAACGTGCCATGGCAGTCTCGCGGAGCCGCGCGGCACGGTCACTGGTGGAACAGCAGCGAGCGGCACTGCAGAAACTGGAGCTGCAGCTGCAGGAAGCACACTCCGATCGTGAGGATGCCCGGCTGCAGCTGGCCAATCTGCAGACCACCCTCGAGATCGCTCAGGCTCGGCTCGATCGTCGCCGAATCACGGCTCCCTTCGACGGCGTCGTTGTGGAACATCTCAAACAGGCCGGCGAATGGTGTGAGGCAGGTGAACCGGTGATCCGGATCCTCCAGCTGAACCCGCTGCATCTTGAGGGCTTTACGTCCGCAGATGCTGCCGCTGTTCTGAAGACAGGTCAGAAGGTGCGAGCCCGGCTGGCGAATGCCGGCAGCACTGCCGCACCGGTTGCCTCCGCCACCGGCAGCGGCAGCGGCTCCGCCACCGGCAGCCAACTGCCACCACTGGTGCTCGAGGGTCGTCTGATCTTTGTCAGCCCGGAAGTGGACGCGCTGAATCATCAGGTGCGGATTCGCGCCGAGGTTGCCAATCCCGAGCTGCGGCTGCGTCCCGGCGAAAACGTGCTGCTTGAAGTGCTGCTCGAGAACTGACAAACACAGGGATCGCGAGTTGCGGGGACAGTGATGGAAACAGCAGGCTGGCGTTTGCGGGAGGATCTGGAGCTGCGTGCTGCCGGAGGTGGCATGTGGGTGCTGAAGGACCCGCTGCGGCTGTCTTATTTCCAGATGTCTGCGGCTGAGCTGAGTTTGCTGCGGCGCGCCGGTGACGGTGCCACGTTTGACCAGCTGTCTGCAGAACTGGCGCTGGAGCATCCCGACTTTGACTGGTCAGCCGCTGAACTCCGCCGCTTCCTTGCCGGTGCCGTGCGAGCGGGTCTGATGTGTTCAATCCTGCCGGGCAATCGGGCCGGAGCCCTGCAGCGGCCGGCGCATGCCGGAGGACTCGCGCGTTTCCTCCGCGGCTGGTGGAGCCTCGTGTCCATTCGCTGGCGAGGAATTGATCCGGACCGGCTGCTGAAATGGCTCAGACCGGTCACTTCGCTGCTGCTGCTGCCGACTGCGCTTTCCGCCGCACTTCTGCTGGTGCTGCTGGCGCTGGGACTCACGCTGGTGCAGCACGAAGCTCTGCTGAGCGAGCTGCCGGGGCTGACACGGTTTCTGGCCCCGGGCAACCTGTTACTGATGACTGCAGCACTCATCCTGATTCGTGGGCTGCATGAGCTCGGACATGCGGCAGTCTGCAGTTATTTCGGGGGTGAATGTCGGGAGCTGGGCATGCAGTTCACGCTGTTTGTTCCCTTCCCCTACTGCGATGTCAGCGATTCGTGGCTCTGGCCGGAACGCTGGAAACGCATGGCCGTGGCAGGGGCGGGGATGGGCGTGGAGTTTGTCGTGGCGGCCCTGTGTGCCCTGATCTGGACGTGCACACACCCGGGGTTGCTGCACGATTTCTGCCTGAACGTGATGCTGCTGTGTTCGCTGAATACTCTGCTCGTCAATGGAAATCCGCTGCTGAGATATGACGGATATTATCTGCTGAGCGATTTCTGCGGCGTGCCGAACCTGGCAGAAGCGGGAAGTGAAGAGGCGTTGAATGCGTTTCGCAGGCTGCTCACCGGCAATCCCCCGATGTTTCCTTCGGAAAGATCCGGCACGGCCCGATTTTGCCTCGCGGTTTATGGCATCTGTGCGTCCGTCTACCGGCTGATTATCACCGCAGGACTGCTGGTTCTGGTGTACCGTTTTGTGGAGCCGGCCGGGCTTGGATGGCTGGCCGTCGCTCCAGGGATCCTTGCCCTGCTGCTGACAGCCGGCACACGCCTGCAACCTCTGCTGGCATCGCTCCAGGCAAGTCAGAACAGGGCCGCGGCAGGCTGGAGATTGGCGATCGCCGCAGGGTTGTTGGGTGCACTGCTGTTTGTGCCGGTTTCTGTTTCGCTGCGGGTGCCATTCCTGATGACTCCCGGAAATGCGGTACCCGTGTATGTCAGAAGTGCCGGGCAGGTGGAGTGGCTCATCCCCGCGGGAACTCGAGTGCAGCCGGGCGATGTACTGGCCAGGTTGCGGAATGGTGATCTGGAGCTGAAGATTGCTGAAGCCGAGGGTGAGATCGCGCGGCGGCTGGCGGCCACCGCAGGCCTGCAGCTGCGGCAGCTGGAATCCGGTTCCGGTGAGAGCGGACTTGCTGCAGCCGAACAATTGCTGGAGTCTGCGCGAAGAAGGCTGGAAGTGCTGAAGACAACGGAATCTGAACTCACCATTCGCAGCCCGCGAGCCGGTATCGTGTTTCCATCCCGAAACCTGTCACAAATGCCAGGGTTGGCGGAAAACCGGCACTCAGTCTTCGGCACCACCGAAGTCCTCGATACGGCCCGCAGGGGCGTGTGGCTGGAACCACAGATGGAGCTGTGTTCCGTAGGTGAGTTCGCAGACCTGAGGGCACTGGCCTGCGTCCGACAATCCGATATCGATCTGCTGCCGGAAAATGCTGCTGCAGAACTGCGGTTTGATTCTGCACCAGGCCGCCGATTGCCCGGAGCGATTGAGTCCGTCAGCGGAACGGCGCTGCAGACTATACCACCGGAGCTGGTGCTGACCCAGCGGATCCCTACAAACGCCGAGGGCACGCCGGAAAGCGGAGATGTCTGGTATCCAGCCTCAGTCCGGCCGACGGATACCGACCGCTGCCCCGCTCCCGTCTACGCCACCGGAACGGCCCTGCTTCAAACCGCCCCTGCGTCCGCGTGGTCTCGACTCCGACGGCTCGCAGGATTGACGTTCACCTGGCCTTTTTGACCACCTGAACAGCGGGGTGGCGTGCGAATTCGGGCGGATCAGCCAGATCAGACACGGCGGGCAACAGAATGCCCTCCGGCTGCTGCACCGGCCCGGACAGATCTCCCGATACGGGCTTCTCCACGGACTGTTCGGGTGACTTTTCCGCGGGCTTTGCTGCGGGCTTTTCTGCGGATTTTTCTGCGGGCTTTGCTGCCGATTTCTCCGGAGCAGAAACAGGTCTCACGACAGGGACGGAGGAATCGGGCGTTGGTACTGGAACCGGGGTGGGTGTTGGGTTAAGCGTCGCGGTGGCGGGAGCGGACTTCCGGCGAGGTGCATGGGCCACTTTGCGTTTCGTCGCAGGAGCATCGACGGGGCAGTCCCGACCGGCCGGGACGCATTCGTTCGGAGGGTCCTGGCAGATTCTGCAGGGCAGCAGCAAAAAGTCGGTCGAGAAGCGTACCAGTGACACACCGGGCTGCAGGCACCCGCAGGAATCTCCACAGCGTTCAGCAGCCACGTCCTCGAAATACAGCGGTCGGTGCCTGAACGGATAGAGCGTGCGATTAGGCCTGCGGACCGTGTACCACGGAGGAGTGGTGTACCACGCGGGGATGGGCTCACTGGTCACCTGCGCAACAAAGTCGCCCTCAGGCACCGGGAGCTGGGGCCGCTGGAGATTGCGACTGAGAGTCACCGTGCGGATCGGCGGGATAAACTGGTCAATCGCCGGCACTGCTGACGCCGCCGGCTGTTCCTGAGCAGCGGACGAGGGCTCCTGAGCAGAGGCCGCCGTGCAACAGCTGGAAACAAGGAAAAATCCGAGGCAACAGATGCAGCCGGTGAACGTTTTTGACATGCGGATGCCTCAGTTAAAGCACGGCTGCAAGTGCAGCCGGGGGATCATAACCTGCAGCCGGTGACCCATTCAGGGGCCTCTCCGGCGTGCGAAATTTTCTGTTGTGTCGACCTTACGGATTACCCGGGTTATTGTGAATTCCCGGATTCCGTCAGTTCTGGCGACTACTGAGAGTCAACGGCCGGAAGAGTGCCCCGTAAACCACGTAAGATGCAAAAACGGCACAGTTTTCCGTGTTTTCCTAACGACTCAATGCTTATATTACCTGAATTCCCCATGCTACCATTTGCCCGGTGCATGTGGAGGAAACTGCGACTGTTCGTCCATACTCCCTGCTGGCCAGCCCGGGTGCCTGCATGACTCTTTCACAACTTCAATCTCTGCTGCGGCGCATTTTTCAGCGTGGCAGAACACCTTCGGCCCCCACCCTGCGCAGGCTCAGGCTGCTGCGGCTGGAAGACCGTCGGGTATTCAACGCCAGCCTTGCGCTGACGGGCGTGCAGCTCGTTGGCGGCGAAAATCTGACGATTTCCTCGGGCGGTCAGCAGGACCTTGGCGGCGGCTCAGAAGTCGCCACTGTCAAGCTCGAAATCACCGAAGGTACGTGGACAATCGACGCCGGAATAGCAGATTCGCAGTTCAACCTGCTTGCCGATGACCAGGTGCTGCTGCTGGATGCTCAGTTCTTTCTGAACAACGCCACGACTCAGAACAGTCTTCCGATTCAGGGAAGTGGGTCTGAATCGGACCATGTGACCATCAATGTTTCCAATCTGACACTGCCGGCAGGCGACATCATTTTCGTTGGCGGCGAAGACGCCTCAAATGCGGACAACGACAAGCTGACGATCGAAGGTTACACCATCGATCAGGACAACGATCCGGGTACGGCCGACGTGCTTGTCATTCATGAGGGCCCCGAAAAGGGACGAATTGAACTCGCGGGACTGGGCAACATTCGCTTCGATCAGCTTGAACCATTGCTGCTTGACGGCACCGCAGAGGATCTGGAGATTCGTCTTCCGGCCGTAGACGACCCCAATATCGTACTCGGCGACAACGGCATCGCCGGCGACAACCTCAGCCGCATCGATGGCGACAGCTTCGAACTCACCGATTTCCGCAACCCCACGGGCTCACTCACGATCACCGACGCCAGCGGTGTGCGGCAGATTTCCGTGCGTGGAATTGACAGCGGGTTTCAGGCAGACATATTTCTGTCGGATGCAGATTTCAACAACACGGTCACTTTTGAACAGCAGGAGCTGGTGACCGGTGGCGGCAATTTGATTGTTGATGGCGACGAAATTCGCTTCCTGACCAGCGTTCGGACTCTGGGCGGAAACATCAGCCTGCTGGCAAACACCGAAATTTCCTCCACCGCGGGCTCCCTGCTGGATACATCCGGCGTTGCCGGCTCCGGCCTCTCCGGCGGCAACTTTGAGGCCGCGTTGAACTCAACCGGGAGCGCTTCGTTTCTCGGCAGCATCATCACCGCCGGGGCCGACAGCAGCACGGACAACGGCGGAGACGGTGGAGGTGTCGCAATCAGCACACAGGATGGCAGTATCTCTGTTGCTGCAATCACGACATCCGGCGGTCAGGATCTTGCCGGATCCCGACTCGGAGGAAATGCGGGCAACATTCTCCTCGCGACCAATGGCAACACCATCTCTCTTAACGCAGACCTTCTTGCCCGTGGCGGCGCCGGACAGACACCCGGCAGCGGCGGCCTGGTTCTTTTTGATGATCCCGTGAAGCTGGAGGCCTCGATCAGCATTTCCACCGGCAGCACCACCGGTGATATTCAGTTTCGCGGCAGTCTGGACGGCGCCCAGGCCGGACAGCAACACCTGACACTCGAAGCCGGCACCGGAGATATCACCCTCGCCGGTGCCGCCGGGCAGGGCGTGGCTCTGGGACAGGTCACCATCAATTCAGCCACAAACGTTTCACTGCAAAACATCATCGCCGCCAGTTTCGCACAAATTGCCGGCACAGGTCTGACAAATCTCGCTGGTTCCGTCACCACCTCGGGGGCCGCCGGGGTGGCCCTCAGTGGCAAAGACCTGCGGATTGAAAAACTTGTCACCACCACGAACGCCGGCACTGTCACGGTCAATCACACCGGCACCGTCACCGTCCTCGCCGATGGCGACATCCAGGCCGACGGCGCTGTCAGCATTTCCGCGAACAGCATCTCCACCGCTGGCAATGTGCAGACCACCAATGACGACATCACACTCACAGGCCCCACCACTCTCACCGGACACGTTGCACTCTCCACCGGCGCGGGTGCCGGCAACATCACACTCAACAGTGACATCGATGCCACAACAACCGGGGCTCAGAACCTGACCCTCGAAGCCGGCACCGGAAACATCAGCCTCGCTGCCGCCGCGGGCAAAAATGTGGCCCTCGGGCAGTTGATCATTAATTCCGCAGCGGATGTCACGCTTCAGCAAATCGTCGCCACCAGCCTCCGACAGGATGCAGGAACAGGACTGACCACCCTCGCAGGATCCGTCACCACCAGCGGCGCCGCTGGTATCAGTCTTAAGGGCAAAGACCTGCGGATTGAAAAACTGGTCTCCACGCAAAACGCCGGCACCGTCACCACCGATCATTCCGGCAACATCACCATTCTTGCCGACGGCGACATTCAGGCCGACGGA
>JBEAUF010000190.1:0-32699 GCA_041161565.1 Planctomycetota bacterium | reverse complement strand
CCCGGCAACTCTGCAGCCCCCCGCTGAAACGCTCCCGGATTACGTGGAGGTGGTCATCACAGCACCGGAATTCGCACAGCTGCAGCGAGTGATCGAGGACACATCCCGAATCACATCCTTCAAACCTGAAGAGGGCTTTATGGTCTACATGAAGGTCTGCTTTTTCTCAGGCCTGTTTCTCGCTGCTCCCTGGGTATTCTATCAGCTCTGGCTGTTCGTAGCGGCGGGGCTGTACCCGCACGAGCGGCGGTATGTGTATTTGTACCTGCCGTTGAGTGTGGTGCTCTTCGTTGCCGGTGCGGCTGGAGGTTTCTTTTTTGCCTTCCCGCTGATGCTCGACTTTCTCATCGGCTTCAGTGACTGGATGGGCGTCACGGTTCAACCTCGGCTTTCCGAATACATCAGCTCGGCGATGCTGATGCCACTGCTCTTCGGTGTCAGTTTTCAGCTGCCGCTTGTGATGCTGTTTCTTGAACGCATCGGCGTCTGTTCGGTACAGACCTACCGCGAGAACTGGCGTATCGCTGTGCTTGCCATCTCGGTCGCCTCCATGGTGCTCACCACTTCACCGGACCCATGGAGCATGCTGCTGATGATGTTCCCGCTGCTGTTTTTATATGTGCTGGGCATTTTCCTGTGCCAGTTTCGTCTGAGTGGCCCGGCAAGTCCGATTCGCTGATTCGCGAAGGCCGTCTGTTCAACGCTCCGTCTCAATCCTTCCCGTCTGTGTTTGCCAGCTATGTCCGCGACCCCCACATGCCGCCTGGTGACTCTGGGCTGCAAAGTCAATCAGTACGAGACGCAGCTTGTCCGTGAAGCGCTCCTGCAGAGCGGTTATCGGGAGGCGATCGAGGGTGAAGCTGCGGACTTGTGTGTCGTCAACACCTGCACAGTCACCAACACCGGAGACTCCAAGTCGCGCCAGGTGATCCGTCAGCTTTCGCGGCAGAATCCTGCGGGCAAAACGATCGTCATGGGCTGTTATGCGACGCGTGATCCCGAAGCCGTTGCGAAACTCCCGAACGTGATTGAGGTGATATCCGACAAGCGTGAGCTTCCCGACGTACTGGCTCGCTTCGGCGTATCCACTCTTCCCGCGGGCATCACAGATTTCGAGGGCCGTCAGCGGGCCTTCATTAAGATTCAGGACGGCTGCATACTCAAGTGTTCATACTGCATCATTCCCACGGTCCGTCCCGGACTCCGCAGTCGCCGAGCGGTGGATATTGAGGACGAGGTCCGAGCGCTGATTGATCACGGCTACCGGGAAATCGTCATTAGTGGCATCCACATGGGTCACTACGGCGTGGACACGAATAATCTGCCGGCCGGTGACCCTCCCGCGCGACTCTGGCATCTCCTCCGTCGTCTTGACCGCATACCGGGTTACTGGCGGATGAGGCTGTCCAGCATTGAAGCGGTGGAGGTGAACGACGAGTTCATTCGCGCCTGCGGTGACTGCGAGCATTTGTGCCCGCAATTTCATCCGGCTCTGCAGAGCGGCAGCGACTCGGTGCTGACCCGCATGCACCGCCGTTACCGCGTTCAGCGATTCCTTGATCGGCTCGCACAAATCCGTGAGGTGCTGGGGCCCGCCACAGCATTCAGCACTGACGTGATCGTCGGGTTCCCGGGTGAAACGGAATCCGAATTCCAGCAGACACTGGACACATGCCGTGCGGCACGGTTTATGAAGGTCCATGTATTTCCCTTCAGCCGTCGCGACGGCACTCCGGCGGCCACCATGCCCAACCAGATTCCGGCCGAGGAAATCCGCCGACGGGTCACCGTACTTTCTGAACTGGAACGAGATCTCGCCCACCAGTACTACAGCGAGCGCGTCGCAGATTCCGCCCACCTCGAGGTGCTTGCAGAGAGGCTGGTTGACGGGCGCACGGACCTGATTCGCGGCACTGACCGCTGGTACATGCCAGTGGAATGCCCTGGCACAGCGGCCGACCTTGGGCAATTCATCCGCTGCCGTGCCGTGGCGGCTGATCGGCAGGGGGTCACGGCCGAGCGGCTGGAACCGGAACGCACGGCGGCTCCGGAAACGGTACGGCTGCAAAGCTGGTCCGAACTGTCTGAGGAATCTGAAGAGCCTGAAGCGTCTGAGGAGTCCTGCCAGAGCAGCGGTGGTTCAATGCTGCTGCCGGTGCTTGAAATTTCCGCCCCATCCTCCGGTGTGTTGTCCTCCTTTGCAGCTCCGGGAGCCATCTGATGGGAGTTTTAATTGCGATTGAGGGCATCGACGGTGCAGGCAAGGGCACTCAGGCAGCAAAGCTCACCGGGTCGCTGCGAGAGCTCGGTCTGCGAGTGGATTCGCTCCAGTTCCCTCGCTATGCGGCCACGACCTTTGGGCGGTCGATCGCAGACTTTCTGAACGGCCGCTTCGGTGCTCTGGATCAGGTGCATCCGCTGCTGGCCTCGGTGCTCTACGCCGGCGACCGCTTTGAATCCCGGGGGCTGCTGCTGCAGATGCTTGAAGACAACGACGTGCTGGTGCTGGACCGCTACGTCGGTTCGAACCTGGCGCATCAGGCGGCAAAGCTGTCCGGGCAGGAGCGTGCCGACCTGATGGACTGGGTGGAACAGGTGGAATATGGAGTTTTCCAGTTACCGCGGCCTCGACTGACGATTTTGATTGACATGTCCAGTCAGATGAGTCGTGAGCTGGTGGCCAGAAAGGGCACGCGGGACTACACGCAGCAGCAGGCCGATCTCCACGAATCCGACCTGCCTTACCTCGAAAAAGTCCGCCGCTGCTATCTGGCACTTTCGCACAGCCGGCTGGACTGGCGCACGGTGCACGGACTTGCGGAAGACGGTCGTCTGCGAACTGTTGAGGAAGTTTCCGCCGACATTCTCCAGCTGGTGCTGAGCGAAGTCCCATCGGCCCGTCAATCAACCTGAGTCTGTGTGATGTCAGCAGCTGTGATTCCCGTTTCAACTTCCGCGTTCCGCCGGGGCGTTGTCCTTGCGGGACTTTTCGGCAGTGTGCTGCTGGGGTGTGTCTGGTCCGTTCTGGGAGTGCTGCCGTGGCCATTTGCCGCGGTGATTTACGGTATTCCTGAGGCAGCAGATGAATCACCGGAACCCGCCGAACGGTACTGCCGCGTGAATGACTGGAACATCAGCGAAGCCAGCGGTATGGCGGTCAGCAGGCGTTACGGGGACAGCATCTGGCTGCACAATGACTCGGGTGACGAGCCTCGTTTGTTTCTCGTATCGACCTCTGGAATGACCCGTGCGGTGCTCAGACTGGAGGGCGTGACGGCGACTGACTGGGAGGACATGTGTGTGTTCGAATCCGGCGGCCGCAGCTGGCTGCTGGTGGGCGATCTGGGAGACAATGCGGGCGACCGCGGCCGGGACCGTCCTGGCTGTCGGCTCTGGCTGTTCCCTGAGCCGGAGTTCGAGCTTCCGCCGGAGAAATCGCAGCCTCTGCAGCAGGCGGTGCAACCTGCAGTGGAAGTGCGGCTGAGCTGGCCTGGTGGAGCTCGGGATTGTGAAAGTGTGGCCGTGGACGTGGCGAGTGCTCAAATTCTGTTCTGCACCAAGGCCAAAGCTTCCGCGGCAGCGATTCACAGCATTTCCCTCGATCTGACGACGAAGGTGCAGGTCCGGGAGGCGGCGGAGGTTTGCCGGCTGGCAGTTCCCTACGCAACAGCAATGGATATTTCACCGGATGGCCGTCGGCTGGCGATCGTGAACCCATTGAGCGGGGTTTTGTTCGAAAAGTCGCCTGGTGAGAACTGGCCCGAGGCTCTTGCCTCGCCCCCGCAGATCCTCACGTTACCCCCACGTGCGCAGGGTGAAACAGCCTGTTTTACGGCTGATTCTGCGTCGCTGCTGGTTGGGAGCGAAGGCCGCTGGCAGGACGTCTGGCGTGTGCAACTGGGGGCGAATCAGGCTTCCCCGCCAGGGGAATCGCGTTGACTGCGGTATCCGGAGCCTGCTAAATTTCAGGGGAATCCGCACAGGACGCGGATTGTAAGGGAATCAGGGGCAAGTCAGGAAGACATTATGAATCACCCCGGCAGTGCAGAATCTGAACGGGATCCGGCGGTGGTGCCTGCAGCCCAGCTGGAACAGCTGCGAGAGGCTCGGCGGGTGATTCGGCAGGAGGCGGAGGCGCTGCTGCAGCTTTCTGACGGGCTGGACCTGCGTTTTTGCGAAGCGGTGCGGCTGATTGAAGAGTGCACTGGCAGTGTGATTGTTACGGGCGTTGGCAAGGCCGGGCTGATCGGCAGAAAGCTGACAGCCACCTTCTGCAGCACTGGCACGCGTGCTCACTTTCTGCATCCCACAGAAGCGAGGCACGGAGATCTGGGTTGTCTGTCGGCCGCGGACGTGGTGCTGGCGCTTTCCAACAGCGGCGAAACAGACGAACTCCTGAGCCTGCTGCCGGTGCTGAGGCGTATGCAGGTGCCGCTGATCGCCATCACGCGTGACGATCAAAACCCGCTGGCAAAGGCGGCGAATGTGGTGCTGAGGCTGGGTCGGCACACGGAAGCCTGTGAGCTGGGTCTGGCTCCCTCCTGTTCCACCACCGCCATGCTGGCTCTCGGTGATGCACTCGCTCTTGTACTCAGCCGAGTTCGCGGTCTGACGGCGGAACGCTTTGCGTTGTTTCATCCGGCAGGCAGCCTTGGGCGAAAGCTGGCACCGGTGCGGGACGTGATGCGTCACGGAAGTCAGCTGCGTGTGGCGAGCGAGACAGCGACGGTCAGGGAGGTGATGATTCAGCTCAGCCGCCCAGGCCGACGGACCGGCGCGGTGATGCTCATCAATGCCTCCGGACGGCTCAGCGGACTCTTCACTGACAGCGATCTGGCGCGGCTGTTTGAGTCGCGCCGGGATGACCAGCTGGACGTGGCAATCGAGCACGTGATGACTCGAAACCCGGTGACAATTCACCCTGAGGCCCTGCTTCCGGAGGCGATTCGGCTGATGTCGGAACGGCATTTGAGCGAGCTACCGGTGATTGACGGGGAACGTCACCCCGTGGGTCTGCTGGACATTACCGATGTGCTGACGTTTGTGGAACCGGCAGCGGTGGAAAAGTCAGCCCCGTCCCCCCAGACATCCAGCACCTCCCGATCTGCCTGATATCTGTATTGACCGTCGAATTCGTTGTCTTGAGATGACTCAGTAAAAGTGGGAGAACACGATTGGCCGGCGTGGACGACAAGGATGACAGCTGACAGCTAATCGCTCTATTCAAGCCCCGAACCATGAGAAACGGAATGCCACGATTACTACGAACGCTGCTGGCGGGGGCCAGTTTGGCGGCGTTGTATCTTGTGGTTTCGCAGTTGTCGCGGCCGTGGTTATCGGCACCAGCGAGTATGCAGGAGCAGCAGCGGCAGGCAGCGATGCCTGCGAAGGTGCCACAGAAGCGGCAGTCACCGTTTTTTTCTGAAGCTGCGGAGAAGTGGTTTCCGGGAGATGAGTGGGTCCGCAACGCGAATGGTCGGTTGCGTGACGGGGGCCGTGTGTTGTTCTTCCAGCAGCATCGTTTGATCAACGAGGGACGGTCGCTGCAGGTGAGTCCGGTAGCGATGCTTTGGCAGGGTACCGGTGGCAGTGATCCGGTGACAGCGACTGCGGATTCGGCGCAGCTGGATGCGGAGTTGACGATCGGGCTTGGCGAAAGTTCGATGGGGCGGCTGACGAGCGGTCTGCTGAGTGGCGTGGTGCGAGTGGCAGGCCCGAGGGGACTGAGGGTTGAGGGTCGCACATTTCATTATTCTGCAGACGTGATGAAGATCTGGACGAGCCAGGCGGTGACGATTGTCTGGGACGGCCATACGGCGACAGCGGAGGGTGGTGCGGAGATTGAGTTGCAGGGGAATGACGGTTCGGCAGACAGCGGGTTGATGTCGGTGACGGACATGCAGCGGATTCGTCTGCTGGGGCGAGTGACCTGCGATATGTTGTTTGTGGACCGTGGTGGCCGTCGGGAACCGATTCCCCTGAAGGTCAGTGCGGCGAACGGGATGGAGTATTTTGTCCCCACGCGAGAGGCCACTTTCTCGGGGTTTGGTGACCGCGAGCTGCGGCCGGACAATCAGGTGATTGCTGAACGCACACAGACTGACGGCACAACGGACCGACTTTACTGCTCACGTCTGGTGCTCCAGCTGCAGCCAAAGGTAACGGTTCCCGAGCAGGCCGGTAAGACGCCTCGGCTGACGCTGGCATCGATCTCTGCAGAAGGCCGTCGCGTGCTGTTTCGTTCCGAGCAGCAGCAGCTGACGGCCTCCATGAGTCAGCTCAGGTATCGTCTTGAGGACAATCTGCTGGAGCTGATTGGCCGTCCTGTGGCGGCGACGGGCAAACCGGTGTTTGTGCAGGTGGAGCAGCGTGGCCGGCGGCTTACGGCACCGGCAGTCTCGATCAGCCTTGACGCGAACCGCCAGGTGCGTTTTGTGAAGTGCTCCGGCCCGGGAACACTCCTGCCGTCTGATCCTGCGACAGCTGCAGTGGATGCGAAAGACGGTGACGGGGCCGAGGCAGGTACGGATGAATCTGCCATGGAAGCATCATGGAACGAATCGCTGACTCTGGCCTTTGGTGAACAGGACGTACTGACTCTTTCCGGAGCTGCGCGTGTGGCGGACCTGAGTCGGAAGTTCACGCTGACGGCTGCCCAGATCCAGCTGGCGCTTCTCCCGCAGCAGCGGGAGTCCGGAGAAGCAGCGGCGTTGCCGGGGCTGGCGGGTCAGGCGATGACTTCCCTGCGGCCGCAGCAGTTGCAGGCAACGGGCGGAGTGCGGCTGGAGTCTCCGGGGTTTTCCGGCAACGCGCACGACCGGCTGACCGTGGACTTCGAAGCTGCGAGTGGGACAGCGGGTGACGGGGCCGAGCGGGGTGGGCGGCCGCGGAGTGCTGGTCCTTCGGCAGCGTCATCCGGACCGCTGGCCGGTGGCAGCACAGAGTTTTCCTGTGACGCAGTGGAAACTCGGCTGAAAACCTTTGCCGGTGGTGGCATGCAGTTTCAGCAGTTGTGGCTGCGCGGCAATGTGGCAATCACACATGAGGCTGAGCGATCAGAAGACAGCTTCACAGCTCAGGGAAATCTGCTGCACGCATCTGCGGACGACGACGGTCGCCGCAGTCTGCAGCTGGTGGGTGATCCGGCGAGTGTGATACGGACGACGGCGCGGATTGATGGCCCGCGGATTGATCTGGTTGAGTCAGCAGCGGCAGCGGGCGACAGCAGCGTGGGTGCGGGTGCTGTGACAACGTCGTCAGGTTCCTCGGCCGAGGCGGCAGTGGAGGGTGGTGGTCGAATTCGAATTGTGGTGTCGCGTGGTCCTGACGGGCGTGAATTGCCGCAGCCAACACCGCTGGACATTTACTGGAACGAACGCATGACATTTGCCGGCCGAACGGCCTATTTCATTGGCAGTGTGCGTGCGGTGCTGAACAATGAGACGGATGTGGACGCGGAGTTGACCTGTGCCGGCATGAAGGTTCACTTTGCGGAAGACAAGCGATCGAACGGTGCTGATGCGGGCGAATCCTTTCGGATGATCTCCCGCACCACGGACGCTGCGGGTGAACCACTCGCGGCCAGCCGGATTGAACGAATGGAGTGTCAGGGACGAGTGGTGGTGGATCTGGAGATGATGGCAAACGGGGTGATTACCGGGAGACATCATGCTGAATTTGCGGATCTGGTGCTGCACGGTGAGACGGGAGAATTCACGGCTGCGGGCCCGGGAGTGGTGGAATCGGTGCAGCCGGATGAACGCCGCAAGCTGACTTCCACCAGCCGAGCCGTGGCCCGCGCGAACACTCCGATAAGAACGCCTGACCAGTCCTGTCTGTATGTGCGAGCCACGTTTATCGGGAATCTTGAGGGCAACTACCAATCGAGATTTGTCCGGCTGCGACAGCACGTGCGTGGTGTTTTTGGCCCGGTGGCCTCAATGCAGGATCGGCTGAATGTGGACGGGCTGGGAGTCAACGAGTTGCCGGAGAATTCCGGGTCGATGGGCTGCGAGAATCTGACGGTTTCTGTGACACCGGGGCTTGATGGCAGCGAATCCTCATTCTCGCTGGTGGCGGAATCCAACCCGGCGGGTTCAGGACGCGGCACACGTGCTCCCTGTCGCCTGGAATCCCGGTTATTTTCCGGTGATGCAGACCGGATCACGTATGATCATTCGAGGCAGCAGTACATTCTGCGGGCGGAAGAAGGTCGGCAGGCGCGGGTGACTTACGTTCCGAACGGGGGCGAACCGCAATCATTTACCGGCCGCCGATTTGAGTACTATGCGGATCGCAATCATCTGCAGGCCAATCAGGTATCGGGCGTGCAGGCGAGCGGGGGCCTGTAGGCTGTCCGGCGTGGCAGGGCGGCAGTTGCGTGCTCAGGGAACAATTTCCGATGGCATGCGGATCGCGTCAGGTTTGATGCCGACTGCAGCGAGTGCTTCGTGCAGAGCGGTTTCGGCGGACTGGCGGGCGGTTTCACGGCGGAGGATATGGACACGGATCTGGTTGGAATCCCCGGTGGTTTGTGCTGCCAGCCGGCGAATTTGTTCGAGTGAGGTTTCGCGGTAAACGGGTTCAGGTTCGGCCGAAATCTGCAGGCGGTAGGAACGTTCGTCGATGAGAATGGTGATTACGGGCTGGGGTTTGGCTGCCGCGTCGGCCGGATTGGTGACGGTGTCGTGGGCATCGCTGTTTTCGTCGAGCGACCTGGGGGTTGCCCTGGGAGTTGCTGCTGAGGCGGCGTAATCAGTTGGACTGGCGTCCGTGGCGGCGCCCGAAGTGCCCAGGCCAAAACCCCGGAACAGCAGCAGCAGAGCGCAACCGATCAGCAGCAATCCGCCGACGAGACCGGCTCGAGGTGCAGCGGCTGCGATGCGGAGTGTTTGGCGGAGGCGTGAGATTGGGGAGCTGTGTGCTTCGGGCATGTTGGAAGCTCCGTTGAGCGAGCTGACGATCAGGGTTTACCGCCCTGGGATGCGGATTCTGGGGGTGCGGGCTGGGTGAGGGCCCCATTGGGTCGGTACCCGGTGACAGAGAAATCATACCAGCGAATGCCGGCGGCGTCGCGACGAAGAAGATCAAGAAACAGCGGCAGGCCCCGAAGAGCGGCTTGGCGTGGGCCGAGTTGTGTATCGCTCCAGGACAGCAGCACGAGGGTCAGACTGTGGGGAACGGGAAACCGCTTGGAAGCCTGGAAGAGCCGCTCGGCGAATTCCTCGGCGGAGGCAAAGTCGGTGAATTCCGTGAGGTTTTCGGAGCGGAGTTGTGCGCGACCGCTGTCGAGCAGGTGCACTTCCCAGATGGTGACGTGCTTTTGCATGGCGGTGGCACGTGTGAGGAAATTGGTGGCCGCGTCGGGTGATGTGCTGGTGGTCTGTTCGAGGGCGTTGCGGACTTCGGGGAAGTCGGCGAGCTGTGCGGCGAGCCGGGCATTTTGCGAGGGAGACAGGAAGGTGTTCAGCAGGCTGGCTGTTTCGAGGTACTGGCGGGCGAGCGAGTCGCGTTGTTCGGTGAGCTGTGCTTCGCGGGACTGGAGTTCGGTCTGCAGGGTCCGGGCACGTTGTTCGAGAGCCTGTTGTTCGGCCGCGGAGTGCTGTCGAAAGGCGAGGTGCTGTGAAAACATCACAATCAGCATCAGGTCGAGCAGCGGCGTGAGCTGTAGTGTGAGCCGGCGACGGGGGATCATTTGGGTTGCTCCGGCGAGTCGGCAGCGGGCGTGGAGGCCAGCTGGAGTTCACGACGAGCGCGGGCGACAAGCTGGCGGACGCTGGTACGGCATTCTGAAAGCCGGCCGAAGCGAACTTCGCTGAGGCTGCTGATGAACATCAGGATGATGGCCGAAAGCAGCCCGGCGAAACTGGACCAGATGGAGTCGCCGAAGCGGTCCATAACCAGCGAGACGGAGGCGGCCGCATTGGTCGGAACGGTCAGGGCCGCAGCGGGTGCAGCAGCCGTTGAAGCGGTCGCAGCGGTGGCGGCGGATTCGGCATGGAGGGCGGAGCCGATGGCGAGGATCGTGCCGAGAATACCGCTGAGGGGGTAGGCTTCGATCATGCTGCGGGCTGCATTCCAGGCCGTGTCGAAGCGGAGGGAATCGAGGTAGCGACGTTTTTCGTCGAGGATGCAGAGGCGGTTGAGCAGGGCAGTGCGGTGCGTGCTGAGGGCGGGGTTGTTGAGCACATCATGGACGTCCTGGACGAAGGCTTCAATCTGCGCCGGCAGGGAATTGACGTGGTCGAGGACGCTGCGGTTGTGGAGCGGTCGAGTGAAGTCCTCGAGGGTCTGGGTGAGAATTCGCAGGTCTCGGCGACACCAGATGCGGAGCAGGGCGAAGAGGGCAATATGCAGCAGCGCGCAGATAACGATCAGTGGAGTGGACAGGGTGGAGCAGAACTGGAGCCAGTCACCGAGGCTGGCGGACTGTGGCAGCGAGATTGTCATGGGGCGCTCCGGACAGCAGGCTGGTGGGGTCAGGAGTACCGTACCACGAAATTGCCGGGAAGCCGACGGATGAGCCGGCGAACTTCGAGAACCGTGAGAGTGGCGAGCACCTGGGAGGATTCTGCGGGCAGTTTTCGGAGCAGTTCGTCGACGGCGGTGGGCTGCGGGGAAATGTGGCTGAGCACCTGTGATTCGATGGCGTTGAGTGTGAGTTCTCTTGGGGTGTGCACGGTGATATCGGGTGTGAGGCTGACCGGGGCGGGGAGGGGCCCAAGGGCTTCGAGAATATCGTCGACGTGTCGAACGAGCACTGCGCCGTCGCGAATCAGTTGGTGGCAGCCGGCACTGGCGGGACTGTCGATCGGGCCTGGTACCGCGAAGACTTCGCGGCCCTGTTCGTGGGCATGGCGAGCCGTGTAGAGGGCGCCGGAGCGAGCGGACGCTTCGACGAGGAGTACGCCCAGTGAAAGCCCGCTGATAATCCGGTTGCGCTGGGGGAAGAGGCCTGGCAGGATTTGCTGACCGGGCGGCATTTCGGTGAGCAGGGCGCCTTGCCGGGTGATTTCGTCGGCCAGTGATTGGTTTTCCGGGGGATAAATCGTGTCCACGCCGCCCGGGAGCACAGCCAGTGTACGTCCGCCGGCCTGCAGTGCGGCGCGGTGCGCAGCCGCGTCGATGCCGCGGGCAAGACCGCTGACGACCGTGAAGCCAGCCCGAGCCAGTTGAGCAGCAAAGCGTTCGGCCTGCCGCAGACCATAGATGGAACAGCGGCGCGAACCCACCACGGCAATGGCCAGGGAATCGGCGGCCAGCAGATTGCCGCGTGTGTAAAGAACTTGTGGGGGGTCACAGATTTCCTGCAGACGCTGTGGCCAGGTGTCGGTGCCGGGATAGTGCAACTGAATGGATGTTTGCTGGCAGTGTGTTCTGAGTTGTGCGGCCTGCTGCAGCAAATTTGGGTTGGTGAGTGCAGCGGCGAGCTGCGGCCCGATACCGCTGACCTGACGCAGGCTGTCTGGTGACTGGCGAAGAATGGTCTGGCAGTCGCCGAAATGCAGGAGGAGCTGAGTGAGCAGTCGCGGGCCGAGGCCAGGGGTGATCGAGAGAGCGAGGGCAGCAAGCTGATCCGCCGTGGCCGGCCCGACTGCAGCGGGTGCTGGGGGAGCGATGGTGGCGGAAACGGACACAGGCAGAGCTTTCGGGTGGCAGGATTTGGAGTGGAATCAGGTGTCGGACGAGGTTGTGTTGTCGAGCGATTCCGGCTCTGCGTCTCGAATGAGCAGGGAAGCCGTTAGCGGGGCGGCCGTGAACTGATGCCAGTCGTCGGTGTTGGCCGTGAGCACCAGCAGGGTGGCGGGAGGCACGGAAAAATCGTGACCGGACCAGCGATACATTAAGCTGGAAATGGCCGGGTTGTGCGCCACCAGCATGATCGAATCTTCGTCGGGGCAGGAGTGACGCAGGATGGCGCTGGCGAGCCGGTCTGCGGGCACGGCGTAGAGTTCCGGCAGAGCAATGAGCGGTGCGGCCGGCGAGGCCTGGGTGGCGACGAGCTGTGCGGTGTGTAGGGCGCGGGGTGCGGCGGAAGCGAGGATCCGGTGAATAGGGATCCCCAGCTGCCTGAGGATGACGCCGGTTTGCGTGGCCATTTTTTCGCCATCCGGAGTCAGTGTGCGGTCAAAGTCTGTCTGGCTGTCCTGTTCGAGGTGTGCTTCGGCGTGTCGCATCAGCAGTAAGGTTTTCACGGCGACGTCCTGAAAATCAATGTAGGGTGATAACCGATTCCTCCAAAGATTATCGCGGTGTTGTTGGGATGCAAGAAAAAAGCGGGGGAATCGCCGGACGAACGAAAAAAGGCCAGGGTGGAAACCCTGGCCTGCGGCGAACTGGTGGATGGTGTGAAACGGCCGGTGGTGACCGGCGGGGGTTTCAGGAGTTACTTGGCGGAGGCGGCCGGTGCCTGATCGGAGTTGGCGAAGGTGCAGAGTTCCTCGCGGACGATGTTGGTGTCCTTGGGAGCTTCGATACCGATGCGGACAGAGTTGGGGCCGATGCGGACGATGGTAACGACCACTTCATCGCCGATTCGAATACGTTCGCTGGTTTTTCTTGACAGCACCAACATGGGTAACACTCCTTTTGTCGAAAGAAATCATCCCTGAACAACGAGCCGGCGGGGAGTTTTGTCCGGGCCGGGGCGCCGGAGCGAAGGCCACTTCGGCGGAGATCGCCGATATCAGATCGACGACGTCATCACTACGATAACACTCACTACAGACAGTGCCAACTGAAAATTGCTCAAAGTTTGCGCATTCGGAAAAGTTTTCGACTGCCTGTTTTTTAGGCACCCCGCGGAATTGCTGTGGGTGCTGAAGTTTTAGGCACCCAGAGCGGATGCCAGAATGGCAGTCCGCTGCTCTGCCCCTCGAAAAAGCCCGGCAAAAAGCCCTCTGGGCTGCCGTTTTCCCAACTTGCGCGATATCCTGTTCAGCTGCGAGGTTTGTGTAATTCCATGGTTTCCGCGGGGATTTCGGAGTTTGGGACATGGTGCGGATTGGGATCATCGGGATTGGGTTCATGGGTTACACGCACTTCGAGGGCTCGCGGGGTCTCGAGGGTGCGTCGGTCACAGCCATCGCGACGCGTGATGCGAAGAAGCTGGCGGGCGACTGGACTTCGATCCAGGGCAACTTTGGTCCTCCTGGTGGCCAGGTCGACACATCCGGCCTGAAGAAGTATTCGGATTACCGTCAGCTGATTGCGGACCCGGACGTGGATCTGGTGGATGTCTGTCTGCCGACGGACCGGCATTTTGAAGTGGTGATGGAATGTCTGCGGGCTGGCAAGCCGGTACTGGTGGAGAAGCCGATCTCAGTTTCGCTGGAGGAGGCTGAGCAGATGGTGGAGGCCAGTCGTCGACTGGGGGTTCCACTCTACGTCGCGCATGTGCTCCCGTTTTTCCCGGAATTTCGATTTGCGGCTGAGAGCATTCGGGACGGTCGGTATGGCAGCCTGCTGGCGGCGAACTTCCGGCGGGTGATTTGTCGCCCGGACTGGTCGGGGGACATGTCGGACTTTCGCAAGCTTGGCGGCTGGGGCATTGACCTGCACATTCACGACAACCACTTCATTGCGCACGCCTGTGGGCGTCCGGCGGCCGTATTTTCGCGGGGGCTGTTGCAGGAGGGCTTCGTGAACCACGTGCATTCCTCTTATATATATAGTGACAATCGAGCGGTGACCTGTGTGAGTGGCGGGATTGCGGCGAAGGGCCTGCAGTTTGCTCACGGGTACGAGCTGTATTTCGAGAACGCTACGCTGCTGTTCGACGCCGGGACGCTGGCTGGCAACTGGGTAGTCAGCCGCCCGTTGAGTCTGCTGCAGAACGACGGAACGCTGTCGCATCCGGAGTTATCCGGTGGTGCTTCGTGGTGCGGTGCGTTTACGGACGAGCTGCAGCTGGCGGTGGACGCGTTGCAGGGTCGTCGTGAGCCGGGTCCGCTTTCGGCTGAGACGGCCCTGGCGGCGCTCCAGCTCTGCTGGTCGGAAGCTCGCAGCATCGCCACCGGCGCCGCGGTTGCTCTGTAACGTCCATGCCGCGCCGCAAACGCCAGTCCGTCACGGGCAGTTCTGCCGACCCCGGCATGGTATCTGAGTCAGCGTCCGGTTACGGCACTGTGCTGCAACAGCAGGTGCTCCACTGGTATGCAGCCAACGGCCGTCGTCTGCCCTGGCGGGAGACTCAGGACGCCTACCGCATCTGGCTCAGCGAGATCATGCTGCAGCAGACGACGGTGGCGGCTGTGATCCCCTATTTCCAGCGTTTCACGCTCCGGTTTCCCACCCTGCAGTCTCTGGCAGCAGCTGATGTGGCGGAGGTCCTGCGGTACTGGGAGGGGCTGGGCTATTACAGTCGCGCGCGGAACCTGCATCGGGCTGCGGTGGTGATCTGTGGGGAGCATGGCGGAGAATTTCCGCGTTCGGTGTCTGAGCTGCAGAAGCTGCCTGGGATTGGCCGTTACACGGCGGGAGCGATTGCGGCTTTTGCCTGGGACCTGCCGGCCCCGATTCTGGAGGCCAACACGGAGCGGCTTTACGCGCGTCTGCTGGCTCTGGACGAGGCCTCCGATTCCACAGCCGGCCGCAGGCAGCTCTGGCAGTTCGCCGAATCGATTGTCCCGCAGCGGCGAGCCGGAGACTTCAATCAGGCGTTGATGGATCTGGGTTCCCGCATCTGCACTCCGACCGAACCGCACTGTGCCGACTGTCCATTGGCGGGTCTGTGCCGGGCGCGGGAGCAGGGGCGGATGGAGCAGTTTCCCAAACGGCGTCCGCGGGCTGCGGTAACGGAGTTATGGGAGCTGGCAGTGGTGCTGGAGCGGGGCGGTGAGGTGTTGTTGCGGCAGCGGGGTCTGAAGGAACGCTGGGCGGGCCTGCACGACTTCCCGCGGCTGGAGCTGAGTGCGGAGTTGCGACGCGAGGTTCCGTGTGTGCAGCGGGGAACGGCGGGGCAATCGCTGTTTGCGGTGGAGGACGAGCCGTTTCCGGACGAGCTGCAGCCCGCGCTCGCACAGCTCACGGGCATCCGCGCGAAGGCTCTGCTGGACACGCTGCAGACTGTTTATTCGGTCACGCGTTACCGTGTTTCGCTGATGGTGGTGTATTGTGCGGCTGAGACGGATGCGGAGCCTGTCACCGGCTGGGGCTGGCATCCACTGCAGTCGCTGGACGAACTCCCTTTGCCCACGACTTCCAGAAAGATTGTGAACTGGCTGCAGAGCCGCGCTCGTAAATCCCGCTGATTCTGGCTCCTGAGAATTCAGCTTCAGCGGGGGTTTCGATTGGCTCCGGGCTGTATTCTGAGGTTGGTCGTCAGGCTTTTCATCCCCTTATTTATCCGGACCTGCTATGGCACTCCCGCGACATTCCACTGGCATCCCGCAGCTCGACGAAGCGCTCGGTGGTGGCCTGATTCCCGGCACGCTGACTGTGGTGATGGGTGCCACGGGTATTGGCAAAACGCAGTTGGGCGTGCGTTATGCGGACACAGGTCGTCAGCAGGAGGGTGAGCGGGGCGTAATTTTCGACCTGACGACTCGCGGTGATTCACAGAATCAGAGCGAGTATGCGGAGCGGATGTGTGGCTGGCGACTGCGGGAGCGGCAGTTTGCGGGTCATTTCGAAGCGGACACTGTCTGGTCTCCGGCGGAAGCCCGTTCCGACTACCTCCACGTGTTCACTCGCGGCGGCCGCCGGGTGACGATCGGCGACATGCAGCCTGAAGAATGGCAGGAGTTCAAGGCAGACCTGATGCGGCGGCTGGATCAGACGATTGCGTTTTTCTATGGAAACTTTGTGCACGGAGTGCGGCGGTGCGTGGTGGACGGCGTGGAACCAACTTCGCAGGACGCGGATTCGTTCCAGTTTCACCTTTTCGACTACATCTACCATCAGGTGCTCCGCAAGGAGCACGACTGGCTGGCCCGTGATTTGTTCCGCGTGCGTTACCGGTCGCAGGAAGCGCAGGTGCAGCAGCACGCATACGACTGCCGGAGCATCAGCGGGCTGTTTCTGTACACCAGCCACGAGGTGATGCTGGAGGATCTGATCTCGCGTCCGATTCGTTCGGGCGACATTTTGTCGAATGCCAACACAATTCTGCTCATGGGCAAGGTCCGGGATGGCGGTCGGATTGGTCGGGCATTGTATGTGGCCAAGCACCGCGGGAGTGCCTGTTCGGAAGAAATCATGCCCTACAGAATCGCTGACGAAGGGCTGATATTTGGATAGAACATCGGTTCCCAACCTGCGATAATCTCCCGCCAAACCGCCCCCTTTGCACCCCCTGCCACACTGGAAACCTGCCCCCAATGACCACCCTCGCAACACCCTCTGTGCTTTCTCCGGCACTGGCAGGCAGCCGCTTTATGAAAGCGGTGCGTCGCGAGCCTGTGGACACGACACCACTGTGGATCATGCGTCAGGCCGGTCGTTACCTGCCTGAGTACATGCAGGTGCGTCGTCGGGTGACCTTTATGGAGCTGTGCAAGTCTCCGGAGCTTGCCTGTGAAGTCACCGTGACAGCTCAGCGGGTGCTGCAGGTGGACGCGGCCATTCTGTTCGCGGATTTGCTGCCGATTCTGGAGCCCATGGGGATACAGCTTGAGTACCAGCAGGGCGAGGGCCCGGTGATCCACAATCCGCTGCGAACGGCTGCGGACGTGGACCGCCTGCATGCGCTTGCCACGACCGAACCACTGAACTACGTCTTCCAGGCGATCAGGCTGATCCGTGCGGCGCTTCCGTCTGACATCCCGCTGATTGGCTTCGCTGGTGCCCCTTTCACGCTGGCATCCTATGCCATTGAAGGCGGCGGTTCGCGGAATTACGTGCACACCAAGTCCATGATGTACAACGATGCGGGTGCGTGGCACGAGCTGATGCTGCGATTATCAGACAGTGTCAGCCTGTACCTGCTGGAACAGATTCGTTCGGGTTGTCAGTGCGTACAGCTTTTCGACAGCTGGGCAGGCTGCCTGTGTCCGGCGGATTACCGTCGTTATGTGCTGCCGTATTCCCGCCGGATCATCGAATCTGTTCAGAACCATGCTCCGGTGATTCACTTTCTCAACGGCAATCCTGCGCTGCTGAAACTGCAGCGGGAAGCCGGGGGGCAGGTGATGGGCACCGACTGGCGATCGGACCTTGGCGAAGCGTGGCGGGCCTTCGGTCATGATGTGGCGATTCAGGGAAATCTGGATCCGGTATCGATTTACGCGGACCTGCCGGTGCTGAAGCAGCGTGTGGCGGATGTGTTGTCAGCGGCTGAGGGTCGTCCGGGGCATATTTTCAATCTGGGCCATGGCGTGTTGCCGGACATGAATCCGGACCACGTGAAGGCGGTGGTGGACTTCGTGCATGAGCTGGGTCGGCGGACATGAACACGACAGCGGCGACAGACACAGCAGCACCAGTTCCGCGGCGAGTCGCGGTAATTGGGGGCGGCATCACAGGTTTGTCGGCAGCCCAGCGACTGCTCTCGGCCGCTCAGCCCCCCAATGTTGTGCTCTACGAAGCCTCGCGGCGACTGGGCGGAATCATTCGAACGGAGGAGGCGGATGGCTTCCTGATGGAGCTTGGACCGGACTCCTTCATCACCAACAAGCCCGCCGGTCTGGAGCTCTGTGAAGAACTTGGCTATCTCCCGCAGCTGATTGACACGGATTCGCGTTATCGGCGTTCGCTGGTGCTTTCCCGTGGTCGGCCGCTCCCGGTCCCCGACGGCTTTATGCTGATGGCGCCGGAAAAGCCTTTTTCACTGCTCACATCCCCGGTCCTTTCTCTTCCTGGCCGTCTGCGGCTGCTGGCTGAGTACTTCATCCCGGGGCGTCCTGCGGCGGGGGACGAAAGTCTGGCAGATTTTGTGCGGCGACGATTCGGCACGGAAGCTCTTGATCGGCTGGTGCAGCCCCTGATCGGCGGCATTTACACGTCCGACCCTGAACGGCTCAGTCTGCGTGCCACGCTCCCGCGTTTCCCCGAGATGGAGCAGACCTTTGGCAGTGTGATTCGCGGCGTGCTGGCGCAGCGTAAAGCGGCCTCCCGCCGCGGCAGCAGCGACTCCGCAAAGGCCTCCGGCAGCGGTGCTCGTTACGGCTTGTTCACAACCCCGGCGCGGGGCCTGGGCGATCTGATCGGCACTCTGGAGCGGCATCTTCGCAGTCAGCCGGGAATGTTGTTCCGGCCGGGTACACCGGTTCTGGAGATTTCACCAACTCAGCCGGACGCGGCTGGTTCCGGCGCTGCGGGTGGCGGTTCGCGCTGGCGAGTCCGCACTGCTGCAGGCGTAGAGACTTTTGACGCCGTGATCATTACTCTGCCCGCCTGGGCCTCCGCTGAACTGCTCACCGACAATCGCATGCAGGGACTGCGCAGCGGCCTGCGTTCGATTCCCTACGCCGGCAGTGCACTGGTGGTCAGCGGGCATCAGCTGGAGGACTTCCAGCACCCGATGGACGCTTTTGGCCTTGTGGTACCGGCGATTGAGCGACGGCGGATCCTGGCGGTGAGCTTCAGCAGTCGCAAGTTTCTGAACCGCGCGCCCGAAGGCCAGCTGGTGCTCCGCACTTTCCTCGGCGGTGCCATGCAGCCTGAACTGCTGGAACTGGACGACGCGGCCCTGCTGAAGGCTGTGCACGAGGAGTTAACGGCGATTTTTGGAATGCGGCGGGAGGCGATGTTTGCGGAGGTCGTGCGGTATCCGCGGGCCATGCCGCAATACGAAGTGGGACATGCGGAGCGAGTGGCGGCGATTGAACAGGAACTGCACAGCTGGAAAGGTTTGTGCCTCGCCGGCAGCGCCTATTACGGAGTGGGTATTCCGGACAGCATCGCCAGTGGCCGTCGAGCTGCGGATTTGTGCCTCGAAAGTTGACCGTCTGGATCTGAGGGTGATCACGGATGTCAGCGGAAAACGATTCGATTTCACAGGAACTGGACAGCCTCTGCGATGAGTACGAGCAGCTGCTGCAGGGCGGTTCGATGCGTACAGACGGTCAGTCACCACCGGCTGAACAACTGCTGCAGCGTGTCCCGGTCTGCCACCGCGGAAAACTCCTGCAACTGCTCATGGAGATGGAATTCGAATATCGGCTGATGCGTAACCTGCCCCTGGCAGAGGCCGACTATGAGCGGCGATTTCCGGACTACGGTGAGGAGCTGTCGGCGGCTCTGCTGGCAGCTCGTGAACGAGTCGCGTTTGCACGCACCCGACAGATGGCTGACGAAGGCCGTCCTGGCATTTCGCCGGCGGCAGTGTCAGCGGAACCCGTGGGGGCCGCGGCAGCGGCACCTGAACCGGCAGCGGTCTGGTGCATGATTTCCGGTGACGGGGTGATTGCAGCGGCGGATCGCCGCTGGGACGCGGAGATTGACCGTGACTTTGGTGTGGGCACGCTGCTTCAGGGACGATATCTGGTCACGGATCTGCTGGGCCGTGGCGGCATGGGCTGCGTACTGCTGGCCAGGGACCAGCTGCTGCATCGCGACGTCGCGGTCAAGGTGTTGCTGCGTCGCCCATCACTCCGGAGTGGTCAGCCCCAGGAATCGCTGGAGCGGGAAGCGCGGCTGGCCGCATCGCTCAGCCACCGCGGCATCGCCATGGTGCACGACTTCGGGCATCACGGCGGCAGAAGCTTTACGGTGTTTGAGTACGTCCGCGGTCGCACGCTCCGCACGGTGCTCAACGAATGCGGACAGCTGGCGTGGGACGTGGTACGCACGATTGTGCTCGAACTGGCAGATGCTCTGGACGCAGCCCATGCTGCGGGCGTTGTGCATCAGGATCTGAAACCGGAAAACATCTGCACAACACTGGATGGTCAGCCGAAAATCCTTGACTTTGGTGTCGCGCGGGATCTGGGTGGTGAAGCGGAGCGGCGAGGTTTCTTTGGAACACCGAATTATTCATCACCGGAGCAGGCGGCCTGTTCCGCGACGGACGGTCGTTCCGACCAGTACGCACTGGCATTGCTGGCCTTTGAAATGCTGTCTGGTCAGCGCGTTTTCCAGTCTGGCCCGGAACTGGAGCTGCTGCGGCGTCACCGTGAAGATCGCCCGCCGCTTTTGAGTGATGTCTGCAGAACCGCACCCGCGGAAACAACGGAAGCGATTGCGCGGGCGTTGTCGAAACGTCCGGCGGATCGGTTTGCGACCTGCCGCGAATTTGCGGAGGCGGCCTTTGGTGTGGCGTTATCGGTGCCACCTGCCGCACGAACACTGGTGGCGGTGCCCGAAGCCGAGCAGCTGGATGTGTTCCTCTGCCATGTGGCCCTGAATTCGCTCTACGTGCGGCAGCTGGCGGAATATCTGCAGCAGCATGGACTGAAGACGTGGTATTACCAGCGTGACGCACTGCCTGGTGTTTCCTTTTTGCGGCAGACAACGGATGCGATCCAGCGATCGCGAGTGGTGGTGCTGCTGATTTCACCGGCGTCGCTGGCAGCGGAGGAATTTGGGTTGCAGGTGCGGGCGGCGACTGAACGACGGCGTCCGCTGCTGCCATTGCTGCAGGGCATTTCGGCGGAGGAATTTGAATTGCGGCAGCCGCCATGGCGCGCACTTCTGGGGCCGGCTGCGTTGACGGACGTCACCGGAACAGAAAAGCAGTCAGCATTCCTGAGGGTCCTGCAGAGGCTCGAGCAGGCCGGTCTGCAGCCGGAATCTCCGCGCAGGCTGAATCGCCGCAGCACCGCAGTCGCCGGTGAAAATCGCCCAGCGGGGCTGTCGGCGGTGCAGAGTCAGATCTGGGCCACGGATTCCAGCCAGATTGACGTCGACGACCTGCCGCAGCTGGTGTTTCAGAACGAGCTGGTGGAAGAGTTTTTAAACCGTCGCAATCGGTATTTTCTTTCGGGAACCAAGGGGCTGGGAAAGACGCTGCTGCTGAGTTTCAAGCGGCAGCTGATCGCGAGGCGGGCCGCGGAGGGGGACGGTGGAGCGGGCAGTATCTGCTTTATTCCACACACCGGCTCACGGCTTGATCTGATGCATGAAATGCGTACGGTCAGTGAACATTACGAAACCAGCCTCGCCTCACTTTCCGTGACGAAGCGATTTTGGAGTGTGGCGCTGCGGATTTCCGCCATTTCGCATCACCCGAACTGCATTTCTGCGGAGGAACGCTTCGAGGTTGACGCGTTCCCCCAGAGATTCCGCCGCTGGCTGCGCGGCGCCGAAGTGGCTCCCTCAGTCGTCTTCAAGGAGCTCACCAACCTCTCAGTGGGCCACGCCAACAGTCTCGTGGACAACACCGAAACGTTTCTCGATGAAAAACTGCGATCGATTCACAGCCCCACCTGCTTTTTTGTGGACAAGGTGGATCAGGCGGTTCGGGAACGCAGTCGCGATGCGTGGATTCATATCCAGGCTGGCCTGATCGAAGCGGCCTGGGAAATCATGAATTCGAACAGTCACATCCGAGTCTACGCATCCATCCGACAGGAAGCCTTCTCGAACTATCACTCCGACGTCAAATCGAATCTGCTGGGAGCCACCGTGAGGCTGCGATACTCCGACGCGGAGCTCGAACACATGATGGATCGGCTCACCAGCTGCTACGAATCCAGTCGCGGCTTTCGGGACTTTGTTGGACTGCGAGTCCTCCAGCATCCAGGCCGTTCAGCTCCCGAAGACGCCTTTCGCTTCCTGCGACGACACACCTTTGGCCGCCCCAGGGACCTCGTGGTGATCGCAGCAGAACTCTCCGGTCAGCGCGCCCGGCTCTCCGAAGCGAAATACTGCGAAGTGGTGCGCACCGTAAGTGCCAGCAATCTGGTGACCGGCGTGTTCGAGGAAATGCGGGTGTTCATGGATTGTCTGGGTGACCCCGACAACCGCGACCGCTTCATTCGCTGCCTCACCGCCAATATTCTCAGTCGCAGTGATGCCGTCTCGCTGTGTGCGCGTTTCAACGGCGTGACGGAAGCTGTTGTTCGGGATTTTGGTGAGGATTCGCAGGAGATTTTTCACCCGTTTCAGGATCTGTATCTTGCCGGACTGCTGGGCATTGTCACGCAGCAGCCGGAAACAGGCTTTTCCATGCAGCGGTTTCGTCGGCCCGATGATCTGGTCAGCACCGATGGCACCGATCTCCCGAATTCCCCCTGGTACTTCATTCACCCGGCCCTCTCCGCCTATATTCGCCAGCAGGCCTGGGGCAGCAGTTTTCTGCACTATGAACAGGCTGCTGTGGGCGATGGACTCCAATGGCACACGTGGGACCCCATCTGCTGCGAAGTCGAACGCCAGGCCCGATCGCTGGCTGACGGCGACCTGCGACAGTTCACCCTGCAGGTGCTCCGCGAAGCCCGCGAAGTGCTCACCAGTGGTACATCCCGCAGCCTCCAGGTGCTCCTGCAGGCACTCCCCGGCTGGCAGCCCAGCCTCGAGAAACTGCAGCGGGCCGGACACGATGAACTCGTCCTCTGGCTGGAAGAACTTGCCGCCTGCAAACGCTGATCGTCAACGGGAACCTGCCACGTGGAACAATCCCGAATACTCTGCCTGCGGTTCCCAAACTGGCCCGTCCAGGCCTGGCGGCTGCGCATCAGTCGCGACAGCCGGACAGCGGAAATCCCCTCGGCAATCGCACTGCATACACCACCACCGGATACGCCTGCCAGCGAAACCGCCGCGGCAAACCCCGACACCCGCAGCGATCTCACGCTCCTGCGGCAACTCTTTCCGGCAGCGCGTTCCGGCCCCGCGGTGGTGGCTGTCAGTGCAGCCGCCTGGAAACAGGGCGTCCGCCCCGGACTGCCACTCGCAGAAGCGCGCAGTCTGGCCCGCCCGCCACAAGCCCGGCAAACCCCCAAATCGGCCGCTGCTGCGACTGCGGCTCAGCCCGCGACACAGCCCGGTGCAGGCGGAACAGCTGCCCGCAGCAAATCATCACCCGCCGGCACTGCCGAACCGGTGCTGTTTATTCCCTGGAATCCCGCCGATGACCGCGCTGAACTGCGACAACTCAGCGATCCCGTCCGCCGCTTTGCTCCGGTTGTGGGTCTCGATTCCATGCCACTCCCGGACTGCCTGCTGCTGAACGTGACCGGCTGCGGACCACTCTTCGGCGGCGAAGAACAGCTGGTGCGTGAACTGCTGCTGATGCTGCAGCAGGCCGGATTGTCCGCCCGCGCGGCGATCGCCGAAAACATCTCCGCCGCCTGGGCTCTGGCGCATACCGACGAACCCGGCCGACCAGCCGTCACCATTACTCCGGCAGCCGGTTGTCGGCCCCTGCTGAATCAACTCCCCGCCGCTGCCGCACGACTCTCGCCGACCGACCTCGAAATTCTTCAGCACCTTGGCATCCGGCGTATCGGCCAGCTGCTCGCACTCCCCGTTCAGGACCTCCCCGCACGACTTTCGGCAGAATGCGTTCTGCGGGTCCGGCAGCTGCGTGGAGACATCGCCGAACAAATCATTCCCCTCCCGGAAACCCGCCCCATACAGGCGAACTGGGTGGGCGACGAACCGGCCGTCGGCATCCGCGACCTGCAGTGGATCCTCGCTCGGCTCTGCGAAGACATCTCCACACAGCTTGAACAGCGACGCCTTGCCTGCAGCGGCCTGCACTGCGAGTTCATTGCCGCAGACAAACGAACGCTGCAAATGCCCGCCGGACTGGTTCGTCCGGAAAGACAATCACAGCTGCTCGCCGATGTCCTCACACTCCGCCTCGAATTCCTCGTCCTGCAGGCCCTCCGTATGGAACACAGGACTCGCGGCAGCAGCAGCAGTCGGACACAATCCGCCACGCCCCCGGAAACCACCGACAGATCCTCCCCGACCGATCACAACACCGAAGCTGCGCCGCTGCCTGCTCTGGACTTTGCAGCACTGGCAGAACTGCCGATCGCCGCAGTCCGGCTGACGGCAGTCAGTGGCCCGATACCGGTCAGCCGTCAGAAACGCCTGTTTGCCGATGCCGAAGAACAGTCGGAGGACGTGGCTGAACATCTGGGAACACTGCTCAGTCGTCTGGCAGGCCGACTGGGTACGGAAGCAGTGCTGACAGCGGTGGAACGCGATGATCCCCGGCCGGAATACAGCATCGGCCTGCTGACAGTCACCGGCAGCGGATTTGAAAAACTGCTGGATCAGCTGACGGGCACTGCCGGTGAACGTCCGGATCGCCAACGCCGGACCAAAGGTCCCGAACCGGAGGTCACGACCGTGGCCGGCAGCGGAGGGGTGGGGCCAGCGCGTCCACTGCGGCTGCTGTCGGAGCCCATGGAAGTGGAGCTGAAGTGGGTGCAGGCCGCCGAATCGGCGGGAAATGCGGCAGAGCGGCCGGGTTCGGAAGCAATCCTCAATTGCTGGGGACGGGAGTGGCGTCTGCGGGAATGGACCGGGCCGGAGCGGATTCAAACGGCATGGTGGACTGATGCTGCCTGCCACCGGGATTACTATCAGGCAGTCACCAGCCACGGCAGCAGGTTCTGGTTATTTCGCAACCTCACCACCGGCCGCTGGTATTTGCATGGCATCTACGACTGAACCGATCGGACGGCACAAAATTCCCATAAAATCTCCGGACTTCGGAAAGTCCTGTGGAAATGTCGAAGAGAATTGCTTTGAGTATAGCGTTGCGGAACATCGCACCGGCCCACTCTGAAACTCAGACTACGAAACCGCCCGTCCAACATGCCACAAACAGCAGTGCCAACCTGCGAACTCAAGGTCCGCCAAAAGCTGGGCAAATACCGTATTGAGCGCAAGCTGGGTACTGGCGGCTTCGCCAGTGTCTACCAGGCCATGGACACCGTTCAGGGTATCCGGGTCGCCATCAAGGTGCCCCACGCCCAGTACACCACCGAATCCGTGCTGTCAGATTTTCGCCGGGAAATTCGCACCACCGCTCCGCTGGAACATGACAACATCCTCCCGATTAAGGATGCCAGCATCATCGAAGACCGTCTGGTGGTTGTTTTCCCACTTGGCGACGAAACGCTGGCAACCCGCATGACGCGACGAATCAGCGTGGAAACCGCCTTCGAAATCGGCGAGCAGATTCTGCGTGCTGCGGCACTTGCCCATTCCCACCACGTGATTCACTGCGACATCAAACCTGAAAACGTCATTTTGTTTGCCGGCAACCGGGTGCGTCTGGCAGATTTTGGCATCGCCAAAGTCTCACAGCGTACGATTCAGGGCGGCGGGACGGGGACAATTGGGTACATGGCGCCCGAACAGGCGATGGGTAAACCCTCCTTTCGTTCCGACGTGTTCTCGCTGGGCCTGATCTTCTGGCGGATGCTGTCCGGGCACTGGCCGGAGTGGCCATTTGAGTGGCCGCCGGCTGGTTACTCACGCCTGCGGGGCCGCATCCATCCGGATTTCATTGACTTCCTGAAGCGTGCGATTGATTTGAATCCGAAACACCGTTTTCGTGATGCCCAGCAGATGCTGGGGCTGTTTCTGCGGCTGAAAACCCGCACATTGCGACATGCCCGCAGCCGCCGGCGGCAGCCCGCCTGAAGGGCTGAAAGCGGGATCTTTCCACACAAACGATTCCCCACGCGGGTCATAAATACCCGCCCCGCACCGACACGCTCCGCCGTCCCACGCCCGCGAAATCCGGACATTCTCCGAAACTTTTGTTACTCGCCTCTGTTGAAGGGGGTATGCCTGCTGACCGATTCGCCCGCTGACTTCCATTCGGAACAGTGCGGCGTCGGATGTAACCAGCGTCATATCGGGAATCATGGGAATGTCGATGTTGCCGGTGTTTGCTTATCTGGATCCAGGAGCCAGCAGTTTGCTGCTGCAGGCTTTCGTTGGTGGCTTTGCGGGTTTGCTTGTTTTCGCCCGCCATTTCTACCGGGTTTTCCGCTACGGCAGGGCCCCCCAGCCGCACACGGACGGAAATCAGGTGTGCAACTGAGCACATGCAATCTGAAGTTTCAGCCGGGATCCTTTCGAGACCGTTCCTGTCGTGTGTTTGAATGGCAGGGTGAAGTTTGCCGGGCACTGAATTCCGAGTCGGCTGATTATCACCGCAGACTTCTGCAGATGCCGTTCTTTACGCAGGCGCTGGAGCGGGGGCAGATCATCGACACGGTGCCCGCGCCGGACCTCACAGCCTTGGTGCAGTCTGCGGGTTATGCGGCTGCGGTAAGGCACGTGCGGGTGCCGGTGCTCAGCTGGCCATGGGAATGGTGCTTCTCGATGCTGCGTGACGCGGCGTTGCTGCAGTTGCGTCTGATGCAGCAGGCGCTTGCCGCCGGCTGGATTTTCAGCGATGCCAGTGCGTTCAACATCCAGTTCATCGGGCCCCATCCAGTGTTTATCGACACCGGCTCCCTCGTGCCTCTCCAGCCAGGTGCAGTCTGGGAAGGTTATCGCCAGTTCTGTCAGCAGTTTCTGTATCCGCTGATGTTGCAGGCGTGGAAGGGAGTGGATTTCCAGCCATGGCTGCGGGGCAGAATTGAGGGCATCCCGCCCGAGCAGTTTTCCGGTTTGTTGTCCCTGCGGGACTATTTTCGACCCGGTGCATTCAGCCATGTGTGGCTGCACGGGTTGATGGCTGGTCGGGGACCGGTGCAGGGACCGGTGCGGGAATCGCTGGAGTCCAGTGGTTTCAAGGCAGAAATGATTCTGCACAACGTGCGGGGTCTGGAGCGGATAGTGCAGGGAATGCAGCCCCGTTTTCAGCATTCGGCGTGGACCAGTTACATCAGTTCAGAGCCCCACGTGCAGTCTGACCAGCCGGTGAAGATGTCGTTCGTGCATGCCACCTGTCAGGCAGTCAAACCGTCGCTCACGTGGGATCTGGGCTGCAATCGGGGATTGTATTCCCGGATTGCGGCCGAGTTTGGGCAGGTGATGGCGCTGGATGCGGACCAGCCGACGATTGACGCGGTGTATCGGGAATTGCAACAGGAGCCTGCAGTGGCCTCCAGCCGGATTCTGCCGCTGGTCCAGCAGGTGGCGGATCCGTCTCCGAATCAGGGATGGCGCGGGCTGGAGCGCGCGGGATTTGACTCGCGTTCACGGCCACAGCTGATTCTGGCTCTGGCCGTTGTGCATCACCTGGTAATCACCGGCGGGCTGCAACTGGCCGACATTCTGGACTGGCTGCATGCACGCGGAGCGGATGTGGTGCTGGAGTGGGTGGACCCGGAGGATCCGCTTGTGCGGCGACTGCTGCTGAACCGCCGCAACGTGTTTTCCGACCTCCGGCAGGACGTCTTCCTCAATTTGCTTGAGGGCCGATTTCGGATTGTGCAGCGTCAGCCGCTGCCCAGTGCCAGCCGCTGCCTGTACTGGCTGGAGCCGATCACGGGTTGAGTTGTTTTCTGAATCTTTCCGCAGAGGCCCACTGCGATGCGTCGACTGAGTCACCTCCTCGCGCTGAATGCCTTCACACTCCTGCAGCCTGCGCTTGATCAGCTTTCCGGCAACCCTGAATACCTGATCCTTGAAGACTACAGCCTGTTTGAAGTGCTGACAGTTGTACTGCTGCTGGCGTGCACCCTGCCCTGCCTGCAGCTGGCCGCCGTCATAGTCCTCGAACGCTGCGGGAAAACTCGCGCGGCGAAGCGACTGATGAACATCTGGCTGGGCCTTGGCGGAGCTCTGTGCGGCGTGGTGCTGTCCCGCTGGCTGGCGTCCATCCCGCAGGTGCAGGAAATCGGCGTGCCACAGTCGATCCTCGTTGTGCTGGCAATTCCCGCTGCCGCGGCTCTCCCGTGGCTCTGTCAGCGTTCAGAACTTTTTCAGCAGGTGCTTGCTGTCTGCTCCATCGGAACTCTGCTGTTCCCGCTTAGTCTGCTGACCGTACCCGCCGCACGCTATCAACTGCTGGGCCAGCCCATCTCTGCCAAAGCTCAGCCAGGACACATCGGTAACCCTGTACCGGTCGTGATGGTGGTGTTTGATGGGCTCAATGGGATGTCGCTGCTGGATGCGGATCGGCAGATCAATCGCGATTGGTTCCCAGGTTTCGCACGACTCGCCGCAACCAGTACGTTTTATCGCAACGCCACCACCGTGCACACTCGCACCGATCACGCGGTCCCGGCAATTCTGGCCAGCGCCCTGCCGGAGGAGTTGCAGAGACCGGTTGAGGCCGACTACCCAGGCGGGCTGCTGCGGTTGATTTTTGACAGCCGGCAGTACGAGATGGTTGTTTTTGAACCGCTCACACGCATGTCGCCCACGGAACTGCGGCAAATCGCCCATCAGCGCAGCCCCACTGCCCAGATCACCCGTCTGCTGGGAACCCTGCTTCGCGTCTATATCCGCATCTCACTGCCCCAGGAACTTCCATTCCTGCCCGCCATTCCCCGGGAATGGTTCGGACTGCTGCCGACCACAGCAACCGCCCAAAAACCCATGAAGGGCCAGATCATTTACGGCTGGGATGAACATCGCAGCGTGCAGGCTGACCACTTTGTCAGCAACCTGCGAACCGCCGGGCGACCCGGTTTTCACTTCCTGCATATCGCGCTGCCGCATTACCCGTGGTCACTGCTGCCATCCGGACAGCCTTATGTTGTCAACGGCACCATTGGCTCATCGATCTACGGTTTGGACGGCGAGACCTGGGCCGAGGACCCGTGGCCCGTGAAGCAGGCCTGGCACCGCAATCTGCTGCAAATTCAGTGTGCAGATCGGCTGGTGAGCAGAATTCTGGATGCGCTCACGGAAACACAGCAGCTGCAGGAGTCGCTGGTGGTGATCACCGCTGACCACGGGATGTGTTTTTCCCCGGGCAGAAATCTGCGTGACCCAACCACAGAAACGCTCGCCGACCTGTTGCCGGTGCCCCTGTTCATCAAACTTCCCGGGCAAACCACGGGATCAGCCAGCGATCGCAGCGCGGAGACAATCGATATTCTGCCGACGATCGCGGAAGTGCTGCAGATGTCGGCAGACCCGCGCTGGGAAGGCAGTTCGCTGCTGTCCACTGCTCCGCGCCCAAGGAAAACCGTGCGGGGCGCGTTCAACACCATCCTTGCACCGGACTTCCCGTCCAGATTTGACCACACGGACCGGCTGCTGGCAGCACACGACTGGGTTTGTGAAGCCGGCCGCATCCGGGGGCCGCAGGCGGTCCCGGAGCTGGTGGGGCGGCGGGTATCGGAATTTTCCGTGGAGGAGTCGACGGAGGGCCTGGAATGCATTGCGGTTCCCGGGACCATCGCTGCAGAGCTCCGGCCGCCCCCGGTGATTCCGGGTGAACCCTTCGCGCCCTGTCTGATTCATGGTCGTTTGCTGGGACCGTCCCCACAGCAGCCGGCGTGGCTGGCGATTGCGGCGGGAGGCCGCATTCTGGCCACGACGCGTACGAGTGTGGATGGGAAGTTTGAGCAAACGTGGTCGGCGTGGATTGAACCGGAGTTGTTGCCGACCGCGGCCATTCCGCTGGAAGTTTACCGAGTGGATAACCCCCAAACACCGCAAACACTCCTGAAATTACCCATCCGTAAAGGTGAAAACGTGATCAGGGAATGGGAGTCAGACTGGATTTTCCGGAGCGATTGATTTGGCTGAATTTTCCTGATTCCGGGGCCGATGATGCAGCGGTTTGTTGCGGGATCGGCGAGAATACCGAGCTGTGGGCGATTGCCGTTTGACGGTTTTTTCCCGCTCTGATATACTCCCCCGCTTCGTTTTTTGCCGACACGGCCGTTCCGTGTCAGCCCGGGCTTGTCGCCGCCGGTAGTTCTCTGGCGACGTGCTGCATGTCAGTTCTGCATCTGCAAGTTGACATTCACACAATTGTTCTGTGCTTTGGTCATTTCCCAAAGCGCTGCGGTAGTCCGCAGAAACAGGAGATCGGCAATGGCTGAGATTGTGGTGAAGGACATTCTGGACGCGGGTGTCCACTACGGACACCGTTCCAGTCGCTGGAACCCCAAAATGCGACCGTACATTTACGGCCGCCGTAACCAGATTCACATCATCGACATCAAGGAAACGATCCGCGGACTGATCCGTGCGAAGAAGTACCTGCTCAAAGTGGCAGCCCAGGGCGGCCTGATTCTGTTTGTGGGCACCAAGCGACAGGCTGCGGCCTCCATCGAAGAGCTCGCACAGGAATGCCGCATGCCCTACTGCACAGAACGCTGGCTGGGGGGCACGCTCACCAACTTCCGCACCATTCGCACCCGCCTGAAGCGACTGGAAGAACTGGAGAAAACCCGCGAATCTCAGGAGATCCGCAATTACTCCAAGAAAATGCAGTCCACACTCAACCGCGAATACCAGAAAATCCATCGCAACCTCAACGGTATGCGAGACATGGACCGGCTTCCTGAGTGTCTGGTAATTGTCGACCCGTCCAAGGAACGAAATGCCGTCCGCGAAGCTCGGCTGCTTGGGATCAAAGTCGTCGCCCTCATCGACACCGACTCCGATCCGGATCTCGTGGACCTGCCAATTCCCGGCAACGACGACAGCCTGCGATCAATCCGTCTGATCATGCAGCATCTGTCAGACGCCGTAAAACAGGGTCGCAGCCTGCGTCCGGATGAATCCCGCCGCAAGGAAGAATCCGCTGCCGACATCTACAAGGCGGTGCCCTCAATCCGCGACTGACACTCCCATGCCGCCTCGGCGGCAGATCGTCAGATAATCTGAATGCGGCGGTCCCGAAGACCGTCGCATTCCTGTTTCCCCGCCGCTGCTGCGAACCCGTCGGCCCACCCGCCGGTCTCAAACACAACTCGCAAAACACCGCCGCATCGGCCGCTGTCAGATCCAGCATCCACATCCGGTCCCATTTTCATTCTCTGGAGTCACCATGGCCGAAATCACCGCTGCCGCAGTCAAGGCCCTTCGCGAAAAAACCGACCTCCCCATGATGGAGTGCAAAAAAGCGCTCACCGAAGCCGGAGGCGACGAAGCCAAAGCCATCCAGATTCTCAAGTCCATGTTCCGCAAAGTGCAGGAAAAACGCGCCGATAACGTCACCGCCGAAGGCCGCATGTTCCTCGCCGCTCGCGCCGATGGCAGCGAAGCCGCGCTGATCGAAATCCAGTGCGAATCCGCCCCCGTCGCCACCGGCGAAGTGCTCCAGCAGTTCGGCCAGTCGATGGTCGATCACCTGCTCAATGGCCCAGGCGCCGACAGCCCCGCTGCCCTCATGGCCCAGAAAGCCCCCGGTGCTGCTCAGACCTTCCAGGAACAATACGAAGAAATCGTCAACAAGATCCGTGAGAAAATCGTCGTCAATCGCATCGCCCGTGTCTCCGGACCGGTAGCCGGCTACGTGCATCACGACTTCCGCACCGGTGTGCTCTTCGTCGCCTCCGGAGCCTCCAAAAACGCCGATCTCCTCCGCGATGTCGCCATGCACATCGCCGCCCTCAACCCAGCTGTCACCCAGCCGGAAGAACTCAGCAGCGAACTCGTCGAAGCCGAACGCGAACGGCTCCGCGCAGAAGCCCGCTCCTCCGGCAAACCGGAAAACATCATCGAAAAAATGATCGACGGACGCATGAAGGTATTCTACGCCGAACAGGGTGTGCTCACCGCTCAACCCTTCGCCAAAGACGACAAGAAAACAGTCGCCCAGGCACTCAGCGAAGCCGGACTCGAAGCCGTCACCTTCCACCGCTGGAAAGTCGGCTCCACCAGCTGATCCAAAACAGCTGAACCATTCCCACCCCGGCGGCTGCATCAGCCGCCGGGGATCGGGACACACCGCTCCCTCCAAGGCTCCCCATCACGGAAGACCAATCGCCATGTCCGCCCAGTCGCCCTCATCAGCTACTGCTCCAGCCGCCGGACTCACCTCGGCCAGCCGTCTTCCCTACCGCCGCGTACTCCTCAAACTCAGTGGCGAAAGCTTCTGCCGCGAAGGCGAATCCGGCATCGCCATGGCAGAACTCTCATCCATCTGCGAACAAATCCGCGACGTCGTGCAGCGTGGCGTACAGCTCGCCATCGTCTGCGGTGGCGGAAATATCCTCCGCGGCCGACAATTCGCCGAAATCAGCCAAAGCATCGTCCCCTCCACAGCCCACTACATGGGCATGCTGGCCACCGTCATCAACGGACTGGCTCTTCAGGACGCCCTCGAAAGCGCCGGAGTCCAGACACGACTCCAAAGTGCCATCCGCATGGAAGGCGTCGCTGAACCATTCATCCGCCGTCGCTGCCTCCGACACCTCGAAAAAGGACGCGTCGTCATCCTCGCAGCCGGCACCGGAAGCCCCTTCGTAACCACCGACACCGCCGCCGCTCTCAGAGCCCGCGAAATCGACGCCGAAGTCGTTCTCAAAGCCACCAAAGTCGACGGCGTCTACTCCGCGGATCCACTCCGCAACCCACACGCCATCCGCTACTCAGAAATCTCCTTCCGCGATGTCCTCTCCCAAAACCTCCAGGTGATGGATGCCCAGGCCATGCATCACTGCATGGAACACAACATCGACATCCTCGTGTTCAACTACAAAAAAGTCGGCAACATCCTCCGCGCCGTCTCCGGGGAACGCATCGGCACTCGCGTTTCCAACGAACCTCGCACCTGAATAGTCTCCACACCACAGACTACCGGCCGACTCAGCGCGTTTCCCCACCCCTGAGCAGTCGGGCGGAAGCCCCCGGTCACGCCTTCGCACCCTGGTGCGCACCCCTTCCCGCGCCCGAGCGGTCGGGCGGAAGCCCCCGGTTACGCCCTCGCACCCTGGTGCGCAACCCTGGCCGCGCCTGAGCGGTCGGGCGGAAGCCCCCGGTTA
>JBEAUF010000010.1:0-9941 GCA_041161565.1 Planctomycetota bacterium | reverse complement strand
AGCCGGAGCTCACCAGGGCCGCACCGGCCGATTGACATCGGCCGCACGCCACACTGCGTTTTCGTGACTCGATCCGGCCGTGGGATTTCAACTGGCAGGCGGAACTGAAACCTCCCAATTCACCCTTGTTTACATCGTTTCACCATCCCAGCTTCGCCCTCCCGACAATGCGTCGTGCCAGAAAGCCAAGGCCATTAGGCGGCAGCCCGCGGGTAAAGAGCCCTGGCAACGCGCTGCTGCCGCCGCGGGCAGGCGTGCGCACGAGGGTGCGAATCACAACCGGGGCTTCCGCCCGTCCGCTCAGGGGGCGGCAGGGGTGCGCACCAGGGTGCGAAGGCGTAACTGGGGGCTTCCGCCCGTCCGCTCAGGTGCGGGCAGGGGTGCGCACCAGGGTGCGAAGGCGTAACCGGGGGCTTCCGCCCGTCCGCTCAGGGGCGTGGCAGGGGTGCGCACCAGGGTGCGAAGGCGTAACCGGGGGCTTCCGCCCGTCCGCTCAGGTGCGGGCAGGGGTGCGCACCAGGGTGCGGAGGCGTAACCGGGGGCTTCCGCCCGTCCGCTCAGGGGGTGGCCTTACGCTGGTGAATGCGATCCTTTGTTTCGATCGAGCGGTGCTTTACTGCACGAAGGTCCGGTCCTGAACTTTTTCGGACAGGAACAGTTCAACGTCTTCGCTGGGTGTGATCTGCAGAGAATATTCCAGCTGCAGTTCTCTGAGCGCTTCTCTGACGGCGTGGAATTCCGTGAACGAATCGCGGGCGACGAAGAGGCGGACGACGCATTGGGAACTGACGCTGCGGAAACGCTGTTTGGCCTGCGGGCTGGCATTGGCGTTGTCGCGAATGGGCAGTCCGGCTGTGGGGTTCATGGTGATTTCGGTGCGGCCGTTGCGTTCCGTCACGATGCAGTCTGTGCGGTTGATGGTGATGTCGCTGAGGTCGAAACCAGGTCCGGAGCTGGTGTGGACGGAATACAGACGTCCGTTATCGAGCGCGTAGGTCAGGGGGAACTTGTCGGTTTCGTGGACGCGACGGATGACGGCTTCGCGGCCCTGGCGGGTTTCCTGTTCTCTGAGCTTTCTGGCTGCGGTGGCGTGTTCGTTTTGCTGTCGACGCAGCTCTTCGCGAAGTCGGGCGAGGGATTGTTCCAGTTTGAGTTGTTGCTGTTCGGTCTGCAGCAGCGATTCGGTGGCCGCCTGACTTTCGGCAATCAGTTGGGTGTGCTGTTGCATGGACTGCTGCACGGCGGCTGCCAGCTCCAGTGTTTCGCTGCTGGCGAAGCGGCCGAGCATTTCGGATTGTTGGGTCAGTTCGCGTTCGAGCGTGGTGCGGCGGGATTCGAGTTGTTCTGCGTCGAGTTCCAGCTGCGTGATGGCGCTTGAGGCTGCAGCGGCCTCGTTGGTACTCATGGCTTCAGGTGCGGAATTTTGTGCGAGCAGGGACGCCAGCATGGAGATAAAGATCACCGTGGCAAACGTGTTGCAGATGGTATCGAGGAGCAGTTCGAGACTGTCGTCGGGGGAAATGTGGGACCGCCGCGTCATAGGCCGACCGCTCCCCGTTCGGGATCCAGAGCTGTCTGGTCCTGGCCCAGCAGGTCATAGCCGTGTGGGATCTGTTCTTCCCGCAGTGTTCCGGGGAGCAGGTCTGCGGCTTCCACCGCGGCGGGCTTCAGCAGAATCAGGAACTCTGCGCCGCGACCGTGCTCTGTGCGGATCCAGCGGAGGGTTTCCGGGATGCCACCGAGTGCCAGGGGTTTCTGGCTGCGGCCGAGGGGTGCCGCCTGAATGCTGCGGTCATCGGTGACTTCGACGATCCAGCAGGTTTCCGCCGTTCCGCTGTGCTGGCTGTAGACCACCCGGGTGCCATCGCTGAGCTGCTGCAGTCTGGACTTCATCGCGGCCAGTTCGGCGATCAGCCGCTGCTGTTCCTGTTCGGAGTCAGCCTGCTGGCGGGCGGCTGCTGTGCTGACGGTGTCAAGGCTGCGAGCGGCAGTGGAGGATTCGGAACGCAGCCGCTGCAGTTCCGCGGCCGCGGCCTGTTCCGCGGCCACTGCCTGCTGGTGTCGAGCGGTCAGCAGGTCTTTGTCGGCGAGGGCACCGGAGGACAGCAGCTGGCGGTTGGCCTGAGTTTGCTGTTCCAGCTGGGCGATATCCCGCTGCAGATCCGAGACGATCGTTTGCAGCTGGTGCTGGCGGTCGGCGGCCTGATCCGCCGATCGCGACGGCTGGTCGGTGATCTGCATGGCGATCAGGAGTGTCAGCAGCAGCATGATGCCCATCAGGCACGTGATGATGTCCTGAAAGGAAAACAGCGAAAACTTCGCCATGGCTGAACGGCGTCGACGTCCCACTTCACCACCTATGGCACAAAACGGAAATCCCCGCGGTTTTCACGGGCAATTTGTCGCAGGAGCGGTTCACCGTCGCGATTCACAAAGGCGACCGTGTTGATTCTGACTTTGCCGCCGCGATTGCGGCTCCGGATAAACTCGGGAGTGGATGGGTCAAATTCTCCATCCGTGAGGAGGAATGCCGTGTCGGGTTTGCTGCGCTGGGAAAACATCTGCCGCATGCCCTGCATCACGTTCGTGCCGCCGCCGCCCTGGATCCCGGCAATGAACTCTTCGGCCTCGGCCAGCGTCTGTGGATCCTTCTGAGCAAACCCGCTCGAAGGAAAACTCGAGGGCAGGTCGTCGAAAAAGATCACCTGGAATTCGAGTCCCTGCGGGAGTTTGCGCAGGGAATTGAGCAGCTCCTGACGAGCACGCTCCAGTGGCGGTCCCTGCATGCTGCCCGAACAGTCCACGACCCACGAAAATCGTCGGCCCTGTCCTCGCAGACCGAAGAATGTGGTTTCCCCGGGAGCGGAAATCGCAAATCGCTCGTCGCCCTGGGAACCCACCAGCAGGCCGTCAGCAGGTTCGGGCGGCTGATCGCCCGCAGCCGGCTGGCCGCTGGCAGTCCCAAAATCGCCGGGTGGTGATGTGGGTTCTGAGTTTGCCAGTGAGGCATCCGCAGAGGCTGTGTTGTCAGCCGCCTCGGTGGTGCCAGCCGTGGCGGTGGAGTTGCCTGTGCTGGTGTCTGCGTTGGCGGTCGCGGCGGCGGATGCGGCGGCGGATGCGGCGGGGGGCTGTGTGGCTGTTTCAGCAGCAGCTGCAGTGTCTGCTGCGGTGTCTGACGCGAGCGTGTCTGCGGCGGTGGAGCTGGAATCGTCTGCCGATTGTTGTGTACCGGCCGCGGCTGCACCGGGGCCTGACTGGGCGTCAGCCATGCCAGGAGGTGTCCGGGGCAGGAACCACCAGAGACAGACAACCAGCAGCAGCAGGGCAAGTGCGGTGGCAGTGACCGCGATGACGGGGGTCCGCGAGCTGGCAGTGGTGGGTTTGAGCGGTGGCGGGAGGCTGGGTGGCCGGGGTGCAGTTGCGGGGGCAGCCGTGGCGGCTGATTTCTGGTCAGTGGCTGCGGCGGATTCGCGGGGTCTGGTGGAGCGGGATGGACGTGTGTGGGGTCGGGAGCTGTCGGCGGCAGCGGTCGGGAAGGCTGCTGCAAAGGGCTGTCCCGTCTGACTGCCGTCGGGGCGCACGATGGTCTGGTGTGCAATTCGGCCGGACCGAGCCAGAAACAGCAGTTCATCTGCGGTGACGGGCCCCAGTTCGGCGGCATTGGACTGGTAATACCAGAGCTGTGGTTTCATGGCTGATTCTCGCCGGAGTGAAACGGGAGCAGCCGGAGGCGATTGACGATCTGCCGCGTGCAGTACTCTGAGCAGTTGTCAAGAAATTCCTGTTCGGATTTCCGCAGGAAGCTGACGCAAAGCTGGATAAAGAGTGCGGCGACGAGTGCTTCGAGGGTGGTGTCAAAGGCGAGGCCCAGTCCGCCGGTGACTTCGCGGAGTGCCGGGAGCAGCGCATCGGCGCGTCCGGAAGCGCTCATCACGGTGCCAAACTCCCCAATGGCAATTGACAGTCCGAGTACGGTGCCGATGAAGCCGAGGATCGGGATGGCCCAGAGAAAGCCGCTGATCAGCACATAGGATGATTCGGAGACTGCTTCGCTGGCTTCGCCCTGGTTCCGCAGGATTTCATCCACATCGGAGACGCGGCCCATGTTCTGCAGATTGCAGAGTGCGATGGAGATGCGGTCGAAGAGCACGAACTGGCGTGGATCATCCACGAGTTCAGCCATGCGCTGCAGCACGCGATTGGCATTCAATGGTGAGAGCACAAAGTCGGGTTCGTCGGGGACAACGCTGAGTTGCAGGCAGCGGCGTTGCAGAGCGAGCTTGCGCCATTTGACGAACAGGATTGCCAGACACCAGGCGGTGAAGAAGGCGATTGCGGGAGGAATGATTCCCTGGCCGATGAACTTCTGATGGAACCAGAATTTGGGGAACGGGAGGATGAGCAGAAAAAAGGTGGCTGTGAGCAGGCTGGCGAGCAGAAATGAGAGGATGGTGTTGACGCTGGTGAAGCGACCACCGCGGAAGAACAGGCGCTGTTCGATGTCCTCGCTGCCCCAGGCGATAACGAACCGGGGACTTTGCAGTTGTGAAAACGAAGGTTGTGACATGGCAGGTGCTCAATTCCCGGGACGGGCCTTCAGGCCGACTTCACGCCGGCCACAATCACACAGACGATGAGTACGAGGAGTGTAATGGCAAGAATCGCGTAGCACAGGACGAGCGCCGTGAGTGCATACCCGGATCCTGCATGAGATCCGGGACTGTGTTTGTGGATTTTCAGGGAGTAATGCCCCACAAAGACGCCGGCGGCAGCGGCGAACAGTGGCATCGCTCCGAAAATGGCTGCGGTGATCAGCACTTCCAGCATTCCTGCGGTGGCGCTGCCGATCGGGGCCCCCATCGCGTTGTTCAATGCCGGATTTCCGGAAATGACAGCTGAAAGCAGAAAGATCAGCGGAATGGCCAGCAGACTGATGCAGGCGAAGAGTACAGCGAAGAGGCTGCTGGTGAGCAGTGGCGGGGTGGGCGACAGGGAGGGCATGGAGGAATTCTCGCGAGGCATGATCAGCGGCTGTGCTGAAGAAGTGGGGGCAAATCCAGGAACCTGCTGCAGCGGGGTCCACGTTTCCAGCTGCTCGTTCCAGACAAGGTCTGTTGGGGCCAGCTGGCCGGCTGCAATCAGTGCACGCAGTTCGGATTCAGCGATGGGGCCGTTGCGGCTACCGCCCTTAGCGTAAAACCAGGTCATTTCCCGCGAGGATGCGGTCATAGGAGCGGCTGAGGAGGGCTCGTGTCGCGTGTCACTGTTGGCGGTTGCTGTAGCGGCAGGTACAGCGGCCGTGGCTGCGGGCTGCAACACGGAGACGACGGGTTCGAAGAGTTCCCGCAGTTCGCCGGCACGTTGCCACTGCAGGGCGTCGCGGGAGACTTCGTGGTGACGGCCGAGTCGTTTTTTTCGGATCTGTGACAGCAGTTCTTCGTGGGGCATTGGCCCGCGAACTTCTCCCCGCACACGCACATACCAGACATCACTCATTGGCAGACTCCGCTGACAGTTCGAGGAACACCGGGCGGCCTTCCTGGAGGAGTTCGGGGGGGACTTCCACTTTTTTCGCGAGCACGTCGGTGGGTTCCAGTCGGCCGAGGATCACGGTGCGGGGCTGCTGGTTGGCTGCGCGGGGAAAGATAAACAATCGTCCACCGCGCTGGACGGCGGGATTTTGTGATGCACGCAGGGATACGATCCATTCACCGGCGGCATTGCGATGCAGCCAGCCGATCCAGAAGAGTTCGGGGGGCAATCCGGCTGTGGCGGGTTGTGCCGCATCAGCCTCTGCGGCGGCGATGGACGCTGCGAGTTCCGGGCCGAGGCGGTCCAGTTCGCGGCGGGCAGCGAACCGTGTATTTTCTGCGCGGGAGTCTTCCGGGGCGGCCCAGTTGACGAGGCGTGAGATCTGAGCAGCAGCCAGTTGATCCTGGGCTGTTTTGCAGCGCTGCTGGATGAATTCGCTGCCGTCGGTGCCGAGTCGCAAGGCGTCTTCGAGCAGGAAGAAGCGAAGGATGGGGTCGATCCTGTCGGCGGCGAGGATTTCACGGATCAGGGCAGCGACGGCCGTTTCAAAGCTGAGCTGCTGCCAGTCGGGCAGTTTGTCTTCGACGGTGCTGAACAGCGTGGATTGCGGTGAAAGCCATGCTTCGGGCGTGGTTTTTATGGCGGCGGCCGGCACATCGGTGTAGCGGAGGTTAGTGGTTTTTGTCTGCGTTCCGCTGGTGCTGATAAAGTATTCCACGGTGACTGTGGAGGTGCTGTTCACGAGTGGCGGTCGGGCACAGAAGTAATTGCCGCGTCCCTGGGTCTCCACGAGGTATGTGCGACCGATGAGCGGGCTGGAGAAAATGGTGAGCACGCGATCACGGAAGGAGCGACCGGCTGCGTCACGGGCATCGATTTTTTTGAGTGCCCGCAGCAGCAGGGACTGCTGCAGTTCGTCGCTGAGCGGACCGAATTGTTTCTGGTAATCCGTGCTGCGTTTGACGAGCTGTTCAGCTTCGACGCTGCCGAGTCGTCGCAGGTCGGCCTGCAGCAGACTCTGACGCAATGGTTTCCAGAGTTCGGCGGCCTGCCAGACAGGGAGCTCTTCCTGCAGGAGTTTTTGAAAAGCGGCTGAACGATCCCGGCCCGGGTCATCGCGGATGAACTGAGTCAGCGCCTGTTCGAAGGCCTGAGTTCGTCCGACTGCGTCTGTGATCCGCTGCAGATCGGCGGCCGTCTTGAGCGCTTCTGCGGCAAGCCGGCGATCACCCTGGACTTTTTGCAGGAGCGTGTTGGAGAGTGCTTTGAGGTTTGGGGAGACTTCGGGACGGTTATTGAGTGCTGTCAGGGCGGAGATGGCGTTGTCGTATTCGGGGAGGCTGTCGGTGGGCAATTGTTCGACTGCTGTGGACAGACGCTGGAGTTCGGCATTGAAAGCATCATCCAGAGCGGTTTGGATGGCCGTGCGACGGGCGCTGATGAGCCGCAGCAGGCGGGCGTGTTCTGCGCGTTCGGATTCGGATCGCAGCAGACCGCGGATTGCTTCAGCAGTGGTTTCGGCCGAAGCCAGCTGCTGCAGGTCGGGTTGTCCGTCCACAATGTCGGTGATGGACTGACCCAGCTGCTGCAGACGCTGCTGACGGCCGCGTTCGCTGGCGAGCAGGGCTTCGAATTCGGAAATGCGAGCACGCAGTTGGGGGGTTTGCAGTAGTTCAGGGCTGCTGGTGCGGAGGTCGTTGATGTAGGACTCGGTGGGTGCGAGTTCTCCGGAGGCGGCAGCGGCTGTGAGCAGCTGTTGGAGTTGTTCGGCGTGACGGGTGACTGTGCGGTTGAAACTGGAAATGCGGATCATCCAGGCAACACCGGCAGCGAGGAGCAGCAGGGAGAGGACCACTGCGGTGGCAGTCAGCGTTCTTTTCCAGCGGAGATCGCGGAGCAGCTGATCGCGGCGTTCGACGAGCCGGCCCTGGAGGGCGGTTGGGAGCAGGTGTCCGCCGCGGGTGGCCTGGTGGTAGAGCCGTTCGAGGGTTTCGAGGGTGGTGCGGCCGTCGAGCTGTGATTCGAGTTCCTGAACGGCGTTGATGTGTTCCTGTTCCGCCTGTTCTCTGCGGCGTTCATCATCGAGCCATGCGAGTGCGGGTGCGGCGATGTCCAGCAGAGCATGCCCGGGGGCAATGCCGAGGATGGACTGCAGCACCAGCAGGCGTTTCTCCAGCTGCTCCGCGGCCGGGCGATCGAAGGCGGAATAGGCATCGGAGAGCTGGTGGCTGAGCGTTTTCAGTTCTTCGCGGGCCTGGCGGCGACGGAGGCTGTCGTGGGTGGTGCGCGCGTGTTCACGGAGCGCTGCGGGGACTTCTGTGGTCCATGTGTCACTGGTGAGTTCGGTGTCCAGTGCAGCCAGAGCCGTAAGGTCTGCGGCGGCAGCGGCTTTGTCAATCTCCTGACGAAGTTCGCGGAGTCGATGCTTTTCGAAGAGCTTCAGATCGGCCTGCCAGATGGTGTTGGCGGGGTCCTTCAGGGCCAGTTGTCGGAGCACTGCGATGCGGCGGTCAAGGGGGGCTTTGAGCAGTGACACCGTGCGGTAATGCTGCAGCACCCGTTCGATGGACCCGGCAGCGTGGTAGGCATCATTGAGCTCCGCGGCGGCTTCAACGGGAATGCCCTGCACCGGCTGAATGCCATGCTGCAGCAAGAGCTCGTTCCAGGCAATGAGTTCCGGGAAGTCGAGGAGCGTGATCAGATCGTTGAGGTTGGGGTCGCGTTCGGCCAGTTCGATGGCTTCGGTGCGGAGTCCTTTCTGGAGCAGATTGTCGACCTGTTCGAGGCGGGCGGAGACGTGGTCGACGATGGCTTCATGCTGTTCGGCCAGTCCGATGAGTTCGGCTTCGGATGCGGCGGTGGGACGCAGCAGGATGGATTCGATGGAACGCAGGAGCGTGCGAATTTCGTGAAGTGTCATGGTGTGACCTCCGGGGCGTCGGACACGCTAACTTCCATCAGACGCACGCGACCGCGTTGGCTGTTGGGCGGTGCCTGGGGGTCGGGGAAGTCGGCGAAAAAGACGATTCGCAGACTGGTGGAACGGAGGCCGATGATTTGTTTCCGGAGCTGTTGCAGGTGCGGTTCGCGGTTGTCGCTGAACCAGGTGTGCTGGGCGGAGAGTGCGCTGACGAGCAGCTCGGCGGCTTTGATGGCGTCGGTGGTTTGGGCGAGTTCTTTTTTGAGTCGGTCCTGCTGCTGCTGTTTCTCTGGTTCAGCTTTCTGCGAGGATGTGACGGCGTCGAGGTTCTTCTCGATGCTGCTTTTGTAAGTCTGGAGGTCCTCAATCAGAGCGGGCAGCTTTTTGTCGGACAGGGTGCTGCAGACAATAGCGGCATCCCGGTAATGTTTGCCGACGTCGGTGTTAAGTTGCCGGTAGAGGTCGTCGGGGGGGAGATCAAGGCTGACGGGCAGCGCGACCACGTCAGAAAAATCGTGGATTTGAGTCAACGCCAGCTGGAGAGTGTCGGCGGAGAAGAGCTGCTGGGGTTTGCGTTTCAGCAGATTTGTGAAGAGTTCGGGGTGGGCATCGCCGCGGGAATTTTCGGCGGCCCGCTCGAGGCCGATACGGGGAATCGTGGCATTCACTCCGCACTTAATCTGGAGCGAAACTGCTTCACCTTTGTTGCGGGAGGGTGGCTGCAGGCGGATTTCGACGGCCACAGCCGGTCGATTGTCCGCAGGCACGGGGGCCGTCTGCAGAGTCCCGTCCGGTGCGACGGGGATCTGCAGCGGTTTACCGTTGGCACGGGTTTCCCATCGCTGTTCGGGGAGATCGCTGCGCTGGATTTCAATACCCAGCTGCTGGTTGCTGAGATCGCCGGTTCCGATGGCTCGAAACCGATCATGATCCAGAGCGATGGCTTCAGCATAGTTCCCGGCAAGGAAGCTGGTGGTTGAGTATGGTGTGAGGACCTCCGCTGATCGTACGACGCAGAACACGTCTGTGCCTTCGGCCTTCAGTTCCAGGGGACACCAGCGAGCAATTGTTGTGATGTCCGGATCCAGTGTCGCGGTCCATTGGAATTCGAGGACGTGAGTGGCAGCTGGTATGGTGATCCTGTCGGCGGGTTTCAAATGAATTTGGCCAACCGGCAGAGGTTTCTGTCCGTTTGTTGCGTTTACATCCCACGTGCCCGGTTGTTCTGAATTGGACTCAATCACGATTTGAATACTGTTGGACGCTGAGGATTCAGCGAGGTGCTTGTTGAAGGGCGCCCAGGGGATGATCTGCAGTTGTGGATCGGAGCCGGAGAGCAGCAGGGGCAGTGTGTCGGGCGGCTTGGAATCCCCGGGGTCTTTCCAGTCCCAGACGATCGTTTTTTCTGAGCCGGTGTTGATGGTGGTGCTGATGAGCTGGAAGGGGTTGGGAGGGGAGTCATTGCCGGGTTTGTCGGCGGGTGCAGGTG
>JBEAUF010000168.1:0-13956 GCA_041161565.1 Planctomycetota bacterium | reverse complement strand
CAACCGGGGGCTTCCGCCCGCCCGCTCAGGGGGATTTGCAAATGCGACGATGAACGGATGAGCCGCCGGGGGGAGCGTGAGGGCAATGTTCGAGGAGCGTGGGGCATTCGCACAATCGCCCGGTGATCTACTTCAGCTGTTCAGCGATGGCCTGCCCCAGTCGGTCATAGCCTTCGGCGCTCAAATGCAGCAAATCCGGAGCGATTTTTTCTGACAGGTGGCCGCTCCTGTCGAGAAGTGCTGAGTTGACGTTGAGGTAATCGACGCGTCTGCCGTCGGCGAGTGCTGGCAGGAGTGCGTTGACGGCTTCGCATTTGAGCCTCAGGGGATCCGTGGGCTCGGCGCCGCGTGGAAGCAGGCCCAGCAGGAGGATGCGTGAATGCGGGCATTTCTCGCCGAGGACTCGCAGGATTTCGGCGATGCCGTCGGCGATTTCCGGTGCAGTGAAGTCACCGTGTCGCACGTTGTTGGTGCCGATCAGGAGGACGATCGTGTCGGGTGTCAGGCCGTCGAATTCGCCATGCTGCAATCGCCACAGGACGTGCTGTGTGGAATCCCCTCCGAAGCCATAATTCACGGCTCGTTTCCCGCCGAAGTGTCGTTCCCAGGCTGCTTTGCCGGTTGTTTCCCAGCCCTGCGTGATTGAATCGCCCAGAAAGGCCAGCTGAACACCACCCTGCCGCGTTTCCTGCAGTTTCTGTTCGTGCCGTCCGAGCCACCAGCCGAACTTGCCAGTGGTCTGGAGTCGTCCTTCGGCGACTGTTGGCCGACTGGCACCTTCCAGCACCCAGTCGAGCGGAAAACGTACAAACACGAGGCCTTCTGCTTCCGCGCTTTCGTAGAGCAGTCCGATGCGACCGTCCGGGAGTGTTGTCAGGCATGAATACATGGCTCCGGCGGGGTCCAGCAGCCTTCCGCGGCTCCATGTGCGTCCGCCGTCGCTGCTGGAGCGGATGGTGAGTTTTTTTCTGTGCTGTGAATCCGCCGGATTGGAGAAGATCAGTTCTCCGTGTGGATGTCGGATCAGGCTGGCCATGCAGGTGGGATCCGGCAGATCCAGCCACGATTCGCTCCACTTTCCATCCCATAGATTTTCCTGCCAATCCCACCTCGCCCATGCGCGTTGCCCCGAACGCGACTCGTTGCGCATCGACAGCAGCAGAGCTCCGTCTGCCAGTTCAGCGATCGCGCTTTCGCTTGTCGGGATCCCGTTGGGAATCGCCGCCGGTGAAATCTTCCAGCTGTCACCACCGTCGTGGCTGGCGATGAAGCAGGAATGCGGTTTGCCCTGGGGATCGCGGTACTGAGCTGAAAAGACCAGTGTGCCATCCTGCAGCTGAATGCCGTTTCCTGGTCCATTGAAGCACAGTTTCCAGTCGGGCTGTTTGATCTGCGGCGTGATGCTGACGGGCTGCGACCATGTGAGCCCGTCGTCATCGCTGTGTACAAGCATCAGCTGGCCGGTTTCATCGGGAGTCATTCCGGGGCCGCTTCCGTTCCATGCGCGCGGGCCTTTTGACCAGAGTGCGGCTGCGAGGATGCGGCCGGAACGCTGGTCCACAAGCACCGCGGGATCACCGACACCGTTCCCCTGCGATCCGGGCACAGCGGCATCGAAGTCCATGATTCGCTGCAGTGGACTCCACGTTTCCCCGGCGTCGGTGGAGCGCAGCATGGCAACATCAATATCTCCGGGCAGGTCCCCGCCATTTTTGTTGCGGGCGTCGAAGACTGCGATGAGTGTTCCCCGAGGAGTAGCAGCCAGTCCCGGAATTCGCCACGTGTCGACACCGTTGTCGCCGCGACGTTTGAGGATGGTGCGAAACAGGCGGGGATCATCCGGCAGCTGCAGACGCTGCGGTTGTTCGGTGGCGGGCAGGTCCTGTGGCTGTCCCCATTTGTCTGAGAGCCAGCTGACGGCTTTGCGGCATTCTTCGGGAGACAGGGCTCTGGGGTAGACGAGGACTTCCGCGACGTCACAGGCGAGTCCATCGCGGGTTGCGACATTGGCCCCAATGATCAGCCCGCCCAGCGGGGGACTTTCGGCGGGGAACACGAAGGCTGAGGCCTGCCACGCGCCGTCGGCTGGCTCAGGGTCGATCGCTGACTCGGCAGTTGGCACAGCGGGGCTGGTGAAGTGTCCCTGATCCCAGCGAACGGGCAGCGAACCTGCGCGAGTGCTCCCGTCGAAGAGCACTCCGGACCGTGTGCGTGGGAGTTTCGCCATCAGCACTACGGTGCGGGCATTGCTGAGCGTGCCCCAGGAGCCGACGGCCTGCCAGAGTGCAGCGGCGCCGTTGAAACGCACGACTTCGGCTGCTCCAAAGGCGGCTTTGACTTTGACGAGCTGCGGTCGACCGAAAACGCGGTTGAGCGACCGTGATGGATTGTCACCCGCTGCTGATTTCCAGGCCGTTACATCAGCACCGGAAGCTTCCAGTCCGCCGTCACGGTACCATGCATGGAGCGGACCGGCGGGCGGGTCGGCAGCAGCGGCGGAGTTGACGGGGCCGGGCGTTTGGCGCAGACAGACGACAATTAAGAGGATGGCTGCCAGCCGCAGCCGAGACCGCTGGAACATGGGGAGTGGGCTCAGGGGCTTTGACTTTCCGGAAAAGAGTGGTGCCGGGCTGGGGGGCTTGCTTTCAACCACAAAGCACACAGAGTTTCACAGAGAAACGCAGAGAAAACAGCCATGGTTTCAGCAGGCCAGGCGGCAGGAATATCCGGTGTGTTTTTTCGGGACTGAATCATCTCCGCAGCATCATAAATCCGAACAGATCACGAACCTGGTCCGGGGTGAGTTTATCGAGCATTCCATCGGGCATCAGGGATTTTCCGGTATCCCGAGTTTGCTCGACATCACTGCGGGCAACAGTGATCTGTTCGCGGTCGGTTTGCACCACCAGAGTTTGCTCGGTTTTTGACACGATCACACCGGTGAGTACACGTCCGTCATTCAGGACGATGACGGAGGTGGTGAATTGTTTGGGTACGACAGAGCTGGGATCGATGAGGTTGAGCAGCAGGTATTCGAGGTTGCTGCGGTTGGCGCCGGTGAGATCCGGTCCGATATTTTTGCCTTCGCCGTAGAGTTTGTGGCAGGAGGCGCAGGACTGTTTGAAGAGTTCGGCGCCCTGTTCGATGCTGGCGGTGGCGAGTTTTTCGGGTGTCAGCAGGCTGCGCCATTTTTCGACGGCGGCGAGGCGAGCTTCGGGGGTTTCCTGAACGACGCCCCAGCGGTCTTCGAGCACTTCTCGGATGTGTGGGTCATCAAAGGCGAGGAGTTGCCGCACCTGGGCTGCAGTGAGTTCGCGGGCTGGGATGCGGTTGGCTTCGATGGCGGCGATGAGTTGTTGAGCCCACGCTTTGCGGCTGGAGAGGGTGTCGATGGCCAGACTGCGATTGCCGTCCTTGAAGCCCGGGAGCCGCTGCACCAGTTCGGTGGCAATTTCGGGGCTGTCGAAGGCGGCCAATGCACTGATGGCGGCGTCATAGGCAGCGCGGTCATTCAGCAGGCGAATCAGGATGGGCACGGATTCGGTATCTTTGGCCTGTGCGAGCGCTTGAATGGCCTGCTGGCGGGCGAGCGGATCAGCGGTGGAGTCGGCGGCCAGTGTGCGGAGGTCGGTCAGAGCGGTGCCATCCCCGAACAGGGCCGCAAGTGCATCAGCGGCGCGGGTGATATCGGGGTTGCCGGCAGCGCGGAGTGTTCGATCGACGTCCGGCCAGTTCTGCGGTGCGGCGATGCGGGCGAGTCCGGCGAGTCCGGTGCGGAAGGCTGCGAGCAGTTCAGCGGCTCGGGATTGTTCATCAGCGTTGCCGCGGGCCTGAGCAGCGATCAGTGCGAGGGCAGCGGCAGCTGAGTCTGATTCGCCGGCGGCCAGCTGGTGGGCCAGTCGGCGAACGGCGAACCGCTGGAGTTTGGGGATGGTGTTGAGCAGTGGCAGCAGTTGTGGATGGGCGGCGAGCGGTTCGATGCCGTACCAGGTCATCAGGGTGAGCTGATTTTCGGTATGAATAGTGGCTGCGTTGGCTGGATTTGCCAGCAGTGCGAGGGCGAGTTGCTGTCGCGGTTCGGGTTCCAGTTTCTGCAGTGCGGAGACGAGCGCGAGGAGCACATTGGGGGGCTGGCTGGTGGCAGCGAGGGTTGTCAGTCGGCTTTGCAGTTGTGGTCGGTCGTTGGGTGCGGCGGCGGCGAGTTGTATGGCGGCGGCGCGGGTCAGCGGGTCGGCGGACTGAAGTGCTGCTTCGAGACGCTCGGTGCTGAGTTGATCGACGGCTTCGAGCCAGCCGAGGGTCTGCACAGAGAGTGACGTGTTGTCGAGTGCGGGGAATGCGGTGAAGGCTGACGCTTGAGTTTGTTCCTGGATCCAGCGGATGTCGCGGCGGGCGAACCAGCCTGGTCGCGGAGTGCTGGTGGAGCTTCGCTGGGCTGCGACGTCGACCTTTGCCGGGCTCCCAAAGGCGATGCGATAGATGCGGCCGCTGGTGCGGTGAATACCGTCGTGATCATGGCATTCGCCGTTGTCGGACCAGTCAGACACGTAGATCGCGCCTTCGGGGCCCATCTTCAGATCCACTCCGCGGAACCACGGGGTCTTTACCAGCATGAAGTCCGGTTCACGGCGACCCACGTAGCCACTGCCCTCGCGGTCGAGCCGATTGACATTGATGCGTCGGCCGTGAGTGTTGCACATGAAGATCTTTCCGCGGTATTCGGCCGGGAAGTTTTCACCGTGATAGATGAGTCCACCGACGTGGGAGTGTCCGCCGCCAAGATCGTTGGCCCTGCCGTCGCGGCTGTCGGTCCACTTGAGCTTTGTGTCCCAGTGATAGTGGTCGGCCGTCATGTCCATCAGCTCGTAGGCATGCGGATTGAAGTCGCGGCCGTACATGCGCTGATAGCGGGCACCCGGGATGACATGCCACAGATGCCCCTGCACGTTATTGGTCATGAAGAACTGATTGTCAGCGTTATAGTCGAGGCCCCACGGGTTGGTGGTGCCGTTGCAGACTACTTCCACGACGTGGCGGATGGGATGGAACCGCCAGATGCCGCAGTTGAGGAACACGCGTTGTTCGCGGGGTGTGCCGGGAGTTCCGGGGTACGAGGTGTCGACGATGCCGTGGCGACCGTAGAGCCAGCCGTCCGGTCCCCACATCAGGCCGCTGACAAAATTGTGACCGCAGTCACGGCTCCAGCCATCGAGGAGCACGACGGGTTCGCTGTCGGGGATGTCATCGCCATTGCGGTCCGGGATGAAGGAGAGGGTGGCGTCGTTGAGGATCCAGACGCCGCCGAAGCCCCAGGTGAGACTGGTGAGCATAAAGCCTTTGTCCCAGAAGACTTTCCGGGTGTCATGGCGGCCGTCACCGTCAGTGTCGTGCAGGATCACGATGCGGTCGCGGAGCTTTGTTTCGTAGGGGCCCCCGCTGTAGGTGTAGTTTTCGGCCACCCAGAGCCGTCCGCGGTCGTCAAACTCCATGTTGATGGGCTGCTGCACGTCCGGTTCGCCGGCGAACAGAGTGACCGTGAAGCCTTCGGGGACTTCGATCAGGGGCAGCATCTCGGCGGGGGTCGGGGGATGTGAGTCCGGCGGGTCCGTGTTGAATGCCGCCGGGAAATCGTCGGTGGCCTGGAGCAGGGGCGATGCGGCTGTGCAGGCGGGAGCGGCAGCGAGCAGGCAGATAAAAGGGCAAATCAGCAGGAGCGGACGAGGCATGGCAGTGAGACCGGCAGGGAAACAGGGGGACAGCGGAGGTCCATGAGTGTGACTTTCGGCGGCCGCTTTGACAACTCAGGGGTCGTCCGGTTGGCGGTGGCTGCGGACCGTTTGTTTGCGGGCGCTGGTCGGATGACGTTGAGGATCAAACCGCCTGACGGCATCAGCCCGGTCCGGACTCGCAGCGGTCTGGCTTCGGTGGCGGGCGGGCGATTTCAGCCAGGGCAGCGGAAGCGGTTCGAGCCTGTTCGATTTCAGCACTGATCAAGGTGGAAGGACTGTTCCTTAGTCTGCCTAATTTGCAGGCACTTTTGTTCATTGGTTACGCACTCCGGCGGCGTTTGTCTGGGTTTGTTTGTGCTGGCCGACATTTCCGCCGTCTGTCACTCGCACTTGGAATGGCTTTTATGGAGAATGCATCAGCAGTGCAGTTGGCAGTTCAGCAGGAGTTCATGACTAAACGTGTACAAATGAACAGTATTCAGTTGAGTTTGGAGTTTTGTTTCCTGGCGTGTGTTTTGCTGTGGGTGAGTGGTTGAGTCGCCGTGTGGCGTGTTTGCGTTGGGTGGTGTTGTGTTGTGGCGTGGGTGTGTTTGCGGTGAACGTTGTGGAGCGTGTGCATGTCGGAGAGTCAGTTATCGCCTCGTGAGGTGCTGGCGTTGTGTCGTCAGCGGGAGATTCAGGCGATTGACCTGCGGTTTACGGATTTTTGTGGGACGCTGCGGCATTTCACGATACCTGCTGGTCAGTTATCGGAGGAGAGTTTTGAGCAGGGTTTTGCATTCGACGGTTCATCGATGCGTGGCTGGCAGGCGATCCACGAGAGTGACATGCTGGTGGTGCCTGAGTCGCAGACGTGTTTTGTGGATCCTTTCATGAAGTCGACGGTGGCGTTGCTTTGCAACGTGCGCGATCCGGTGACACATCAGACGTATCCGCGGGACCCGCGGAGTATTGCGCGGAAGGCGGAGCAGTGGCTGCAGACGACGGGGATCGCGGATCGTTTGATGGTGTCGGTGGAGGCTGAGTTTTTTGTGTTTGACAGTGTGCGATTTGACCAGGGTGAGCAGCACGGTTTTTATTATCTGGACAGTGAAGAGGGGCAGTGGAACAGGGGTGCGGCGGTCCGGGGTGGCGGGCATTCGATTCGGCACCGTGAAGGATATCTGGCGATGCCTCCGGCGGACCGCTTTCAGGACTTGCGGACGGAGATCATGCTGTTATTGGAGGACAGTGGGATTCGCACGGAGTGGCAGCATCACGAGGTTTCATCGGGTGGGCAGTGTGAAGTGGCATTGCGACCGGATTCGTTGGTGCGGATTTGCGACAACGTGCAGCGGCTGAAGTATGTGGTGCGGAATGCTGCGCAGCGGCACGGTCGGACGGCGACGTTCATGCCCAAGCCTGTCTGGAACGACAACGGATCAGGTTTGCATATGGCATTATCGCTGTTGCAGGGGGATCGTTATTTGTTCTGTGGCAGCGGCTATGGTGGGTTGAGTGAGACGGCGATGTATGCGATGGGTGGCATCCTGAAGCACGCCGCGGCTTTGCTGGCGTTCTGCTGCCCGACGACCAACAGCTATCGTCGACTGACTCCCGGTTTTGATGCTCCGGTGAATCTGAGCTACAGCTACCGCAACCGGTCAGCTGCGATCCGGATTCCGGCGAATTCGGGGCCGGAGTCGAGGCGGCGTCTGGAGTTTCGCTGTCCGGACGGGGCCTGCAATCCGTACCTTGGACTGGCCGCGGTGCTGATGGCGATGCTGGACGGAATTCAGAACCGTCTGTCTCCTGGTAAGCCGCAGGACAAGGATCTTTACGACCTGCAGCCTGAGGAGCGGGCCGGACTTGAGTGCACCCCAGCCTCGCTCGAAGCCGCCCTCACGGCGCTCGAGAGTGACCATGAATTCCTGCTGCAGGGCGAAGTGTTCACTCGCGATGTCATCGAGAAATGGATTGCTCACAAACGTACGGCCGATGTGGAAGCGATTCGCCAGCGTCCGCACCCGCACGAGTTCGCGTTGTATTTTGATTGTTGAAGATCGGCGCGGTCGGCCTGGGTTATTGGCCGTGGTTCTGGGATGTTCATCGGCTGGTGGCGCCCTGGTGAGTTCACGCTGCGGTGTTGGCCGCGCGGGCACGGACTGTTACCCGGGATTGAGATCCCCGCACGCCTTGCATGATCGGGTCGAGGCGTTTCAACGGAGAGCGAGTCCTCCAAAGCAGGCGAAACACCAAAAAGCCAGGGCCATTGGGCTTCCGCCCACCCGCTCAGGGGGTGGGTAATGTGTTGGCGGTGTGGTGTTTCTGGGTGTTTTCCAGCAACGAGTTCCCCGGTTTGGTTGAAAAACGCCGTGTTTTTGGGGTTTTTGGGCCAAAAGTTTCCACTACATTTTGTGTTGGAATGTTTTTGCTGGCGGCGGTGAAGGTTATTCCGGTTTCTCGGGCTTTGGCGGTCAGTCTGATCCGCCGGGGTGTTTGCTGTTCCAATTCCCCACCGCATTCCACCGTATCCTGCCTGATCGGCTATAATTCCCGGCGGATGGAAGGGGGAACTGGGTTTCAGGATCGGGGGTTACGATGAAGATTCGTAAGGCGGTCATTACGGCTGCGGGAGCGCAGCACGCTTCGTTGCCATTGCAGACGCTCGTGGATCGGGCGGGTGAGGTGCGAACGGCATTGCGTCTGACGCTGGACGAGGTTGTTGCCGCCGGTGTTGAAGAGATTGCTCTGGTGATTCGCCCTGGTCAGCGGGATTCGTATGCTGCTGCGGCGGGTGGTCATGCATCGCGTCTGGTGTTTTTTGAGCAGAGCAATCCGCGGGGCTATGGTGACGCGATTCTGCGAGCGTCTGATTTTTTGGGTGGCGAGGCATTTCTGCATTTGGTGTCTGATCATTTGTATTTGAGTCGCAGCGATCGTTTGTGTGCTGAGCAGCTGGTGGATGCGGCTGTGCGGCATGGCTGCAGTGTGTCGGCGATTCAGCCGACGCGTGAGAATGAGATCGTGCATTTTGGCACGGTGGGTGGCATACCTGTGCCGAATGAAGCGCGGCTGTATGAAGTGAGCACTGTTGTAGAGAAGCCGACTCCGACGGTAGCCGAGCAGAAGCTGATTGTGGCGGGTCAGCGGTCTGGTCATTACTTGTGTTTGTTCGGCATGCATGTGCTCACTCCGACGGTGATCACAATTCTCCGTTCCGCTCTGGCATCAGCGCCTGCAAACACGGGGATCGATCTCAGCAGTTCGCTGAATCGACTCGCTTCCACAGAGCGTTATCTGGCGCTGGCTGTTCAGGGATCGCGGTACAATATCAGCGAGAAGTACGGCCTGTTGATTGCTCAGCTGGCGTTTGGCCTGAGTGGTGTGGATCGGGAGCGGATTCTGGCTGAGCTGGTGCAGCTTTTGGCTTCTGGTCAGATGCAGTCGACGGGAGGCGGTCGTCAATCATGAGTAAGCTGCTGCGGGTGCTGACATCGGAAGACCCTTCTTTGCGTGACCGCAGTCTGGAGTCCGTCTGTCGGGAGCTGGATATTTCGGCGTTGCTCGCGGAATGCAGAGAGCTTGACGAGTTCCGTCGGGGTTGCGAGAACCTGTATCAGCGAGTGCGAGCACTCTTCTTTCTTTATTCACTGCACCGTTTTCAGCTTGCGCGTCTGCTCACGGATGCGGGCCATGAGGCGGGTCGGATTCCGTATTCCGGTTACGAGCACATGCTGAACCGGCGTTATCCGGAAGCTCTGGATGTATTCCTCAACCGGATGTCTGAAGCTGGCCCATCCACAGCGCTCAGCAGTGCGTTGGCGGAGGCCTATCATCGGCTGGCCTTTCAGACGTTGGCGGATCAGGTGCGTCGGAGTGTGCGGACGGTGCGGGGCAATCAGTGGATGTTTCGCACGGGGCATCCGGCGGACATGCCGCTGCGGGTTCGTTCTGAGCTGTTGCGGGTGCTACCTGCAACTGGTCAGTATCCGGTGTTGCGTGAGCGGACGGCGGTGCGGATGGATTTTTCGCACAGTGGCTGGAGTGACATTTTCTTTCTGGGGATGGACTACCCGGAAGGTGCGAAGGTGATTAATGCGTCGATCGATTTGGCGGTACGAGGTCGGCATGGGCGGCCGGAGCCACCGATTGAGTGCAGTTTGCGGGTGATTGATGAGTCGGTCCTGCGGCTGGTGAGTATCGATTTGGACGCGCGGGCGGAGATTCAGGAGATCGGTGAGGTTTTTGATTTCGCGAAGGACTATCTGGGTCTGTTGAAGGCTGCGGTGATAGCGGCGGGGCTGATTCCGCCGGGGATGGAGGGTTGTGGGGGTCGGATATCGGATGTCTTCGCGCGGATGCTGGGACCGGGCCTGGGTCTGGAGATCTGCAGCCGTGTGAACGAGATACCCAAGGGTTCGCGGCTGGCTGTTTCGACAAATCTGCTGGGATCGCTGATTGCGTTGTGTATGCGAGCCACGGGTCAGGTGTCGGCGTTCACGGGCAGTCTGGAGGAGCTGGACCGGCGCATTGTGGCTGCTCGAGCGATTCTGGGGGAGTGGCTTGGTGGATCCGGTGGTGGCTGGCAGGATTCCGGGGGTTTGTGGCCAGGGATCAAGCTGATAGAGGGATGTGCAGCTGGGCCGGATGATCCGGAGTACGGCATCAGCCGTGGCCGTCTGATGCCGCAGCATCATGTGTTTTCGAGGTCTGAGGTGAGTGATGCAGCGCGGCAGCGGCTGCAGGACAGTCTGGTGCTGGTGCATGGTGGCATGGCTCAGAATGTTGGTCCGATTCTGGAGATGGTCACCGAGAAGTACCTGCTCCGCAGTGAGCGGGAGTGGCGGGCGCGGCAGGATGCGATTGGGTTGCTGGGAGAGATGACAGCGGCGCTGCAGTCTGGTGACATAGCGGCGGTGGGGCGTGCGACGGACCGGAATTTTCGCGAGCCGCTGCAGACGATTATTCCGTGGTGCAGCAATGCGTGGACGGAGCGTCTGATAGAGGCCTGTCGGGTTCGGTATGGCAGTCAGTTTGAAGGCTTCTGGATGCTCGGCGGCATGGCTGGCGGGGGCATGGGCTTTATTTTTGACCCTTCCGTCCGGGATGCTGCTCGGGACTGGCTGCAGTCAGAGATGGTGGAGATCAAACGCGGGCTTGAAGACGCGGTGCCATTTGCCATGGACCCTGTGGTTTACGACTTTGCGATCAATGATTCGGGCACGACTGCGGAGCTGTGTGATGTCGACGGTATGCCGCGGGGCTATCACGCGCTGCTGGTCCCTGACTGGCTGCGCCGCGGGGTGGCTCAGTTAAGTCCGATGACGCGAACGGAGCTGCAGCGGGTGGGGACAGTGGCGAAGGGACCTGGTGGCGAGCAGCTTGCCGCGGGGCTGCTCCAGCGACTTCTGCCGTCACAGCAGCGGGAGTCGCGGGTATCGGGCAGTCTGGAAGAACTGCTCCGGGAAAATGGCTTTGATGCGGCGGCGCACGAGCAGTTGCGGGAGGACCTGCGCTCCGGTCGACTCAGCATGGCTCAAAACCGTCTGCACGCATCGACACGCATTGAGGACGTGCAGCCGGGCGATGTGATTGAAGGTCGCCGTGAGATTTCTGCGCTGGCGAGGGAGCGTGGCCGCGAGGCGCTTTCGCGTGGCGAGGTGGCGGTGGTGACTCTGGCCGCCGGTGCCGGCAGCCGCTGGACTCAGGGTGCCGGAGTTGTGAAGGGTCTGAATCCCTTCTGCCGGATGGGCGGACGCTGGCGTTCGTTTCTGGACATTCATCTGGCGAAGACGCGGGCCGCCGGGCAGCGTTTCGGAATCGCTCCGCTGCACGTCGTGACGTCCGGTTATCTCACCGATGCTCCGCTGCGTCGTGCGGCTGCAGCGGGTGCATATGCCGGGCAGCTGCGGGTATCGAAGGGTGCTGCGGTTGGCCTGAGAATGGTGCCCACACTTCGCGACCTGCAGTTTCTCTGGGAGGAGGTCGCCCAGCAGGTGCTCGATCCGCAGAAGGAAAAAATGCGGAGCAGCATCCGGGCGGCGCTGATGAAGTGGGCTCAGACCGCAGGAGAAGCCACGGACTATACCGATAATCTGCCGCTGCAGTGTCTGCATCCGGTTGGTCACTGGTACGAGATTCCCAATCTGCTGCGAAACGGCACGCTGCGGAAGATGCTGGAAGAGCGTCCGCAGCTGCGATATCTGATGCTCCACAATATCGATACGCTGGGCGCGTCGGTGGACGAGGGTTGTCTGGGGCTGCACATGGAGTCGGGCGCGGATCTGACGTTTGAAGTGATCTGTCGGCGGCTGGAGGACCGTGGCGGCGGGTTAGCGCGAGTGGACGGTCGACTGCGGCTGGTCGAAGGACTCGCAATGCCTCGCGAAGAAGACGAGTTCTCACTCACCTGGTACAATACACTCACCACATGGATCGACATCGATCGGCTGCTGGGCCTGTTCGGTCTCAGCCGCAGTCGACTGCATGATCCGCTCACCGTGGACGAAGCCATCCGCAGCTTCGCTCGACGACTCCCGGCCTACATCACTCTGAAAGACGTCAAAAAACGCTGGGGACATGGGCAGGAAGATGTCTTCCCGGTGTCTCAGTATGAAAAGTTATGGGGCGACATGACGGCACTCAGCGAAGTCAAATCTGCGTTTCTGGCCGTGCGAACGGAACGCGGACGGCAGCTCAAGGACCCTGCTCAGCTTGACGGCTGGCTGCGGGACGGGTCTGCGGCCTGGGTGGAATCACAATGTGCCTGGTGAAGATGGATCAACAGGGAGAACGCTGATGGGTGAGGAGGAGTTTCATTCCCTGCAGGGACTGTTCCTGATGTCTGCCGGGCATCTGCGGGATCCCAATTTCTTTCGCACTGTTGTCCTGATGCTGGAACACACCCCGGAGGGTGCGATGGGGCTGGTGATCAACCGGCCGTCAGCCATGACGATTCGCAAGGCACTGTCGATCGGCGGTGTGATGAACGCGGGCGATGCTCCGGTGTTCGTCGGCGGCCCGGTGGAACCGAACTCCCTGTTCATTCTGCACAACTGCGCGGCGCTCGGGGGCACAGACCGGGAAATCGCGCCGGGCATCTTTCTGGCCGGCAGCGAGCATTCGTTTGACGCCGTGGTCAAGCCGCAGGAGCCGGATAACAGTCCTCGCTTTCGCCTGTTCTCCGGCTACGCAGGCTGGGGCGGCGGCCAGCTCGAAGGCGAACTTGCCCGCGGCGACTGGCACATCCTCCCCGCTGACGCCACTCTTGTGCTTGAAGACGATCCGTACGGGATCTGGGAAGTTTGCCTCCGCAGGATCCAGCGGCTCAATCGGTTTCTGGATGTGGAGGTTAGGAATCCGGAGTGGAATTAGGGTTGTTTGTTGTCAGTTGTCAGTTGTTTGTTGTCAGTTGTTGGCGGTGCGGGATGCTGCTGCGATCGCGGCCTGTGGGGCCGGGGCTGCCGGCTGGGCATGGAGGGTGAGGTGATGTGTTTGGCGGAAACGCCCTGAGCCGCGGGGTGGGAGCCCGCTGCGCGAGAGAGGAGAGTGTAGAGAGTGGAGAGGAGAGCGAAGTGTGGGAGTGAGAAGTGAGAACGCCTTGAGCTGCCTGGGGGAGCTCAGGGGCTTTGAAGTTTGGATATCCGGGGCGTCGGGATGGGGAGACGGCGTTAAGAACACCAGATATCGTGCTTCGGACTCCGCTCCACCGCGATCAGGCGTGCGGGGGATGTTAATCTCTCGTTAACGGCGCGCGTCCGCGGTGCCAGTGTTGCAGCAGCAATGAACCAGGATCGTACCGGCCGATTGACATCGACCGCACGCCAGAGGGCTTTATGGCGAGTGGGATAACACCAGGCGGCAACAAGCGGCGCGGCTGGTTGTTGGAAGTGAGACGTGAGCAATAGGAAGTGAGAAGTTCCGGGGCAGCAGTGTGCTCATTGAAACGTGGCGTGTTGCCACATTTCGCAGTCTGCGTGGACTCCGGCGCACTCCACTTCTGACTTCCGACTTCTCCCGCATTCGCCGTCCCGCGTCGCACTCGCTTTTTCGCTGTGCTTCGGAGAACCTCAAGGCCATAAGGCTTCTGCCCAATGGCATTGGCTTTCTGGCAAGACGCAGTGCGGGGAGGGCGAAGCTGGGATGGCGAAACGGTGTTAAGAACACCGGAAGTCGTTTTTCGGACTCCGCCCCCCATTACAGGGCGTGCGGGGGATGTCAATCCCCCGGTAACGGTGCGTGCCCG
>JBEAUF010000137.1:0-4074 GCA_041161565.1 Planctomycetota bacterium | reverse complement strand
GCTGGGGTGGAGGCGTCAGGAGTCTGCAGGAGGCCGATCAAGAGTCCCTGCAGCACAAGAGACAGCACAACTGACATCAGAGGATTCCTGAGGAGAGCCGCGATCGCGCAGACTTCGCGGGGCAGCGGGGTGAAACTGGGAAGCGTATATATGTAGCGAAAAACGGCGTCTGAAGACAATTCCAGCCGCCGTTCCGGTCCATAATCCGGGAAATTTCCGCGGTTTGAGCAGCTGACCGGCTATTTCTTTTCCGTCGATTCGGCTTTTTCATCGAGCGGCCCGTTGATGGCGCTGCGAAGAAAGCGGATGCGGGTGGAATCGTCGACCTTGAGGGTGACGAAGCGACCATCGCCGGAAAGATCGGTGATGGTGCCGATGAGACCGCCGTTGGTCACGACGCGGTCGTTTTTCTTCAGCTGATTGAGCAGTTGCTGGCGGCGACGCTGTTCCTTTTGCTGGGGCCGCAGCAGCAGCATGTAGAAGAGCAGGGCCATGACGCCAAACGGCAGGAACTGGAACCAGCCGGGGGGCTGTTCCTGAACTTTGCGGGCAGGCGTGCCGGAGGATGATTTTGGGGCGGCCTGAGGTGCGGCAGCGGTTTGGGCAGCCGGGGCTGCGGGCGGGGCCTGGGTGGACTCAGCGGCCGGGGCAGCAGCAGGGGCAGCAGCCGGAGCAGCGGATTTTTCTGCCGGAGCGGCGTCCTGGGCTGGATGAAGAGCGGCTGCAGCGATGCTGAGGGCTGCTGTGAGGAGTGTTGTGAGTGCAGAAAAACCCGCCACGAAAAGCTCCTGTTCCTGTGTCCAGCGCGGATATGGCTGGTTTGGTTGGACGCGGAAAACGCGAAAAGCCCTGATTTTAGGCCTGACCGGCCCAGAGGGCAAGCTGATGCGTTCGAAAGCTGGCCAGAGTTCCTGAGGAGATGGCACTGCGGAGCTGGCGGACGAGGGTTTGGTAATAGGTGATGTTGTGGAGTGACACGAGGATGGGGCCGAGCATTTCTCCGGCGACGAAGAGGTGCCTGAGATAAGCGCGGCTGAAGCGGCGGCAGGCGGGGCAGTGACAATCGGGGTCGAGAGGCGAGGTGTCTTTCTGGTGTGTGGCGTTCCGCAGCCGCACCGGTCCGCGGCTGGTGAAGGCCATGGCGTTTCTTCCGTTGCGGGTGGGCATGACGCAGTCGAACATGTCGATGCCGCGACAAACCGCTTCGAGAAGATCTTCGGGACGACCGACGCCCATGAGGTAGCGGGGCTTGTGGGTTGGGAGCAGTGGAACGGTGCAGTCGAGTGTGGCGTACATGGCCTGGGGCGGCTCACCAACACTCAGCCCGCCGATGGCATAACCCGGGAAGTCCATGGCGAGCAGTCCGCGGGCTGAGCGTTCGCGGAGGTCAGCGTGGACTCCGCCCTGGACGATGCCCAGGAGTGCCTGGTCGGTGCGGGTTTGTGCGTTGCGGCAGCGTTCAGCCCAGCGGGTGGTACGGTCGACGGCCTTAAGGATTTTTTCGCGGGATTCGCCGGAGGGAGGGCATTCATCGAGGCACATGATGAAGTCTGCGCCCAGCGATTCCTGGATCTGCACGGCGCGTTCGGGAGAAAGTTCCAGCAGGTTGCCGTCGATGTGGGAGCGGAAGACGATGCGGTCATCATCGAGTTTGCGAAGATCGGCAAGGCTGAAGACCTGGAAGCCGCCGCTGTCGGTCAGAATGGGCCCATCCCAGTCCATGAATCCATGCAGCCCGCCGTGTTGCGCGACGATGGATTCACCGGGGCGGAGGGCGAGGTGGTAGGTGTTGGCGAGGAGCATTTGTGCGCCGGCTTCGCGGAGCTGTGCCGGGAGCAGTCCTTTGACGGTGCCGAGCGTGCCAACGGGCATAAAGGCGGGCGTCTGCACGACTCCGTGTGGAGTCTCGAGGCGCCCGGCGCGGCCGGCAGTGCTGCTGTCAACCGCGTCAAGGTGAAAGGCGAAGGCGGACATGAGTTGGTGTCGTGAGCGAAAGCGGGATTGGCGAGGTTTTACCTGGGATGGCGAAACGGTGTTAAGAACACCGGACGTCGTTTTTCGGACTCCGCCCCCCGTTACAGGGCGTGCGGGGGATGTCAATCCCCCGGTAACGGTGCGTGCCCGCGCGGCCAACACCCCAGCCGGAGCTCACCAGGGCCGCACCGGCCGATTGACATCGGCCGCACGCCACACGGCGTTTTCGTGACTCGATCCGGCCGTGGGATTTCAACTGGCAGGCGGAACTGAAACCTCCCAATTTGCCCTTGCTTACATCGTTTCACCATCCGAGGTTTTACCTCACGAGGAACCGTTTGGCGTCGCTCACGGTTTTGGGGTCTTTGGCTTCGAGAATTTTGAGGTTGGCTTCGGCTTTGACGGCGGTTTCGGGGCGAGTTTCGGAGCCATCAGCGGCGGGAGTGCCTTTTTCCTGGCTGCAGTAGTAGAGGTAGCGGACGATGGCGCGGCGGATGGCCGGGATGGCGAATTTTTCATCGTCATACATGGCCATGAGTCGATCCTGGAGGGTCCAGTCTTTCCAGCGGGCGAGGTCGGTGATGACGAGGTCAGCGAGTTCCTGGCGTTCGAGGAGGATGCGCATGGAGGCGCGGAGTCGTTCCTGGGGAATGCGATCGGGTTCGTATGTCCAGAGGAACCGCAGGGCCTGCATGACGGCGTAGGTTTCGCTGAAGGGCAGGGGGACTTCTTTTCCGGCGGCATCACGCGCGGTTTTGGTGCGCATTTTGGCATCTTCGAGCACCTGCAGGCCGGGTTCGCCGCGGAGCAGGATGTAGCCGGCCATGACACCTTCGATACCGAGACGGAAGTCGGCGTCGAGCACGAGGATTTTCTGTTCGAGGAGCGCGGCGTCCTCGGGTTTGCCGCAGAGTCCGGCGAGGAGTCCGTAGAAGCCGATGCGAGTGGGAGAGACTTTGGGGTCATTGAGCCATTGCAGGATTTTTTCGCGGGGGAGTTTGTCGCGGAGGGGCACGATGACGCTGTAGGGAGCGGCGGCAAATTCCGCGAAGGCGTCGTTGGAAATCATCGTGTCGGGATGTTCGAAGAACGGGAGGAAGTATTCGAGTCGTTTGGTGTGGGCGGCGGGTTCGGTGGTCGGGAGCGGCATGGAGGCGAGGTACTGCCAGGCGACTTCGGTGACCTGGGAGGGAGCGTGCCAGTCTTCGAGGCGTTCTTCGGGGCCCATCAGCGAGAACAGGGATTTTTCGGGAGCGGTGACGGCCTGCGGGAGTTCGATGGTTTGCCCGGGTTGAAAACGGCTGCCTTTGGAGAAGGCAACGGAGACGATTTCAAATTTGGCGTTACCGGCAGTGACCTCGGTGGCCTTTTCACCGCCGAGGTAGCGACCGAGCAGCAGGTGGTCGCACATCTGGATTTGTTCGGCCATCACCAGCGTGGGGGCGTCGCAGAAGGGGCAGACGGAGGCCGCCGCGGAACAGGCGGAAGGGGTGACGAAAACGGCGGCGAGAAGCAGTGTCAGGAACCAGCGCATGGGATTGCTGCCTTTCAGGAATTGCGGAGTGGGCCGCAGAGTTGTGTCAGTTGAGCACCCTGGCCTGTTCGATTTTATACAGGCGGGACAGATCCGTCTGGTCCGCACCGGGGTCGATCCGGAAGATGCCTTCCACATCGAAGGGGCGATTGGCGATGTAATCGCTGACTTCCCCCGGAGCCAGCGAAACCGAGATGATATCGTAGATTTTGGGCTGCCGCACGAAGCAGCAGATGCCGTTGTCGCGGGCGAGAGTGAAGGCGGTCAGGCCGGTGGCTTCGAAGGTGGGGTACATGTAACCGCGAATGCGGACGGTCTGGCCGTCGAGCTGCTTCAGCCAGTCCGGGAAGTGACTCACGGCATCCGCCGGCACGGGTTCCATGTTGAGCACTTTCAGCAGGTCGATGTCGTCATAGCTGACTCGCAGCGCATTGGACGGACGTTCTTTGCGAAATCGCTTATTCGGAATCAGCAGCTGGATCGTGCGCGGCTGATCGGACGCACTATTTTCGATGGTCGGCTGATCGGCGGGGCCGGACAGACCGGATTGGGGGGACGTCACGAGG
>JBEAUF010000127.1:0-6415 GCA_041161565.1 Planctomycetota bacterium | reverse complement strand
ATCGGGACGCGGCTGATTTCCGCTTCGACTCCGAGGTCACCGCGAGCGACCATGGCGGCATCGGCGGCTTCGAGGATGTTATCGAGGTCTTCGATGGCTTCGGTTTTTTCAATTTTAGCGACGATCAGTGGGGTGATGCGGGGGCGGAGTGAGGCGATGATGGACTGCAGGTGGAGGATGTCTGCGGCCTTGCGGACAAAGCTGAGACCGATGAAATCGAGGTTCTGCTGGAGGGCCCATTCGAGGTCGCGGCGGTCTTTTTCGGTGACACTGGGAGTGCTGAGTGCCACGCCCGGCAGGTTGACTCCCTGGCGGCTGCGGATGACGCCGCCTTCGATAACTTTGCATTCCACCCATTCAGCGGTGGGGCAGCGTTCGGTGACCTGCAGTGAGACGGTGCCATCGGCGAGCAGGATTTTGTCGCCCGGGCGAACATCGTCGATCAGTGGTTCGTAGGTGCAGGTGAGGTGCGTGGAGTTGTCTGAGGAGGTGCCGCGGACAAAGCGGATGGTGGAGCCTTCGGTGCAATGAAGTTCGCCGCCGGGGAGTTCTCCGAGGCGGATCTTGGGTCCGGAGAGGTCACCGAGAATGCCTACGGGGCGTTCGAGTTCCGTGGAGACCTGGCGGATTTTGCGGACGAGTTCCCCGAGCCATGCATGGGAGCCGTGTGCGAAGTTCAGTCGAAAGATATCGACGCCTTCCGCAACGAGCTGCCGCAGCACTTCGATCGATTCACTGGCTGGGCCGAGGGTGGCGATGATGCGGGTTTTGACAAGTTTCTGCGGAGCGGCAGCGGTGGTCATGAGAGTCTCGCCGGGATTGCGGGGAAGACGGAAATGCGACCGGGACGGGCGGCAGCATAGCAAAAAACAGAAAATCGCGGATCTGCGGATGGTGCCCGCAGAGGGACTCAGCGGGGCTGTTCAGGGAGCTGTGGAGGGCTGCTGAGAGCGGTTGCGGGGCTAAGTTGAAAGCGGGTGCCGGGTTTGACGGGATCATTGAAAAAGCCGCAGTTTCGCAGGAAGAAATGATCTGCGTCGGCTCCGCCGGAGAAATCCAGCCGGTGCTGCTGGCTGCCAGTGGCGTCGGTGGAAAAGCGGGCGGACGTGCAGGCGTGCCATTTGCCGGACGTATCGCGGACGTGGATGTTGCTGTAGTGAACGCGGCGGCTGAGATGTCCGGTGGCGGGGGTGAAGTTTTCGAGGAAGGAGTGGAAGCTTTTGAGGGATGTCTGTGTCTTTGGTCGACGAAAGCTGGCGATCAGCCGCCATTCGCCAGCGGTGCTGTCACTGAACCAGCTGGTGTAGACGGTGGAGTTATCATCGGCGGGTTGTACGCGAGTGAGAAAGCGGCAGGTGACGCCGGCCTTCCACGGATGCACCAGGTAGCTCTGTCCGCCGGAACCTTCATTGCCGAATTCTCCGATATGGACGCCCGCACCCCGAGCGACCGTGAGTACTCGGTGATCTTCCGGGATCTCATCGGGATTGTCTGTGCTCCACGGACTCCACACGGAAAACAAAATCCGGCGTTCTGACTGGCTGTTGACCTGCATCCCGAAATAGCCCTCGCCGAAACCGTTGGCCATGAAATAGGAGCCAATCTGGTCTTCGCCTTCCGGCACAAGCAGTTCAGTGAAGGCATATTCGACGTTGACATCCCGCGGCACAGCCCAGGTGAGGTGTACCGAGGGTCCGCGGCGGCCCCAATAGAACATATTGTCCTGATTGCTGCGAACAAAGCTGACCGTCAGCTCCGGTACAGCGGAGGTGATGATCAGGTTTTTCAGGGTGCCGAAGGTGTTGCCTGTTTTGCTGATGCCACGAAAGTCCAGCCGCAGATAGCCGGGGCCGGTGGCATCAATTTGTCCGATTGGGTGTGGGCCTGCGGTGGCGGCATCGATTGAGCAGGTGACTGCCGTGCCGGGGCAACTGATCTGCAGCTGGGCTGATCTGTCGGCAACGGCATCGAGACTGAGTTGCAGCCGGGCCGGACGGTTCACGTGGATGTAGACGGACCAGACGGCTGCAGGATCCTCCCAGTTGAGCCCGGCGGCGTTGAGCCTGCCGCTGGCGTGCGCGCTGGATGTGCAATAGGCGTTCCCGCCAAAAGGTACCTGCCATTCGCTGGCCCCGGCGATGGGAGGGCTGCAGTAGAGGACAGCGATGAGCAGTCCAATGTGGATTGAGGTGCGGCGATTCACGACAGCAGACATGCAGTCACTCCGATGGGGCAGGTGAATTTCCCGGGGATCGTAGCGGGAATATGGTGGGAGCTCCAGGCAACCTTCGGGAGTCATGGTTGCAAAGCGGCCGCTGGCAAAAGTGTGCAACCAGCAGCGGTCAGCCAGCACGCCACGAATTTTTTTTTCGATTTTTCTGCGGAACGTTCGTTGCCGTTTTCGTTATCTGAAAAGGAGGAACTCGGGCTGACACGGAGAGAACTTTCCAACAGGAGCCGGATGATGAAGTTTTCCAGTGATGGATTCCGCGGTGCGTCGCGGCGTGGTGGTTTCACACTTGTTGAGCTGCTGGTGGTGATTGCGATTATTTCGGTACTCACCGCAATGATCCTTCCGGCTGTGCAGTCTGCTCGGGAGGCTGGCCGGAGGACTCAGTGTCTGAACAACATCCGCAACATCACGATAGCGACGATGGCCTGGGCTGATACTCACAGAGGACGACTGCCTCCTTCCGGGACCTATCCGGGAGTGGCGACCTACGATGTGTATGCGGGACACAGCTGGGTTGTGGATATTCTGCCAAACCTTGATCAGGTGTCGCTGTATGAACGGTGGAATTTCAACATGCCGTTTCACGGTGGCGGGAATTCCGGCACGGGGCAGGTGAATCTGCCGGTGCTGACATGTCCCTCCGACTCCACGGCTTCCGGAAGTGATGGTGGACTGACCTACGTTGCGAACATGGGAATTGGTGACATTCAAGTTGATTTCAATCCGGCAAGGGGGACGGCCGGACTGGGGCACATCCCTGTTTCGGAGTGCAGTGAGGTTGGCGGGACGATCATTTGGCAGCAGACGATTCCGCCGTATGGGCACCAGCTCCATCACATCCAGGGTGACCTGAACGTATTTGTGCCAAAAATGCAACTGGATCTGACGCTGGCTCCGCTGGACATGCGTCCTGAGCACTGCCGGAGCGCTCTGGTCGGGCAGATCTTCGACGGTGCCTCCAACACTCTGATGTTCAGCGAGAACGTCAATGCGGGAGTCCAGCCGGGCAACCGTTATGGACCGCAGCAGTCGTGGGCTGATCCCTCTGTGCGAAGTTGTGGTTTTGTGGTCCCGATTCACAGCTCGGCCGCGTTGGTCACGTACGGCAATCTGTCCGCTTTTTTAGCGCACATTGATCTGCCGGTGCAGACGGGGAATTTCTGTTTGCCCAACCGGCTGAAGAACGCGATGGACGGCACTGCTCCATTTCCCAACAGCCGACATCCACAGCTTTGCACATTTTCATTTTGCGACGGTTCCGCGCGTGTTCTGAACGAGAGCATCGATGCGGCCGTCTACGTGCAACTGGTCACTCCCGGTGCCACTCGCGCTTACGCTTTGCAGGGATATGCTGCTGAACCTGTTCACTCGCAGAACACCGTGGACTGATGTGTCCGTGATTTTCCCCAAACATCGATTCCCCTCCGCCTGACTGGCATTTCCCGGGGGATCGCGAAATACTCCGGGTGAGCGTGCCGCGAGCGCGCACGTAACTTCACTGGGAATTTCAGAGGGAATCCAAATGACGGACGAAAACAGAACAGCCAGCCATCCGATTCTGCAGGTGATGACTTTGCTGGGCGCCAGCCTGCTGGGGGCAACAGCCGTGGCCGGTGACAAACCTGACACGCGGTTGTTTGAAATGCGAGTGTACTACGCGGCACCGGGGAAGCTGGATGCGCTGAATGCGCGTTTCCGGGACCACACGGTCAAGCTGTTTGCGAAGCACGGCATGACCAATCTGGGGTATTTCGTCCCGGCCAACAACACGGAGAACAAGCTGATTTATTTTCTGGCGTTCCCGGATCGGGCCGCCCATGCAGCTTCGTGGAAGGCCTTTATCAACGACCCGGAATGGATGGCTGCGCGTGCAGCATCCGAGAAGGACGGCAAGCTTATTGACCGCATCGAAAACGCGTTCCTGACGGCCACCGACTATTCTGCTTTGGCCGAAGCGAAGAACTACGGCGTGGGCGTATTTGAGCTGCGAACCTACACGACGGAGGCGGGGCGTCTGCCGGACCTCCACGCTCGTTTTCGTGACCACACCGTGAAGTTGTTTGAAAAGCACGGCATGACCAACGTGAGCTACTGGAATCTTGCGGACGATCAGAGCGGAGCAAAGAATTCCTACGTCGCCGGCAATACGCTCATTTATCTGCTGACGCACAAATCCGAGGACGCAGCGAAGGCGAGTTTTGCAGCCTTTCGCGGGGATCCGGCGTGGCTGGCGGCCCGTGAGGCCTCGGAAAAGAAAGCCGGCGGCTCCCTGACGATTGCTCAGCCCAACGGCGTTAAGTCTGAGTTCCTGATTCCGACGGACTATTCACCGGTTCGCTGATGGCCGGGTTTGTTCCGGAGTGCACGTTGAAGCTCTGGCACATCCAGCCGTGCGGCGGCCTTTCGGCCCTTCGGCCGTGCCATGTGCGACGCAGGTAAAAAAACGGCATCGACGCGATTGAGCAGCGTCGATGCCGTTTCTGAGTTGGAGTGGGTCCGAATCCTGGGGCGAGTGGACCGTTGGTTGGTGGTGGTCAGACGCGGTCTGCGGTGGGGCAGACGTATGGTTCGCGGTATTCGCGGGTGAGGAGAGCGTTGGCGGCGGCGTTGTTGGTGAAGGTTTCCTTTTCCGGGTCAAACTCGAGCAGAGCGCCGAGTGAGAGGAAGTCTCGGGAGGTGTCGACGCCGTTTTTCTGCAGGTGGGCGATGGTTCTCTGGAGTGTTGCCTGGTTATCGTCGAGAGACTGGAATTTGGCCAGTTCAGCGGCGAGTTCATCGGCAGCGAGTCGCTGTTGTTCGCCCATGTAGAAGGAGATGTTGCCGAGGTGGCTGATGGCGGCGGAGAGGTGTCCTTCGCGGACGTCGGCATTGAGATCTTCGACTTTGCCTGACTGGCAGGCGGTGACGAAGTTTTTGAAGTGTTCGCCGCCGCCTTTGAATTCCTTCACGACCTGCATGTCACGGTTGTAGACCCAGCAGTGGCTGTAGGAATCCTGGACGACGAAGCCTTCGGTGCCGTAGAACACGACACCGACTTTGTTGCCGCTTTTGCTTTGGAAGAGGGTGTTGAGTTCGGTGTCGTCACTGTCATCGACGGAGAGTCCGCGGGTTTCGAAGACGATGCAGCGATCACCGTAGTGGTAGATGGAGACTTCGGTGTTGGCGGTATCGCCGGCATCGACGTAGGCGGGGTCTTTGCGTTCGGCCTGGTAGCCGAGTCGTCCGCCGTAGGAGAGGATGCGGGTGGGGTGTGTATCGATGCCGAGTCCCCAGCGGGCGATGTCGGTCTGGTGCGGGCCCTGGTTGCCGAGGTCTCCGTTGCCATATTGTCGCTGCCAGTGCCAGTCATAGTGGAAATTGGGTCGGGTGCATTTGGGATCGGTGAATGCGGCAGGACCGCTCCAGAGGTCAAAGTTAACGGTGGCGGGGATGGGATAATCGCCGCGGGCGCCGATGGATTTGCGGCGTTTGTAGCACAGTCCGCGGGCAAACCTGACTTCTCCGATGCCTCCGGATCGCATGAATTCGACGGCTTCGATGATGGCTTTGCTGGAGCGGCACTGGGTGCCTACCTGGCACATGCGTCCGTACTTGCGGGAGGCAGCGATGAGTGCGGTGCCTTCGAGGACGTTGTGGCAGACGGGTTTTTCGACGTAGGCGTGTTTGCCGGCCTGCATGGCCCAGATCCCGGTGAGGGCGTGCCAGTGGTTGGGAGTTGCGGTGCTGACGAGATCGATGGATTTGTTTTCGAACGCCTGTCGCATATCGGTGACGGGAGTCGGCCGGGTGCCCTGTTTCTTTTCGATATCGTCGCAGCGGCGGTTGGCGACCGCTTCGTCGACATCGACGATGACGCGAATTTCGGTGCGGTCATCGCGGAGGAATTCGCTGATGTGTTCACCGCCGCGACCATTGACGCCGACGATGGCGACGCCGAGCTTTTCATTGGGGGACAGGCCGGAGCGTCCGATGGCGGGGGCTGCGAAGAGCAGTGAGGCGGAGCCGACGGAGGATTTGAGGAAGTTGCGGCGCTTCATCTGTGGCATGGGGCGGGCGTCCGTTTGTTAGTTGTTAGTTGTTTGTTGTTTGTTGTTTGTTGTTAGTTGTTAGTTGTTTGTTGTTGGCTATTGGCTATTGGCTATTGGCTATTGGCTATTGGTTGGGGGTTGGGTTGGGTAAAGG
>JBEAUF010000116.1:0-19010 GCA_041161565.1 Planctomycetota bacterium | reverse complement strand
GGATGGTGAAACGGTGTTAAGAACACCGGAAGTCGTTTTTCGGACTCCACCCCCCGTTACAGGGCGTGCGTGGGATGTCAATCGGCCGGTAGGACCGCGGTGTGCTCCTGCTGCGGCGCTGCCCGTGCGGTTACGGACCGTTACCGGGGGATTGACATCCCCCGCTCGCCTTTCACAATTTTTTTTGCGGCGATTGAGAAAAAGCCAATGCGATTGGGCGGAAGCCCGCAGGTAAAGGCCCCTGGCGCTGCGCGAGAGAGGCGATGGGTGAGAATAGAGAGGAGATGGGATCGTGGAAGTGAGAAGTGAGAAGTGAGAAGTGAGAAGTGAGAAGTGAGGAGTGAGGAGTGAGAAGTGAGAAGTGAAAATTCACCGCCACCCGCACCTTCAACGTCGCTTTTTCGCCCCGGAATTTCTCACTTCTGATTTCTAACTTCTCACTTCCACCACACCACCACACCAGCCACGAATTCAACCGCAACCGGCATGGGGCCCATTTGTCCCATCACGTCCCCGCTCGCTGCGTTTCCTCCCGCATCTCAGTCACCCGCTCCGGCGGCTTTGCGTACGCTGGGGTCGGAATCCTGTTGCAGCTTCTGCAGCAATTCGCGGGCTTCGGAGTTATCACCGGCAGCAGCTGCGAGGGCTGAGGCGGCTTCTTCGCGGATCCACGGATCCGGATGCACAGCGGCGCGGTGCATCCATGGCAGTGCCACTTCCAGGCTGGATGGCTGCGGAGTCGTCTTCAGCAGCGCCCACGCGCAGAGGACTCGGTGACGTTCATCACCGCTGTGCAGTCCGTCGCGGAGCAGCTGTTCCGCGGCTGCTGCTTCAGCCTGCATGCGTCCGGCAAGGTAGCAGGCGGCTTCTCGCACCTGCACGGCGGGATCCTGCAGCGAAGTGAGCATCAATGCAGCGAGGTCACCATTGGCAATCGGCCGCTGGGGTGAATTCCATGGTCCGACTTCAGCCAGCGTATGCAGAGCGGCAGCGCGAACGGTGGGGTCCGGATCGAGTGTGGCCAGACGCATCGCGGCCGGGACAGCGGTGATCGCCCGCGGTCCAAGGACCGCGATGCCTGCGAGTGCTTCCCGGCGGACGAACGGCAGGCTGTTGTCGAAGGCCGTCACCAGCAGTGGCACAGCCTTGTGCCTGAGCACCTCATCATCGGCCTGCAGCATCACGAGTGCCCATGCGGCGGCAGCCTGAGTTCGCTGATCACTCGATTCGGTCGCCCGCTGCAGTGCGGGTATGGCGTCGCTGCTGCCGATCCTGCCCAGCACCCATGCGGCGGCCGGATGCAGCTCTTTCTGGGCGGGATTCTGCAGCAGCGCCGTCACCTGGGGTGCTGCCGCGGCTGCTCGAGGGCCCATGGCACCAATCGCTCTGAGCGCAAGCCGTCTGGAGATCGGATTTCGGAAACCATCATCGACTCCCTTCAGCAGTTCCGGCAGGGCGGCTTGGGCAGCGGGCCCCATTTCCACCAGGATCTCCAGCACGGCATTTCGCTGGCGTTCAATCTGCAGCAGGGGAAGCAGAGAGGGGACCGCCGGGCTGCCCTGAGCCGCCAGTGCGGCGGCGGCGTGCACGGAGGTGTGCACGTGCGGGTCGTTCAGGACGGGAATGAGCGCGGCAATGGCATCGAGGTTGCCGCCACCGATCCCCTGCAGCGCTTCGGCCGCTGCAATCCGTTCCACCGGTGCATTGGCCTTCAGAAACGGCGTGATCTGGGAAATGTGTCCGGCGGCCTGGGGACCGAAGCGTCCCATCGCGCGCATGGCGGTGAGCCGCAGTGCGGCGGATTCCCGCTGCAGCAGCTCGCCCAGCAATGGCAGGGAGCCGGCGGCATCGCCACCGATTTCACCAAGCGTCTCTGCCGCGGCGCGAACGACCAGATCCACGCGGTCGTGCAGCAGCGATTGCACAGCAGGAACTGCTGCGGCGGAATCTGAGTTGAAGTGGGCCAGCACCCGGCAGGCTTCGATACGCACGGGCCAGCGGTCGGATTTGAGCAGTGGCTGGACCAGCGGCACCACTCGCGGACCAGCTTCCATCAGCCCCAAAGCAGCTTCGCTGCGAATATCCGGACGCGCCTGTTCGAGCGTTTTCACCAGCGTGTGCAGCAGTATTTCGTCGGCGGCATCCGGAGCCTCCACAGCAGAAATCAGGCAGCGGGCTGCGGCCGTGGAAATCGCTGGATCAGCAGCGTCCACCAGGGCGCGGATCCGGGGCACATGTTCGGCCGGCACACGTCCGATCTGCCGCAGGCTGTCGAGAGCCGCGATTTGCAGAAACGCCGCGTCAGAATTCACAAACCGAGCGACCGCGGGCGCCGATTCGCGTGCCAGCGGGCCGATGGTTCCAAGCGCCGTCAGACATTCCAGCTGCAGGACACGGTTGGAATTGTCGAGCAGCTGTTCGAGGCGTTTGCGGGCGGGTGCGGCCCGTGGTCCGAGCCCTGCCAGTTCAGCGGCCGAAGACAGCTGATCCATCTCATCGGCCGAATCCAGCTGCCGCAGATGTCGCTCCAGATCGGGATCGTCCCAGTGACTGTCCTGCGAGAATCCCCGCAGGCTGCAGCAGGCCCAGAGCATCATCATCAGCAGCAGCGGTTTCGGCGGCAGCGTGTGGGGTCTGCAGCCGAGGAAAACCGGGCAGCGGCCCGCCTTCAATAATGAACTGATCATCGCAGCACTCCCGGAGAAAATTCGCCTTCGAGCATCAGACTTTTCAGAAACCTGCGGCATGCGAGGTGTTCCTGGGAATCAAGCCGTCGCATGGAGGGTGCGCTGCGTGAGAGCATGCGCCATGCGGCGTCGTGCAGAATGGAACTGGTGCGTTCATCCGGCCCGGTCTCCGCCCTCGTCCGCAGGGCACCTTCCACGATCGTCCGATCGGCCGCATAAGCCGGATCCATCAGGCACGGGGGCCAGTGAATTTCGCCGGTGAGTCGATCGAGCTGATCGGGTGCGAGGGGCGGGTAGAGGTCGGTGGGAGCGCGGGGTGCGGGGCGACTGGCTGCCTTCGCATGCATGGCCGCATGACGGGCTGCTCGGCGTTCTTCCGTAATCCAACGCTGCTGCTGCCGCCATTCCACATATCGCGCCTGATTCTCCAGATACTGTGCCCGCGCTTTTTCAGCAGCCTCTGCCGCCCGACCATAACTCTCCGCCGCATGCCCCTCCGCCGCAACCAGATTGGCGTGAGCCTTCACGGCGCTGGAGTATGGCGTTGAGCCTTCTCCGGACCATCCACCGTACCCGCCGTACCAGCCCGTATACCACTGCGCTTCGCATCGCGGCGCTGCCAGCAGCAACACCATCAAACCGGCCCCGGCCACCGCCGGAAACTGCCTCGCTCGCATTTCGCACTCCTCCTGCTGATTTCCAGGGCCGCCGGTTGTGCGCCGCATCGGCACGGCGTCGCGGCCATCACTTCCTGCGGCATCCGGCGTGCCGAAGGCGCCGGGGAGTTGCCAGCGGAGGTGTTTCAGTGATACGCTGCGGCCAGTTCGGCTCGCGCAATCCCTCGAAGGCCCCCCCCATGCAGCTCCGCCTCAGCATCCCCTGTCTCCGCCTGCTGCTGCTGGCTGCCTGCTGCCTGGCCACCGCCCGGCAGGCCTCCGCAGCCATCCTGATTCACGCCGCACGGCTGATTGACGGCATCAGCCCGCAGCCGCTCACCAACGTCACCATCAAAATTGAAGACGGTCGCATCACCGAAATCGCTCAGGGCTTTCTGCCCCCCGGCGAAGGTGACCGCCTGATCGACCTGCGGCACCTCACCGTGCTCCCGGGACTCATGGACATGCACACCCACCTCATGTCCCAGCACTCAAAGGATTCCTACACCGAAAAATTCTTCCTCGACGAAGCCGACTATGCTCTGAGGTCCACCGTTTACGCCCGAGCCACGCTGATGGCGGGCTTTACCACCGTGCGGGAACTGGGCGACAACGGCATCAATTCCGTGTCGCTGCGCAAAGCCATCAGCGAAGGCTGGATCGTCGGACCACGCATCTTCACCGCCGGCAAGTCACTGGCCACCACCGGCGGACATGCCGACCCGTCGAACGGGCTTCGCGGTCGCTTCCGGGAAGATCCAGGTCCGGTGGAAGGTGTGATCAACGGCCCCGATGATGCCCGCAAAGCCGTGCGCCAGCGTTACAAGGATGGTGCCGATCTGATCAAGCTGACGGCCACTGGCGGAGTGCTGAGTCTGGCCGCCAGCGGTCAAAATCCACAGTTCACCGATGAAGAGCTCCGCGCTGTCGTCGAAACTGCCCGCGACTGCGGCATGACCGTCGCCGTTCACGCCCACGGCGCCGAAGGCATGAAACGCGCCGTCCTTGCAGGCGTGGATTCGATTGAGCACGGTACCTACATGACGGACGAAATCATGGAGCTCATGAAACAGCACAACACATACTGGGTACCCACCAACATGGCCGGCGAATGGGTCGCTCTCAAAGCGGCCGAACCTGGCTACTTCCCTGAAATCGTCCGCCCCAAAGCCGCTGCCATTGGCCCCGCCATCCGCGATACCTTCCGCCGTGCCTGTAAAGCCGGCGTCCGCATCGCCTTCGGAACAGACAGCGGCGTTTCTGTGCATGGCGAAAACGCCCACGAATTTGAACTGATGGTCGAAGGTGGCATGCCCCCCATGGAAGCCATCCAGTCCGCCACCATCACCGCCGCCAGACTCCTCCGCATCGAAGATCGCCTCGGCACACTCGCCCCCGGCAAAATTGCCGACGTCGTCGCCGTTGAAGGCAACCCCCTCGAGAATATCAGCGCCATGCGCCGCGTGGTGTTCGTCATGAAGGACGGCACGGTGTTCAAAGAACCATAAGTCACCGCGAAGCAATGAAATTCCGATTTCCACCGTTCCAATTCTGACAAACAGGAATACCCGATGCCCCTGAAAATGGCCATCCTGCTGCTGCTGCTGCTCCCCCAGGCCATCTGCGGTGCCGACGAGCCCGCCACGAAGCCAGTCGCTGCTGCAGGTATTCCGGGCGGCACCGAGCTCCCGTTTCTGCGACCAACTCCCGCCGGCACGGCCACACGCACAGCCGTCAACGCCGGTGCGCGAGCGATTCCGTTGGTTGTGGTCCGCGGAACACCCTACGAAATGGGTCGACAGCTCGGCACGGCACTCCGCGAAGAAATGACGGCCTTCATCCCCGCCGCACTCGCCGGCGTCTGCGCTCAACTGCAGACCTCCGAAGATCTGCTCACGGAAGTCTGGAGCCGCACAGCGGCATATGCGGATGATCGGCTGGAACAGGAGCTGGCCGGAGTCGCCGACGGCAGCGGCCTGCCGCTCCGCACCCTGCAGGCCATGCACGCTGTACCGCTGCTCATGCCCTATTCCTGCAGCAGCATTGCGGCCTGGGGGGCAGCCACCGAGGACGGGCATCTGTATCAAACCCGCAATCTGGACTGGAACCTCGAAATCGGTGCTCACAATGTCGCAGCAATCGTGGTGTACCAGCCGGAGAACGGGATTCCGCACGTGGTGCCCACGTTTGCCGGTTTCAGCGGTGCCCACACCGGCATGAATGCGCGGGGAATTGTGCTGGCCGAAATGGGCGACGCCTCCCGCCGCGAAGCTCCCTACTTCGTACATGCACCACACTTCACGGCATGGTTCCGCACGCTGCTCTACGACGCCGATTCGCTCACCCGCACGCTCGAAATCTTCACCGCGCAGCCGATGACCAAACGCTATCACTTTGTGTTCGGCGATGGTCAGGCCGAACACCGGGCGGTCAAGGTGCGAGCCCATTCCCCGGAACCTGCCAGCGCCCGGCTCAAAATCTGGAAGGACAACGATCCCGATGACGAGATCGCTCCCAATGTCCTGTCCTGCATCGTGTACAACGATGAGGGCCGCGGCGCGTTTCCCACGCTGCAGAAACAAACCGGAAAACTCAACGGCGAACGCCTGCTGGAACTGGCGCGACAAATTCCCATCCGTGGCGGTAACGTCGTGAACGTGGTGTACGATGCCACCGCACTGCGGATGTGGGTCACCTACGCCGCCGGTACCAGCGAAGCCTACCTCCAGCCCGCCGCCTTCCTCGATCTGCAGCCGCTGCTCAAACCCGCCTCCCCAAAGACCCAGGACACTCAGCCACCAAATGCCGCCGAGCCCGCACAACCCCGCTGATGAATCACCCCCCAACAAACAACAAACAACCGACAACTGACAACTGACAACAAACAACTAACAACTGACAACTGACAACTGACAACAAACAACTGACAACTGACAACAAACAACAAACAACAAACAACTAACAACTGACAACTAACAACAAACAAGCCCCCCATGAACATCATCATCACCGATTATTCCTTCCCCGACCTTGGTATTGAAACCGGCATTATTGAAGCGGCCGGTCATCGGCTGACAGCCTGGAAGGAGCGTCGCACACCTGCGGAACTGCGGGAGCTTGTGGCTGACGCGGACGCGGTGATCACGCAGTTTGCTCAGGTGAACGCCGAAGTGATCTCGGCGATGACGCGTTCGCGAGCAATCGTGCGGTACGGCATTGGGGTGGATAATGTGGATCTTGCGGCCGCTCGTGAACGCGGCATACCGGTTTGCAATGTGCCGGACTACTGCATCGACGAAGTTGCGGACCACACGCTGGCGTTTCTGCTGGCGGTGACGCGTCAGGTTGTGCCGAACGCTCTGCATGTTCGCAGCGGCAGCTGGGGCCTGGCAACGCCTCTGTCCGGCCTGCAGACGCTCAAAAACATGACCGTCGGCGTCGTGGGTTTCGGGCGGATTGGCCGCGAGGTGGCGTTGCGGCTGCGGGCGTTTCGCTGCCGCCTGCTGGTCTTCGACCCGCTGGTTCCGGCCGAGGTGATTCGTGAGCACGGCGGGGAGCCTGCCAGTCTGGCTGAGTTGCTGGCAGCGGCCGACGCGGTGACTCTGCATTGCCCGTCAACTCCCGAGACCCGCGGGCTGCTCAACGCGGATTCCCTGCGGCTGACGAAACCCGGAGTGATCATTGTGAATCTGGCCCGCGGCGATTTGATCGACCCGGCAGCGCTCGTGGACGCGCTGCAGTCCGGCCATGTGTCCGCGGCCGCTCTGGACGTCTTCAGTCCCGAACCAATTCCGGCCGGCCATCCGATTCTGAGCATGCCGCAGGTGGTGCTGGCATCGCACATCGCCAGTGCCAGTGTGCCGGCCGTGAAACGGCTCCGGGAAACCGCAGCGGGGCTGGCGGTGGCTGCTGTGGAAGGCCGTCCGCTCCCCAACGTGGTCAACGGCGTTCGCAGCACCTGACCAGCCACCACGAAATTCTCAACCAGCGTGCGGGACTTGCGCACCGCTTTGCACTATCATCCCTCTCCTGCCCACCGTTTGGCAACTCCCCGTCCACTGCTCGGACCAACGTCATGCCCCGCTCGCTTCTCAGCCTCCTGTGCTGCCTGTTCGCCCTGACCTTCGCTCCGCTCCGCGGCGACGAACCCCACTCGGGACTCGACCCGGACGGTTTCGACAAGGCCGTTCGACCGCAGGACGACCTGTTCCTGCACGTCAACGGCCGCTGGCTGTTGTCCACCGACATCCCAGCCGACAAATCCAACTACGGCTCCTTCACTCGCCTTGACGACGAAGCCCGCGAAAACATCCGGGCGATCATCGAAGAAGCGGTGAAAAACCCCACGGACAACATCAGTCGCAAAGTGGGCGATTTCTATAAGAGCTACATGGACGAAGCTCGCATCAATGCGCTGGGCCTGTCGCCAATTCAGCAGCAGCTGGACGCCATCGACCAGCTCAGCACTCCGGAACAGGTCGCGCGGTACTTCGGGACTGGCGGTGTGCAGGGGCTTCCCGGTCCGATTGGTTTCTACGTCTCCGTGGACGACCGCAATTCATCCCGCTACCTCAGCCACGTCATTCAAAGCGGCCTGACGCTCCCGGATCGCGACTACTACCTGACTCAGCGTGAAGATCACGCCGCCGCCCGCAAGGCTCTGCAGACCTACATCGCACGGCTCTACGAACTCGCCGGACGTACCGACGGACAGGCGGCTGCCGATGCCGTGATGCAGCTGGAAACCGCACTCGCCGAAATCCAGTGGTCCCGTACAGAGCTCCGGGATGCCGAAAAACGCTACAACCTGCGTCCCACGACTCAGCTGGAACAAATCGCTCCCGGCATTCCCCTCAAAGCCTTCCTCGAAGCCTCCGGCGTCCCCGACATCACAGAACTCAACGTGGTCACGCCCAGCTACTTCGAAAAACTTGGAGCCGTGGCATCCGCTGCCGGTCTTGACGCATGGAAGCACTACGCCCGCTTCCGACTGCTCGATGCCGCCGCTGAATACCTCCCCCAGGCCTGGGTCGACGCCCATTTCGAACTGCACGAAAAAGCCATCTCCGGCGTGCCTGCTCAAAAGCCCCGCTGGAAGAAAGCCGTCGACGCCACCTCCGGCGCCGGTGCCGGTGACTTCGGCGTACTCGGCGAACCCCTCGGACAGCTCTACGTCCGCAAACACTTCCCCGCCGAATCCCGCAAACGCATGCAGGAGCTCGTCGGCAACCTGATGAAAGCCTACGAAATCAGCATTCGCCAACTGCCGTGGATGACCGCCGCCACCCGCGAACAGGCCCTCGTAAAGCTCGGAAAGATCACCACCAAAATCGGTTATCCCGATGTCTGGCGTGACTTCTCCAAACTGGAAATCCGCGCGGACGACCTCATCGGCAATCTGCTGCGATCCCGCAGCTTCGAACACCAGCGGCAGATTGACAGACTCAATCAGCCTGTGGACCGCAGCGAATGGGGCATGACGCCGCAGACGGTGAACGCCTACTACAACCCCAGCCTCAACGAAATTGTGTTCCCCGCAGCCATCCTGCAGCCGCCGTTTTTCGACGCCACCGCCGACGACGCCGTAAACTACGGTGGCATCGGTGCGGTGATTGGTCACGAAATCAGTCACGGGTTCGACGATGAAGGCAGCAAGTACGACGGTGACGGCAACCTGCGAAACTGGTGGACGGACGACGACCGCAAAGCCTTCGAAGCCCTCACTTCACGGCTGGTGGCCCAGTACGAATCCTACGAACCGCTGCCGGGCCGCAAGCTCAACGGCCGCCTGACGCTGGGCGAAAACATCGCCGATCTCAGCGGCATGGCCATCGCCTACAAAGCCTACATGCTGTCACTCGAAGGACGTCCCTCACAGACCCTCGACGACTACACTCCCAGTCAGCGGTTCTTCCTCGGCTGGTCCCAGATCTGGCGTCGCAAATACCGCGACGACGAGATGGCTCGACGACTGCTGATCGATCCGCATTCTCCGTCCGCCTTCCGTGCCAACGGTCCGGTGACCAATCTGAATGCCTTCTACGAAGCCTTTGACGTCAAGCCGGGCGACAAGCTCTACAAGCCACCGGCAGACCGCATCCAGATCTGGTGACCTGCCCTTCCTGTTTTCAACATCCCGGGCGGCCATTCCGGCCGCCCGCTTTTTCGGCTCACTCGCATGCAAACCACCCCCATTCAGCCCTCCCGCTTTCGCTCGTCCGTGCTGGCCGTACCACCGCTCGCCCGTGACGCGCGCGAACAAATCTGTCCGGAACAAAACCGCCGCATTGTCCAGCATCTCGAACAGGGCGGCGTCTCCATGCTGCTCTACGGTGGCAACGCCAACCTCTACAACGTGCGGTTCACCGAATACGCAGCACTGCTGCAGATGCTGGAAGAAATCACCGCCGCCGACACGGCCGTGGTACCTTCCGCCGGTCCCGCTTACGGGCTGATGATGGATCAGGCCGATGTGCTCAAATCCACAAGCTTCCCGACAGTCATGGTGCTGCCCACCAAAGCCATCATGACCGAAGCCGGACTGATGACCGGGTTTCGTCGGTTTGTGGAAGTCATCGGGCGGCCTGCGGTGCTGTATATTAAAGAAGAAGGTTACATCAGCCCGGAGGGTGCCGCAGAGCTCGTGCGTGACGGACTGGTTTCGTTCATCAAGTACGCAATTGTGCGTCCCGACCCGGCGGTTGACGACTACCTGCGAAAGCTCGTGTCACTGGTCGACCCCCAGCTGATCTGCAGCGGCATCGGTGAACAGCCGGCGCTGGTGCACATGACCAAATTTCAGCTCAACGGCTACACATCCGGCTGCGTCTGCGTCAACCCGGCGCTCTCCCAGCAGATGCTCGCAGCCATCACCTCGGGCGATTACGACCGCGCCGAAGCCATTCGCCGCATATTCCTGCCGCTGGAATCGCTGCGAAACGATATCAACCCCATCCGCGTGCTCCACGAAGCCGTGACGCTTGCCGGCATCGCTGACACCGGCCGTCAGCTGCCGCTGCTGTCGGGACTGTCCTCGTCCGCTCTGGATCGCATTCGCCCCGTTGCCGCTGCACTGCTTAACGCCACCTGAGCCCACCACATGCATCACGCTGCGATCCGTAATTTTGGCGGGAACGTCGAATTCCAACCCCAGCGTTATGTGTCTCCGGGAAGTGAACAGGACATCCTCCAGCTGCTCGCCAGCCGTCCTCACCAGCTGCGAGTGGCCGGCAGCCGGCATTCGTGGAGTCCGCTGATTCAGACGGACGGCATCCTGCTGCTGCTCGATCGGCTCGCCGACGTCAAAGTCGTGCATGCGGCCGGTCGCACAGTCGTCAAAGCTCAGGGCGGCTGCCCGATCTGGAAAGTCCTCGAAGCTCTGAACGAACACGGCCTGACGCTCCCCTCGGTTGGGCTCATTGCTGCTCAGACCGTCGCCGGCGCAATCTCCACGGGCACCCACGGGTCGGGTCGGTCCAGTCTTTCCCACTATGTTCAGGAAGTGCGGCTGGCATGTTACCAGGAAGACGGCAGCACACCGCGCATCGTGACAATTGCCGCAGGCCCGGAACTGCAGGCGGCCCGCTGTTCACTGGGATGTCTGGGAGTGATCGTCGAGGTCACCTTCAGCACGATTCCGCAGTACCACGTGCGGGAACAGCTGCTGCCGGTGGACAGTCTCGAGCAGGCACTCGACCAGGAATCCGCATGGCCGCTGCAGCAGTTCTTTCTGATCCCGCATCTCTGGAAGATCTACACGCAGCGGCGGTGCAGCGCCACCGCCGGAAATCGCCTGCTGGCGGACCTCTATCGCCTGTACTGGTTTGTCTGCATGGACCTTGGTCTGCACCTGCTGGTGCTGGCGGCAGCCAGGTTCCTCGGCACTCGACGGGCAGTACACACGCTGTTCCGTCGCATTCTGCCGTGGTGCATTTTTTCGCGGCATGCAGTCACGGACCGCAGCGATCGGCAGCTGGTGATGAAGCACGATTTGTTCCGGCATCTGGAAGAGGAGCTGTTCGTGCGACGCAGGCACCTGCCGGAAGCTTTGCAGATTGTGGAGCAGGTGCTGCGACTGGCCGACGATCGCCTGCACACGCTCGACCCCCACGTCCGCAAACGCCTGGCGGAAGCGGATCTGCTGGGGCGTCTGGAACGGCTGGGCGGGACGTGGACCCATCACTACCCGATCTGTATTCGTCGTGTGGCGCCGGACGACACGCTGATTTCCATGTCAGCCGGTGGACTTGACGACTGGTACTCAGTCAGCCTGATCACCTACACGGAGCCTCGGGAACCCTTTCTGGAGGTGGCCGGTTTTCTGGCGCGAGCCCTGAGCCGACTCTGCGAAGCCCGGCCGCACTGGGGCAAATGGTTTCCCTGGCAGGACGCGGAATGTGTGCCGCGGCATCCGGGGATGGCCGAGTTTCGGCGGCTTGCGAAGCGGTATGATCCGCAGGGCGTCTTCAGCAACACCTTTGTCCGGCAGCTGCTGGAGACGCATCCGTGAAGCGGTTTGCGGCAGTCCTGCTAAGCGTTCCGCGGCTGCTGTTGCTGGTCGCACCGTTGTCGCTGCTGCTGCCTTCACCGCTGCCGGGGCACGCGGATGTCGCCGCGGCGAGTGCTGTGGACGAGTCCGTTCCGCCGGTGTCAGTGGGTGGTGATGAAGTTGAACTGGCGGCACCGCTGCTGGGTCGTCCGCAGGTGCTCACGGGGGTCATTGACGAGCTGGCTGGTGAGTCGGTGCTGCTGCGTTCCCGCGGAGTGCTCAGACCTGTGCCGCTGCGGGATGTGCGTCAGCTGCGATTCACGCATCCGGCCGGTTACGACGAAGGTCTCAGGCAGATGCGATCGGGGGAGTGGCGGGCGGCGATTGTGGGTCTGACGTCGGCTTTGGCGGTGGAATCGCGGCCGTGGGTTTTGCGGGAGATTCGTGCGGAGCTGGCGACGTGTCGGCGAAATCTGGGGGAGTGGGAAGCGGGGATTCGTGAGGTGGAGGAGATTCTGGCGACGGATCCGGATTCCCGGCATGTGCTGCAGCTTCCGCTGGTCTGGGACGAACGTTTGCCGGCGGAGCAGCGTTATCCGGCGAAGATGTCTGAGCTGCAGGATCAATCCGCGGCGCGGCGGCTGACGGCGGGTTCCGCGCTGCTCTTCGATGCAGATCACCATGACGCCGCAGCGGCCACGCTGCTGCAGCTGCGAAAGAACGGTCGCGGTGGTCTTGTGAGGATGGCGGAGTTGCAGTTGTGGCGGGTGAAGTTTGCTGACCGGGAGACACTGCGGGTCAGTGACGTGGAGCAGCTGCAGGAGCGGATTGGGGAATTCAGTCGAGCGATGCGGGGGCCTGGCGAATTTCTTTGCGGTCGGGCTTATCGTCAGCTGGGCGATTATGATCGCGCCGCGGCATGTCTGCTGTGGATGCCGTTTGCCGCGCCGCTGGATCCTGCGACCCGCCGAGCAGCTCTGCGGGAGGCGGCTGAGGTGCTGGAGGAGTCCGGTCGACCCGCAGACGCGCGGCGGATTCTCAGACAATGCCCGTAATTCATTTCCCAAACCTGCGGTTTGAAGAGGAGCTGGCGGGACCGCTGGAAACGCGGCCGGCAAAGCTTGAGCAGCTCACGGCGGAGCTGGCCGTGCTGGCAGGCCTCCAGGCTGCTCCGGGCGACGTGGTGCTGGTGGAAGCCGGCGGAGTACCGGATGCCGCGGGCCTGCCGACCTGTCTGTCGCAGGCCCGATATCTGACGTTTGAGCAGCTGCGGGAGGAGCTGGGCCGTACCGCGGACGAGCAGCCTTCGGCGGACTGGCAGCTGGCGCCGTGGGGCTGGAGCGATGCTGCGCGGCGATTGCTGCGTTCGCTGCGGCTGCAGCAGATCGCGCCTGACGGCGATGCCGTACGCCGCGTCAACACCCGAGCGTTTGCTGCGGACTTCGATGTGCTGGTGGATCCGAACACCGGGACGCCCGCCGGGGCCTTCAGTCGCCTGTGTAATTCCGCAGCGGAAGTGACAGCGGCGATCGCGGAATTTCGGAACACCCTGTCCGAACGCTGGGTGATCAAAGCCAACCTGAGTCATGCGGCTCGCAATCGGCTGCTGGGAATGGGTGCTGACCTGAGTCCTGATCAGCAGCGGTGGCTGGCGCGGCGTCTGCAGGCTGGGGAACCGGTCTGTGTGGAACCCTGGGTCAGGAGACTGCGGGAATGCGGCCTGCAGTGGACAGTATCGGCAGAAGCTGGACAGGTACGCGCTGAGTTTGACGGCGCCGCGGAAATGCTGACTGATGGTGTTGGGCAGTACCGTGGGAGCCTGATTGGTGGAGAAGGTTCCGGGGAGTCGTCGTGGTGGCAGGCGGCTGTGGAATCCGGTCGTCGAGTGGCGCTTGCGGCGGGCGGAATGGGATTCCGCGGGCCTCTGGGAATTGACTGCATGCTGATTGAATCGGGCGGTCGAAAGTGGCTGCGGACGGCCCACGACATCAACGGCCGGCAGACGATGGGACGGCTGGCTCTGAGCCTTGAGCGGCTGTTGCCGGAGGGATTCTGCGGCGCCTGGTGCCACATTCCGGCGAAATTCGCGGCAATCGAGAGCGATTTTTCTTGCAACACCCCGGATTTCGGGGTATCGGCCCACCGCACGAGTCCGCTGCGGACCGGTGGGCGTCCGCTCACGCTGCAAACTTTGCTGCTGATCGGCAACAATTCCACCCTCGTCACAGCCGCCGCTCTGCAGCTCACCAACGCTGTCGTGCCGGTGCAAAAACTGCCTGATCCTTCCCCGGGATAATTTCATGTCATCCGGCTCTCCTGCAACCGCAGACACGCAATCCGAATCACTCCGCCCCTGGTCACCGGAATGGTACGCGCGTCAAAAAGCCACACTGGGAGAATCCGCCTGCAAGGCTTTGGGATTCTACGAGATCCCCGGCAACCTGCGATTGTCTGTGGTGATCCCGGTATACAACGAAGAAAAGACTCTGCGAGTGCTGGTGGACCGCGTGCGTGCGGTCCCGATTCGCAAAGAGATCCTGCTGATTGATGACTGCAGTAAGGACCGCACTCGCGACGTCCTGCGAGCCCTCGAAGCCGAAGGTGGTGCGGATGACTTCAACCGCATCCGCATTTTCTTCCACGATGTCAATCAGGGCAAAGGCGGCGCGCTGAAGACCGGCTTTTCTCAGGTGCAGGGCGATATTGTCATCATTCAGGACGCGGACCTGGAATATGACCCCGCCGAATATCCCAGACTCCTCCAGCCCATCATTGCCGACAAAGCCGATGTGGTCTTCGGCAGCCGATTTCTTGGTGACCAGGCCCACCGCGTCCTGTACTACTGGCACTATCTCGGCAACCGCTTCCTGACCACCCTTTCCAACTGCTTCACCAACCTCAACCTCACCGACATGGAAACCTGCTACAAGGTGTTCCGCCGACCGGTGATCGACGAGATCACACCGCTGCTGGTGCAGAAACGCTTCGGCTTCGAACCGGAAATCACCGCCCGCGTCGCCCGCCGCAGACTCCGCATCTACGAAATCTCCGTCAGCTACTCCGGACGCACCTATGCCGAAGGCAAAAAGATCGGCTGGAAGGACGGCTTCCAGGCCCTGTGGTGCATCGTCCGATACGGCCTGCGCGACTGAGATCAGAGGGCTCCCGCCGCGCATGAGCCGCCTGGCGGCAGCCTGCGGGTAAAGTACCCTGGCAACGCACTGCCAACGCCGCGGGCAGGGTTGGGCACCAGGGTGCCGAATCGCAACCGGGGGCTTTCGCCCACCCGCTCAGAGGATTTGCAAACGCGATGACAAACGCATTGAGCCGCAGGGCGGCAGCCCGCGGGTAAAGTGCCCTGGCGACGAGCTGCTCAAGCCGCAGCCAGGGGCGCGCACCAGGGTGCCGAATCGCAACCGGGGGCTGCCGCCCGTCCGCTCAGGAGTTCTTACTTCCGCGTTCTCCTCTACTCTCTACTTTCCACCCTCTCCTCTCTCGCGCAGCGTCGGGCTTCCGCCCGTCCGCTCAGGGGTCCATTCGCCCATCCGATGGGGGGGGAAAATGAAAAAGCCACTTTGCAGTTGCCTGCAAAGTGGCTTTAGTGGAGGCGGGGGGCTTCCGAAACCGTCGCCGTAAATCGTTTATTTGCAGGGATTTGTGAAAACTCGTTTTTCTAATTGGACCCGCATTTGGGCTAATTGGACCTGAAAGTTGGACCCGGGTTTCCTGAAGTTGAGAAGAGCAAGGCTGGCTCTGAGAAGTGACCGAAATACCGCGAGCCCAGCGACATGCGACTGCCCCGCAAAGAGTGGACCTGAAGCGGGGCCCACGGAGTGATTGACAGTCGCTGATCGCACCGACGTTTTGTTGGTTTTGGGCGGAATGGGAGTGGCACCTGAGTTGGAGTGGACTGCGGCAGAGGGCGACTTCTCGACATCGCCAGAAAACGCAATCTGGAATCCCCCAGGGTTATCCTTCGGCAGTTGGCAAAAATCAACGTACGCAGAGTGAGAAGGCCATCAGCAGCACATAGCGCCACGAGCCGCATCAGGTGCAAGAGAACAGTCTGCGCTACCGGGGCCGGAAAAGAGGACTGATCGACGCATGGCCTCCCTGCTCATCAACTGAACCACTCACACCGGTGATCGCGGCATCGCAATTTTAATTTTTGTGGATCTCTTCCACGGCTTGCTTTGCTGCGTTTGCCCCCTGAACGCAATTTGTTTTTTCCGGAGCAGGATCGATTACCGGGGCAGCGTCACTGGTATTCGTCTCTCCAGGACCAAGTAACAACTTGCCCTTTATCCCTCTTCCCTTGCGATTTGCTTTTCCGTTTGCGACTGATGCGATTTTCTGCGATTCAGGCCACCTGCGACACGCGCAGCGTAGCGCGCGAGTTTGAAATTCCCGCCGCTGACGACCGCATTGAGCGCAAATACAATTAAATGAAAATGTGCTGATCCGTGCGGCAATGAAAAATACTAACGCCCTTTGAACCAGCCGCAAACTAAAAACCGTATTTTAGAATCGAAAAACTAACTGTATAAACCCTGAAGTCACTCACTGATACATTAATAAAAAAGGACTGGCCGAACGCCAGTCCTTAAATCTCGTCAACAGGCAGCCTGCGAACGTTCAGTCCATCTGCAGTGAAGCAACCAGATCCAATGCCTGTCGGGCGGTTGCAACGTTGCCGTCGGCAGCTTTCAGCAGGTCGCGTGCAGACTGCAACACAGCCACTGCAGCGATTCCCGGGCTGGCGTCAGTGGTGACGACAGTGACCGGAAGAGCAGCGGCCGGCTTTGGGCGACGCGACAGCAATGTCTTTTTGCGGGGGCGTCGAGCCAGCACCCGCGTGAGCCCCAGTTTTCGGCGGGCGTTTGCGAAGGCCACCTGCACGCTGTTATTGTTGAAAGTCGCGTTTGGGAATTTTTCCTTCAACTGCGCCAGAACTTCCGAACCTCGCAGTCCTTGATTGCCTTCAACAATTGCAAGCACTTCCCGTGTCACATTGACGCCATCCTGTGCTGCACCAGCACGCTTCGCCATGGCTCTTTTCCTTCGTGGATTTCTTACCCAACTTCGCGTCCATTCTCCGGATGCGAGAACGTCCATGCGACTCGCTGACTGATGTCATTCATAGCACTGAAACACACATGTCGCAATCCGATGGGAAGCGGTATGCGTGGTTTTGTCAGGAAAGCGGGCTGTGCGGCGAGGAATACCTGCGTTTGCCCGCGTCTGGCCGTTTGCCGGGTTTGCCCGCATTTTCGCTTGAGATTGGCGGATCGGTTTGCACAATAACGGACTTTCGGGTGCGGGACGGCCTGCACTGTGTTTCACGGGGTCTGGTTGCACCGGTGCCGTTACTCAAATTCCAGGACCAGTCGATGGCCCGCCACTTCGACTATGATGTATTCCTGAGCCACGCAACGGCCAACAAGCCACGCGTACTTAAACTCGCAGAGCATCTCCGCGATGCAGGCTTGCGTGTTTGGTTCGACGCCTGGGTAATCAAGCCAGGTGACGACATATATCTCGCGGTTGAAAAGGGTCTGGAGGCGTCCCGTGTGTTGGTCCTGTGCCTGTCACCTGAGGCACTTGGATCTGCGTGGGTGGACCTTGAACGCAGTACGGCACTTTTTCGAGATCCATCAAACTCAGAGCGACGATTCGTACCAGCACTTTTGGCACACTGCCAACTGCCAGATACGTTGAAACGCTACAAATACGTGGATCTTCGGCAGGGAAACGACCTGCTTCACGAGCTGGTCACCGCGTGTCAGCTCGAAACCGCGGTCGCTTCTCCGAAACAGCCTCGTTTCAATTCAGCTGCCGACCTGATTCAGCAGGCAGACGCACAAGCGATGGTCGAACGCTGGACGCGTGCTCGAAAAGGAGAGCCGCTGGATGGTGAACCGCATCGACTGGACGTGTTTGTTGAGCCGCGAATTTCGATTCGACTGCCACAGCCACAAGCCGGCAGGGGCGGCGCTGAGGAAAAATGGGAGACCTTGCCAGCCGGTGTTCAGGCACTGCTGGATCAGCACTTCATTCCGTCTGACAGGTGGCTTGTCATCACGGAGGATGCTGGCGGCGGCAAAACCGTGCTGTCATGGCTGCTGGCCGCGGAACTCAGCCGCTGCAAGGAACGCTTTTGGGTGGTGCGATATGAAGGCCGATTTCCCGAGGATTTGCGGAAGGACCTGACCACTCGACTGGAAGGAAAGCTGGGCTCCAGCGGAACAGAGCAGACCGCCACCGAGGTCCTGAATGAACTGCTGGCACAGCGGCGAGTCGTCGTAATTTATGATGCGCTGGATCAGGACAACAGCAGCTTCGCTGTGGACAGAATCCACGCACTGAGACATTCCATTCCCGACGACAGACTAAAGACCGGCCTGAAACTGATCGTCACCAGTCGTCCGTATGCCGTGAACCATCACCATAGCAAGCTCTTTCACTTGCAGGACTGGAGGCATTGCCGACTGGAACTGTTCGATGAGGGGCAACAGTCCGACTACCGACAGCAGGTGGGGCAACTTGCAGAATCAGGGTCGCCGGGGGCCCGCTTAGCAGTGGAGGATGCGTACCAAAAGGTGCTGCCGGATCCCGAATCCGTTGCAGATCTTCTGGTGTATCCGGTGGTGCAGGCGCAGATTGGCGGCATCATCGAGTCGCAGCTGGACTCGAACGCGACGAGCACATTGCGGCCATTTTATAACGCGGGTGATTTATATTTGGAAGTCGCGAATCGGCTTTTGGAACGCGCATTCAAGAGTGGGCGATATGCAGATACGCCTACCATCCGCGCGAAGCTGCTCCAGCTGCTGGCCTGCTACGGCTATCTGATGATGCTGGAGTATCGCGACTACCGGGTGCCGCAAATGGAAATCGAAACAATGCACGCATCTGTGCGCGACCGCTGCAGTGTGGGTGAAAAAGACTGGGAACAGTACGAGGAGATTCTGCAGGACACGTCCGTCACGGAACGATTGCTGCTGAAGGAAAATGCAAAACGAGAACTGTCGTTTCCGTCCCTGAAAATGGCTGAATTTTTCGCCGGCCTGTACCTGGGTCGCTACTGCGACGAGCGTGTGATCCAGGAACTGCAGCCAGAGATTGGCAGGGGGGAGTGGAACAACGTCTGGCGGTTTGTGGCGGAACTGCCGGAGACGA
>JBEAUF010000115.1:0-13400 GCA_041161565.1 Planctomycetota bacterium | reverse complement strand
GGATGGTGAAACGGTGTTAAGAACACCGGAAGTCGTTTTTCGGACTCCACCCCCCGTTACAGGGCGTGCGTGGGATGTCAATCGGCCGGTAGGACCGCGGTGTGCTCCTGCTGCGGCGCTGGCCGCGCGGTTACGGACCGTTACCGGGGGATTGACATCCACTGCTCGCCTTTGCCACTTTTTGCAGTGATTGAGAGAAAGCCAATGCCAGTAGGCGGCAGCCACACATGAGCCGCAGGGCGGAAGCCCGCGGGTAAAGTGCCCTGGCTACGCACTGCTGACGCCGCCGCCAGGACCGCGCACCAAGGTGCGAATCGCAACCATGGGCTTCCACCGCACATGAGCCGCAGGGCGGGAGCCCAATGGAATTGGCATTCTGGTGTTTCGCATGCTTTGGAGGACTCACTCTCCGTTGAAACGCCTCGACCCGATCATGCAAGGCGTGCGGTCGATGTCAATCGGCCGGTAAGACACTGGTCTGCTCCTGCTGCGGCGCTGCCCGCGCGGTTATGGACCGTTACAGGGGGATTGACATCCCCCGCTCGCCTTTCCCTCTTCTTGCGGCGATTGAGAGAAAGCCAAACCCATTGGGCGGCAGCCCGCGGGTAAAGAGCTCTGCCTTCGCGTTGCTGACGCCGCTGGCCGTGGGGGCACCAGGGGGCCGAAGCGCAACCGGGGGCTTCCGCCGGCCCGTTCAGGAGTTGGGCAGCGCAAGAGCAATCAAGCGGCTACACACTGACGAAAAAAAATTCACCGTGTTTGCCGACCCGGAGATTGCGCACCACCGCTGCAGTGGTTTTCCAAAAATCGAAGCGGATTTTTCTTGCTTTGCGCATACTGGTCGTTCCACAGGCCATTTTTTCCGACCTGGAATCGCTCTTGACCTGTTTTGCCGAAGTGGGCTAATCTTCAAATCACGCGTCGGAAGTCCTGCCTGCGCTGCTCTCCTCTCTCACTCCCTCTCTCACTCCCTTCCCCCTCTCCGGATTCCAAACCAGGACTCTCTCGGAATCCGCGACTCTCCCGCCCGGCCGCCCTGTCTGCGGCTCCAGAAGGATCTCAATCATGCGTCGGTTTGCTCATCTTGCGGCGGCTCTGTTTATTTGCTCTTCTCTCAGCGGCTGCTGCCTGATGGGCTGCGGCGGCGGTTATGCACCGTACGGTGGTTACGGCGGTTCCAACTGTGCTCCGTGTCAGCCGTCTGCCGGTATGGTTCCGGGCTACACCTCAGCCGGCATGTACGCTCCGGCGATTCCCGCTGCCGCAGCGTCGACTCCGGTTCAGCCGGCCACGACGGCTCTTCCGGGGATGCCGCAGCAGTTGGTCAGCACTGATCAGCTGGCGACCTACTAGTCCACAAACATCAGCTCATTGCTCATCAGCAGCACCTGTGCGAGCAGTTCCGGTGAATTGCCTGCAAGGTAGTCTTTGCAGCTGGCAGCTTCGTCGTCGTTCGGGCTGCGTCCCAGTGTGCGCTCGAAGAGGTTCTTCACGAGCGACTGTGGGTCGGTTGTGGTGGCCTGCGCAGCGGCGGCGAGTGCTTTCGAGCGCTGCAGCATGAAGCTGGAGTTGAGTGCGAACAGGGCCTGCTGGGGCACGGTGGTCTGACTGCGGCGGGGTGTCGACGTGTCGGCATTGGCGAAGTCGAAGTTCTGCACGAGCGGCGGGATGTTCTGTCGTTCGACGAACGCGTAGATGGTGCGCCGCAGGTTGGTATCATCGGTAATGACTTTGGGCCGGCCATACATCGTTAGATCCAGTTCCCCGGAGATGCTGAGCAGGGTATCGCGCATCTGTTCCAGATCGAGCCTGCGGCGGTGGGCGCGCCACAGGTACGCATTAGTGGGATCGGCGGCGGCCTGAGCCTGCATTTGCGGGGTGTTGGGGACGAGGGATGATCGCTGCCAGGTCTGTGAAGTGAGAATCAGTTCGTGCAGCGGTTTGGTATGCCAGCCGCTGCGGATGAGGAAGTCTGCGAGGTAATCGAGGAGGTCCGCCTGCAGAGGTTGTTTGGTCTGCAGTCCAAAATCTCCCGGAGCATCCACAAGGGGTTCTCCGAAGTGATGCATCCACACGCGGTTGACCCAGACGCGGGCCGTGATTGGATTTGCGGGGGAGGCGATGGCCTGAGCCAGCTCCAGACGGCCGCTTCCGCGTGTGAAGGGCTGGCGTTCGGCTGGTGAGAGCTGAGCGAGGAAGCGGCGGGGGACGGGGGAACCGCGGAGCACCGGATCGCCCCGCTGGAAGATGACGGGGTCGACCAGCACGTCGGAATCCACCAGCACCATGGCGCGGGCGGCGGCTTCGGGATGTCGGACCGCGATTGCATCCAGCTGCCCGACCAGTCCCCGGAAGGCGTCGCCGGGTGTGCGGTCCAGATAGTTGGCGGTGTCTTCGATGGGGAACCAGACGGGACCGGAGCGGGCGATGAGCAGCGCTGCGGCAGGGTCCGTTTCGCCGGCGCCGGATTTCCAGATGTCCCGCAGGACCGTGCCGTACACTCGAGCCACGTCGACCGGAGTGGCAGGATTCGCGGCCAGGAGTGCTGCGATAATTCGTGGATCAGCGCCGCGTGACTTCCATTCATCCGGTCGCAGCATCGGTTCCCGCATCAGGTCGGCCCACGGGCCAAAGAGCGGATCATCGGGGAAGGCGCGGGCGGCAATGGCCTGTCGCCAGCGATGGGTGATTTGCGGACGCAGCTGGCCTGGCACGGGCGACAGAAAGAAGATGGCGGTTTCGGCCACATCGGGAGGAGTGGTGACGATGTGGGCGAGGTAGTCCGGGGTGCGTTCCCGGGCGGTGTTGAGCGTCGCTTCATAGTGCTGCGCCCGTTGATCCAGAACCTCCTTCAGCTTTGCGGAGAATTCCGTCTCAAAGGCCTGACCGGCTGCGGTTGTCGGGGCGATCCGTGGACGATCGAGCGGCTCAGTGGAGCTGGCAAAAATGCCGTAAAGGGAGTAGTAGTCGGCAGTTGGGATGGGATCGAACTTGTGGTCGTGGCAGCGGGCGCAGGCGATTGTGAGTCCCAGAAAGCCACGGCCCACAACATCAATCTGGTCATCAATCACATCATGACGGTTACGGTCGAACATGCGGCCCAGAGTGAGCAGTCCGAGTGCCGCGAGGTCGGGCGAGTCGGGGGGCAGCTGGAGCTGATCGGCGGCCAGCTGTTCAAGAATAAAGCGATCGAAGGGCTTGTCCTGTTCGAACGCGCGAATAACGTAATCGCGGTAAGTCCATGCGAACGGTCGAATGCGCGCATCGCCGTACATCAGTACACCATCCCGCGCATCAGAATAGCGGGCGACGTCCAGCCAGTGCCGCGCCCAGCGTTCGGCGTACCGGGGTGAGTTGAGGAGGCTGCGGATGAGATCCGGAAACTGGTCGCGAGACAGTGCCAGCTGTTGTGGGGACGGAGGCAGACCAGTGAGATCCATCGCGGCGCGGCGAATGAGCACGGCTGTTTCTGCGGGTTCCACCGCCGTCATTCCGGCTGCAGCCAGGCGACGCTGGACGAGGAAATCAATGGGGTGCTGATCGGCAGGGACATCGGGCGGAGCCAGGGGCTGGAATGCCCAGTGATTCCGGGCGGCTGTTTCGATGGGGGTTACCACGCGTTCACCGCTGCGAGGATCCACGGCGCCTTCGCGAATCCAGCGTGCGAGGTCCTGCAGCTGGTGGTCGCTGAGCCGGCCACCGGAGTCGGCGGGAGGCATTTCAAGTCCGTCAATGTTTCCCTGAACGATCCGCATCAGCAGACTGGCTGACGGATCCCCGGGGACAATCGCCGGACCTCGCTGGCCGCCCCGTTCCCAGCCACTGCGCACGTCCAGCCGCAAACCCGCTTCCGCTGTTTCCGCGCCATGGCACGAATAACATCGCTCGGCCAGCAACGGTCGAATCCGCGTTTCGAAAAAAGTCAGTGCTGCTGAGGAATCCTGGGCTGTCACAGGCACGGTGGAAAGAACCAGTGCAAGCAACGCGAGGATCGTGCGATTGTGGAGGGTAGGCATGGCGGAGTATCGCGGGAGGAGATTCGGCGGGACCTGGGGCTGCGGCAGGCGTTCATCGTACGCAGGCGCACGATGCGTTGCAAACACAGAGACCCCGATCCGGTGCTGCACAGCCTGCAGGACTCAGCCGGCAGGCCCAGGCTGCGTAATGACCCCAGCCACCACTTTCCCGTGCACATCCGTGAGTCGGTAGCGGCGTCCCTGGAACTTGTATGTCAGACGCTCGTGGTCAATTCCCAGCAGATGCAGCATGGTTGCCTGCAGGTCGTGGATGTGAACTCCGTCGGCAGCGATGTTGTAGCCGAATTCGCAGGTCTCGCCGTACACCGTTCCGGCGTTCACGCCACCTCCGGCCAGCCACATGCTGAAACATCGCGGATGATGATCGCGGCCGAAATTCGGCTGAATTTTTCCCTGGCAGTAATTCGTGCGGCCGAATTCACCGCCCCAGACCACGAGAGTGTCGTCGAGGAGGCCCCTGGTGCGCAGGTCGCGGATCAAAGCGGCAGCCGGCTGGTCGGTTTCCTGGCAGAGCTTTGGCAGAGCTCCTGGGAGTCCGCCGTGGTGGTCCCAGTCCTGGTGGTACAGCTGAATGAACCGTACGCCACGTTCCGCCAGCCGGCGGGCAAGCAGACAGTTGGCGGCGAAGGTGCCGGGCTTTGTGACATCCGGGCCGTAGCTGTCCAGCACGTGCTGCGATTCTCCCGAAAGATCCGTGGCTTCCGGAACACTGGCCTGCATGGCATAGGCCATTTCGTAGTGATCAATTCGCGAGCGAATCTCGGGGTCGGGCAGTCGCGACTGCTGGTGTTCATGAAGTTCCCTGAGGCGGTCGAGCAGCATGCGGCGACCGACGGTGTCCACCCCGGCCGGATTGCCAAGGTACAGAACGGGGTCCTGAGCCGCCCGGAAGAGCACTCCCTGGTGCCGCGTGGGCAGGAAGCCGCTGCCCCAGAGATGCGCTCCCAGAGGCTGGCCACCCTTGTCCCGCGTGATCAGTACTACAAAAGCCGGGAGATTCTGATTGTCCTGACCGAGCCCGTAACTGAGCCATGCGCCGATGCTGGGGCGGCCGGCAATCTGGGTCCCCGTCTGGAACATGGTGACTCCCGGACCATGGTTGATCGCCTCTGTATACATCGAGCGAATCACGCAGAGTTCTTCGGCGACGGAGGCCGTGTGCGGCAGCAGATCACTGAACCACGCTCCGCCAGGCCCGTGCTGCTGAAAGCCGAATGGTGATCCCACAAGCGGAATCGACGACTGATTGCCGGACATTCCCGTGAGCCGCTGCCCGCCACGCACCGAATCCGGCAACTGCTCGCCATGACGCTGCTTCAGCAGCGGCTTGTAGTCGTAGAGGTCCAGCTGGGAAGGGCCGCCGGACATGAACAGGTAAATCACCCGTTTTACTTTCGCGGCAAAGTGCGGCTCACCCAGTGCGCCGCGGTCTGCTTTCGCCGGTTCGGATGCGTCGGTTGCGCCGGCTGGGTTGTCGTCGGGGGCGGCGGCGGCATCACGTGCCAGCAGATCCGCGAGGGCCACGGAGCCAAGTCCGAGCCCTGAACGTGACAGAAAGGTGCGACGATTGTGTGATAACAGTTGTGACAGCTGTGGCTGCAGCATGACGGGTTCTCCTGCTAACGCTTAACGACACATTCGTCATAGTTCAACAGTGCCTGAGCCAGCGCGGTGGCGGCTGCGGCCTGGGCTGGAGTCATTTCGGAGGCAGCTTTGTGTTGGCCCACTGCGAGCAGTTTTGCGGCTTCGTCCGGGCGAGCTTCAAAATGCTGCAGCTGTTCGGTCCAGAGCTGAGTGAGTATTCGGCGTTCGACCTCGTCAGGCCGCCGGCTCCAGCATCGCAGGCAGCCTTCTTCGATCATCGCCTCCAGTGCTCCGTCGCTGTGCTGCCAGAGCTGCTCACCGAGCACCCGTGCGGCTTCCACGTATTGCACGCCGTTGAGCAGAATCAGGGCCTGGAGCGGTGAATCGGTGCGTTCCCGCCGAGCTGTGCAGACGGCTCGGCGCGGGGCGTCGAAGGCGAGCATGGCCGGAGGCGGCCCGGTGCGACGCCAGTTGGTATACAGGCTCCGACGATACACTCCGTCACCGCCGCTGACACCGGCCGGCCGGAAAGCTTCAGACATCTCGTAGGGATTCACCGGAGGTCCGCCAATGCGTTCCTGGAGGAGCCCCGCGGCTGCCAGCGCGTTGTCGCGAATCATCTCTGCCGGCAAACGGAATCGCGGGCCTCGCGCCAGCCAGTCATTGTCGGGATCATCGGCCATGAGGGATGCCGGGCCCAGGCTTTGCTGCTGCCAGGTGGCCGTCAGCACAATCGCCCTGACGAGCTTCTTCAGATCCCAGCCGGAACGGATGAAGTAGTCGGCCAGTGCATCCAGCACTTCAGGGTAGAGAGGACGACTTCCCTGGCTGCCGAAGTCTTCTGAGGTCTTCACCAAACCACGCCCGAAGAGCGACTGCCAGACACGGTTCACTGTGACACGGGCCAGCAGTGGATGCCGAGGGCTGGTGAGCCACTGAGCGAGTCCGAGCCGGTTCAGTGGGGCACCTTCAGGAAAGGCCGAAAATGCCGCAGGAACTCCGGGCTGAACCTGTTCCCGCCGCTGATTGTATTCGCCCCGGAACAGCACGTATGCCGGCTTCGGCTGAGCCAGCTCCCGCATGACCATGATTTCCTTCAGGCCCTGAAAGAATTCCGCCTCCGCCAGTCGCGCCCGCTGCAGGTGCTGCAGGGCGGACTGATAGTCAGCATCCTGTCGCTGCAGATACCACTGGAAGAGCTGTTGCCGGGCGGCATCGGGGAGGGATCCGTTGGGAGCCGACAGGCTGGCCGCTGCAGCCGATTCATCGAACACCGCAAGGCATTCCAGATTTGTCAGTGCCACATCGAAGACGCGGAGGTCATCAATCACACCGTCGCGGAAGCCTCTGTCGCGAAAACGTTCGCCGAGCGCGATATTGTCGCCGCCACCACCGGTGATTTCACGCGTCAGTGAATCCCGGACGACCTGCGTTTGTGCAGGCTGTCCATTCACGTGGATTGATAAACCGGCCGCACGGCTGCTGCCATCGGATGTCACCGTCACATGGAGCCACTCGTTGAGCGGGATTGGCTGCGTGACGGCCACCGAGGCGGCGTTGCCAGGCCAGAAGTGAATCAGCGACCACTTCAAACGACCGTCCTCGATCAACAGCTCATAGCCTCGGCTGGCCGCGTCCGTCCACGCGCGGGACCGATGGAGCACGACAGCGCGGGATTTTTCGTCGGGAGTTTTCAGCCACAGCGAGATGCTGAACGGCTGATGCCTGTGGAAATTGCCCAGCGGAAGGTCCACCGGGTCGTCTCCTGTGAACTGCACTCCCTGACCTGTTCGCCCGGGCACCAGACGATTTTCGCCCCGCAGGACTGCCGGGTGATCGGGCCGCACGGTATTCGCGAACTGATTGTTCTGGAGTTCGTCAAACGAAAACCGCGCCAGTTCGCCGGACAGCAGTTTGAGCCGGGCGGGTTCAATGGTGTTCAGCCAGGCATCGAAACGGGCACGAGCCGGAGCCTGCTGTTGTTCCACCAGTTGCTGCGATGCTGAGACGGCGCGGCGGAGTTCCTGCAGCCTGGCAGTGGCGTTCGCGTCCGTCAGTGTGAGCGCAGGTGTGGGCGGAGAAGTGGTGAAGTACGAGTACAGCCCGGCTTCGTCGATGTTCTGAAACATCGCAAACAGCTGATAATACTCCTGCTGCGAGATCGGGTCGTATTTGTGGTCGTGACACCGGGCACATTCGAAGGTCAGGCCGAGGAACGCTGTGGCAAACGTCTGTACGCGGTCCGCCACGTACTCCACCCGGTACTCTTCTTCCACACTTCCACCCTCCGACTCCTGCTGGTGCAGACGATTGAAGGCGGTGGCAAGGATTTGTTCCTGAGAGGCATTGGGGAGCAGGTCGCCGGCCAGCTGCCAGGTGACGAACTGATCGAACGGCAGGTTACGGTTGAAGGAATCAATTACCCAGTCCCGCCACGGCCACATCTCGCGTTCGCGGTCCACCTGAAAGCCATAGCTATCCGCGTACCGGGCTGTGTCGAGCCAGTCGACGGCCATGCGTTCGCCGTAGCGGGGTGATGCGAGCAGGCGGTCCACCAGTTGCTTGAATGCTCTGGGATCGTTGGAGTTGATGAATTCTGTGACTTCGGCCGGCGCTGGAGGCAGGCCGGTCAGATCGAAGCTCAACCGACGGATGATGGTTTCACGGGAGGCGGGCGGTTGCGGGGTGAGTCCGCGGGTGGTCAGAGAACTGCGAATCAGGTCGTCGACCACGCCGCTGATTGTGGCATCCGTTGTCTGGCCGGGGGTAATGGGAATAAACGCCCAGTGACTTTCGTATTCTGCCCCATTCTCAATCCAGCGTCGCAGGATATCGACTTCTGCCGCACTGAGCCGCCCCAGTTTGGCGTGGTCCGGAGGCATGACTGTGTCGGGGTCGTTGCTGAGTACTCGCTGGAGGATCAGGCTTTCTTCGGGCTTTCCGGGGACGATGGCTTTTGCGGCGATTGCCGCTGTGCGTTCGTCCAGCCGCAGATCGGCCTCACGTTTGGCACTGTCGGGGCCGTGGCACGAAAAACAGCGGTCCGACAGCACGGGCCGCACGTCGCGGTTAAAGGTTGGCGACTGTTGGGCGCGGAGCGCTGAAGAACATAGCAGGAGGCTTAGCAGGGGGATATGCAGCAGCTTTCGCATGGGAATTCCTCCGCTCATCCGGGTTGCGGGCAGGATTGTGCAGCTGCTGGGATTGTACCACGGAAGCCTTCAGAGAGTGACTGCGGAATGGGTGTGGACGGTGGGATTCCGGAATCTGCTGAAGGGGGTTCAGGACCGTCCGGAACTTCATTTGGCAGTTTTCTCGGGTGCCGGCTGCAGGCGGTCACGCAGTTCGGTGCCGAGGGCGATGTCGGTGAATTTTGAGAGGTCTGTCCAGAGGGTGCCGGATCCGGCATAGAACAGATCAAGCCGGATATCGGTGGGCAATCCTGTGGCGAAGACCCATTGGTTATAGGCTTCACCCGAACCGAAGGCCGCAACAGCGAGCGCGAAGAGTTCGGATTTGGCTTCCGCCTCGAGCTTCTTTGCGTCGGCTTTTGCCCGGCCGAGATTTACGGTGGCCTGAGCCTCAAGTTCGGCTGTCTCACGTTCAACGGCGGCGACCAGTTTGAGCGTTTCAGCGCGTGTCTCTTCCGCCGTCTTCTGCCCTTCAGCAATCGCTTCAGCCACAAGCTTCCTGGTCTCCGCACCAATCCGCTCCGTCTCCAGCTCCACCTTTTTCTCCGCCTCCCGCAACTCCGCTTCCGTGCGGGCGGTGAGTTGTTCCTGATCGCGAGTGAGCTTCAGTTCGTCAGCGACAAATTTCTCCTGGATTGGTTTACGAACCGTCTGTGGAATGTGGATGTTGCGGACGAAACCGTGGAGCAGCGTTAGTCCTTTTTCTTCAAGGATTGTTTCGAAGGATTCGGATACGACGTCCTGGAACTTCTGACGAGTATCTCCGACCAGCAGGTCAACGGCGCCCAGTGATGAGCCTTCGTTGCGGCAGATGCTTTCGATCTGTGGCACAACCACCTTGGTCTGGACGGCTTCGAGGCTGCCAAACTTACGAATCACATCGGCCGCCTGATCCGGCATAATGCCCCAGACCGCAGTGAAATCCATGTGAATCCGGAACCCGTCGGTTGAAGGGAATGTGATCCCGCTCTCGTCGTCCGCCACGAGCGGTTCACCGCTTTCATCCAGTACTGGCTTGCCGTCTTCACTCACGAAATTGGATCTGACGGACAAAGGCTCATAACCGATTCCGATAATATCCACATGCTGCTCATTCGGATTGATCGGATACAGGCCCGGCTGCAGCACATTCGCCTGAATTCCGGCCTGCAGGCCAGCCTGGGGGTTATCGGCGAGGTTGGTTACGACACCCGCGTAGCCTGCGGGAATTGAAACCCAGCCGACGTGCTTCTGCTGCTGACCATTCTGGATCACTTCCTGCTTCACGATCTTCACCGTGTAGGCATATTCGTTAATGCGATATCGGCCTGGCCCGAGGACTTTGCGAAGAATGCCTTTTTCGGTGGTGGCGTCGAGATCTCCGTCCACAAGAAATCGGCCGCTGGGAAGGTCACGGCCCATCCGACTGGTCACCACCGCCACTTCACCGGGGTTCACCAGCGTGTCCCTGACCAGGTCAGTTTCCCACCAGCCATACCACAGGAAATGTCGGCCGGGACCCAGCATGTCCTTCAGCACTCCCTTTTCAAGCGGCCGACCACGCTCGTCAACCCGGGCGAACTGACCTGCCGCGGACACCGGACGGTCTCCCGGCAGAAATGGCAGCGGAGGTCCCTTGTAGCGGAGCACAAGACTGTAGCCGTCCGGGACGTAGTACCGGTTGAATGTCCATTCAAACGCCGTGGCTGCGGCTGCGAGGCTGAATGCTGTGACTGCCATAGCCACCAGTCGTCCCCGCAAGCCTTCACCCATTCGTTCTGAAAAGTTCATGCTGCATCACCCTTATATCTGCGGAGTCTGTGATTTCGATGTTTGGACCGACCATTAACTGCGCCGGTGCCTGTCACTGTCCGTCCGCTGCAGCGGCGGGGGCTGACGGCGGAGCCTGGGGCTGTTTCGGGGATGCCTTCGGAGCCAAACCGGAATTCTCTGTGAAGGATTCCAGAATCTTCATCATTGGGCTGTCCGCCGTATTCACCATCATCCGTCGCCATGCGGTGCTGAGCTTCTGATACAGGACGTAGCGGGCGTAAGCCTGACCATCGCCGCTGAAGGCCTGCACAGCTTTCTGCCAGCCGGCCGCCTCGGCTTCGTTTTCAAACCTGACTACGTCTGCGGCGGCCTGACCTCTGGCGGAAATCGCCCGAGCCTCGTCCTCGGATGCGTCCAGCTTCAGCTGAGCAACCGCCAGCTGCTGGTTGGCCAGAGTGAGCGCGACCTGCTGTTCTTCTTCGGCCTTGGTTGTGGCCTTGACAATCTCCTGTTCGGCCGTCACGAGGGCCTGCTTCTGCGAGACCATCGCCTTCTCGACCGCCAGCTTCTGCTCCGATTCCTGCTGCAGCGCCTGCTGCCTGTACTGCAGTTCTTCCTGCTTGGCGATTTCACGCTTTCGAACTGGCTCGGCGATTTTTTCCGGGGGGCGAATGGTAGTGATCAGGGCCTGAATGATTTCGATGCCCAGCGGTTCGCAGGCCTGCCGCATTTCCGCTTCAAAAGCCTTCTGAAACGCCGACCGTGTCTCACCCTGAATAAATTCGCGACCGGATGAATTGGAACCCTGCAGGCGGCAAAAGCTGCGAGCATTCGGCATAATTACCGTCTGCACGATTTCTTCGTCAATCAGGGGACCATTGTCAGAACGATTGAACAACACATACACGTCGGCCGCCTTTTCCGGGTTCACTCGAAATTCGATCACACCGTCAAGACTCACCCAGAATCCGTCCTTCGAAGGAAACCCCATGTCGTCTTCCTGCCCCAGATTGAAACGCTGACTACGGCAGTCCACGAGATCAACTCTGGTGATGTAGGGGTTGAGGTAATGTGTGCCGGGTTCGAGTGTCTGCTTCTGGACACCACGCTCGTTGGGGTCCACGAGCAGCCTGTTGGTTTCTTTGGCCAGCGGTGCTGCAAGATTGGTGACCACGCCCTGGTAGCCAGCCGGAATCGTTGTCGGCTTGTGCTTTTCCACAATGTAGAGGTACGGATTGATGGGGTAGCGTCCGGGATTGAGCACTCCAGGGACGATGCCCTTGGTCGTCGCCTGACCCTCGGCATCCACCTTTGCAAGAAACTCACCATAGCCCGGATCATCGCCCGTCAGACTCACGCGGACACCCATTTCACCGGAAGCGATTTCAATCTGCGGAACCACTTCCCACGACCAGACATACGGGTTGCGGAAATAGCGACCCTCCGTGAGCACTGCCCGCTGCACTCCCTTGTGCTCCGGGGTCGGTGCCACTTCGTCACTGTTCGACAAGTCTTTGCCAATCTTGCGAGTCAGGATGGCTATTTCCCCGCTGCCCACGTCGATCAGCGTGAGCTGGTAAGTGGCTACGGCCAGAGCCGCAATCAGCAGGAGCCCCCCGAACTTCAGCAGGGACGCAATCGGCGACGGGACGCGACTGCCGCCGCTACGCCGCTCAAAACGCACAACTTCCGACATCAGTCAACTCCCGCTGCTTAGACGCTACAACCGTAATTACCGCCCGAGGCCTTCCAAACGGCCCGCAGCGAGTCGCTTTTGGTGGGAATGTTTTGCTGTACCTCTCTCATGCCACACACAAACGCAGTTGCCGCTGGGATGGTCAGGAAATTGCTGCGGATTTTGGAGAATCTCTGTTTTAGGTATTTTCGGGGCAGCAATCTCTCGGGGCCTAACGGCCAGTCGCCAGCGGTGGGCGGCATCCCCGGTAAGTGCCCTGCAACGCAGCGGCAGGCGCTGTCATCACATGAGCGGCGGGCGGCAGCCCAATGGCCTTGAAGTTCTCTTCATCACCGCCAAACAGCGGGAAAGGCGTGCGGGTGATGTCAATCCTGGGTAACGGTGCGTGCCCGCGCGGCCAGCGTCGCACCAGGAGCGTACCGGGGCTCGATCGGCCGATTGACATCGACTGCACGCCTTTTATGACCGTTACCAGGCGCGTTCACGGAAACCGGGGCCTCAAAAACATCTGAAATAAGAGAAAGTCAAAGCTATTGGTTGGCAGCCTCCGACAAGTGTCCTGCGGCGCATCGGAACGCGCTGTCGTCGGCGCTGGCAGGGGCATGTGGGGCCGTCAGAAACGGTTTCAGATTCGGCTCCCGGTCAACAGCCGACTCTCGCGACTGCGGCCGGACAGATCGGGGTTCGGAGGAAAGTTCGGAGGAAAGTTCGGAGGAAAGCGTTGCGGTTGGGTGAGGTTATTCGTTGCATTTGCGAAGGCTGACGGTCGGCGAGGTTCGAACTGCTGATGCTGCTGTCCGGCGTGCGAGCGATGTTAAGCGGTTGGTGGGGCATGTGTCAGCGGGTCAACTGGACTTCCTGTCCACCAATGCTGGCGGTCAGCCGCGTGGCATTCCAACTGTGACGTCGCGGAACAGATGTGCCGGCTCAGCACGGATTCAGATTCCACGAGCTTTGAGTTGCCGGTACAGGTCAGCAGCCAGTTGATTCAGGTGTAGAGCATCGCAGGCGGTAAATTCCTCCTCGGTCCAGACAGGCAGGCCGAGCAGCTCCTGCAGCATTAGGATCCTTCCTTCTTGTCGTCCCTGCTGCAGCCCCTGTTGCAGCCCCTGTTGCATTCCCTGTTGCATTCCCTGTTGC
>JBEAUF010000102.1:0-4582 GCA_041161565.1 Planctomycetota bacterium | reverse complement strand
CAGGGGATGCTGACGCCGCGGCAGGGCCGGGCACCAGGGTGCCGAATCGCAACCGGGGGCTTCCGCCCGACCGCTCAGGGGATGCTGACGCAGCGGGAAGGGCCGGGCAACAGGGTGCCGGAACGCAACCGGGGGCTTCCGCCCGCCCGCTCAATAAAAAAGGCAGCACTTGGGGGTGCTGCCTTTTGAGGATTCGGTTGTGATTGCCGGGGATCAGGCTTTGGCGGTGCGACGTCGGCGGTAGTAAGCCGCGGCGGCAATGCCGAGACCAACAAGACCAGTGGCAGGTTCAGGTACTGCTGCGGGGGTGGCAGCAGTCACTCGCTGGAACGCTGTGGGGTTAGTGTTCAGACCACCATCGTGGAACAGGACGGCAAAATCCACGAAGAAGCCGCTTGCGACTGTCAGCGTTGGGATTGTCAACTGCAACGTCAGCGCGCTCAGGCCCGCCTTCGTGAAATTTGGTGAGAAGCTGGTGAAATTGGCGGGAATCACGAGCGCACCAGCGGCCGTGCCGTCCGGAATGGTGAAGGTTCCGAATGGGATTGATGGGTTGGATGCAGAAACAGCCGTTACGGTAATTCCGCCGGAGGGCAGCGGTGCTGTGCCGCCCCACTTCGCAATGACTTTCGCCTGGTTGTAGTTCGCCGTGTTGCTCAGAGTATCCGGCCCGAAGTTCGTGAACGTGAACGTCGAAGGCGTGGAAGGATCAAACGTACCGCCGACACCTGGATCATAGGTGAGCACTCCGGCGTGGGCCGTGCAGGACATTACGCAGAATGCTGTTGCGAGGACAGTACCAACGAGGAACGATGAACGATAAACACGCATGAAAAAAAACTCCAGCCTCATCGAAAGAAAACAGCTTGTTGCGAAACAGTGCTGCGCTGCGGAGTGGCGATCTGGGGAAATGACGTAGGCTGTACTGATATACCTCGGGATTTCGCGAATGGCAACCATAGGCCCGCAAGGTTCCGCGAATTGAAAAAAAGACAGAGCGATCGTACGGGACTTTGCCAGCAGCAACAATCATGCAGATCGCATCGATCGGCCGCCTGCAGGACATATGCAGGTTTGGTGTGAATTGGCAACGCCCATCGCAGGCAACTTCCAGGGCTCGTTGGGCCGGATTGAATTCAACTAGTTCAGATTCAGCGCTGCTTTGACGGTCGGCAGCAGTTTCAGGGCGTCCGGATGATCCGGGTGACTGGCCAGAACCTGCTGCAGATCTTTGAGTGCGGCCTGCCAGTCCCTCATCGCCATACAGATCTCGGCTCTGCTGGCCAGCAGATCGGGGTTGTCGGGAACCTTTGTGATTGCCTTGCCGATGAGTGTCAAAGCTTCCGGATAGCGGTCGGTCCGTCTGGCCCGGATAATCGCGATGGCGAGGTTATTGAGGGCTGCCGGACTGGGTTCCTGCGTGCTCAGCAGGGCGGAATCCAGCCAGTAGATGGCTTCGTCCCAGGCCTCATCTTCCACCGCCATAGTTCCCACGATCAGCAGCAGTTGCCCTGGAGCGCCCAGTGTCGCGCGAATCTGCTGGAGCCAGGCGTCGATTTTGGCCGTCTGTCCTCCGCTGGCACGTCGCAGGCGATAAAGCCGACGAGCCGCTGCCGACTGGGTATTCCGGTGCTGGAGCGGCAGTTCCAGCAGCTGCAGGGCTGCAGGGCTTGCATCTGCCGGCGGTTGCCATGCTGCCAGCAGAGACGACAGGTCACCGGGATATCCGGTCAGCTGATCAAACCGGAACTGGGCCAGCAGCGTTTGACAATACACGAACTCCTGTGAATCCGCTGCCACGCCAGGCTGTTCCGGCATCCGCAGATTTCCACTGGCCACCTGCAGGAGCACAGCCTGACGCAGCCGCTCAGGACTCAACAGCGGTCCACCTGCCTCGACAGCACGGTTGGCTTCAAGCTGTGCCTGCTGGGTTTCAGATTTCTGTCGCAGAGCAAACACCAGTGCCAGCTGTGAAATTGGCTCAAGGGTCCGGAGGCTCTGGAGCTTCTGCAGGATGGCCACTGCTTCGGTCCAGTCCGTCCTGAGCAAACTCACGAGTGCTCTGCGACCATTTGTCCCGCTGTTTTGAGGCAGCGTGCTGAGGTGGTTGAGCAGAGCATCCGTCGCTTGATCTGAAAGGCGAGCGCCCTCGGTGACAGTAATCAGGACGGCCAGTTCCAGTGCTTCGTTGGAATCGGGAGCGAGGATCAAAGCGGATTCGAGATCGTTCAGAATTGGCTGTGCGTTGATGAACTCCCGAGTGCCGGCCTGAGCAATCCGACGCAGACGAATGCGGGCTTCCAGTCCGCGCAGTTCCGGGGAGTCTGACAGCTGGCGGGCGTCGGCAACAAGGGTGAAGGATTCGTCAATACGTCCCAGCGTCAGCAGAAGTTCAGCGAGTGAAATGGTTCTGGCTGCAGTTCGCTCGGCCGCAGGAAGCTCAAAGAACTGCCGCCGTTTCTCCTGCAGCAGTCGTTCGTAATTCTGCGGGTCGGGAATTGGCAGATTATTTGCGGAGTGGAATTTCAGCAGCAATGTGGGGTTTGTCGGATCAGCAGCTGCAGCTTCGGTCAAAACTCGTTCCGCCAGCAGTCGTTCGCCGGCCTCAAGATAAAAGCCGGCAAGCAGGGTGGCGGCATCCGAGTTTCCTGGCGCATCGCGCATCACGACCTGCAGATGCCGGATCCGTTCTTCGTTCGTAAGTGGCAGCAAGGGATTCGACTCCAGCGAATTCTGCACCAGCCACAGCCGGGCCTGGCCCCACGACAGGGGTCCGTCAGTGATCATCGGAGACAGCACCTGCCGACATTCTTCCAAACGCCCCGTCTTCAACAGCACCTGCACCAGCTCCAGTCGCGGTTGCCCAAAGGCAGGCTGCAGGCTCACCAGCATTCGCAGGGCGCGTTCATAGGTTTCGGACTGCTCAGCAGGTCGCTCCGAATCAGCTGTTGCCTGAACGCGGGAAGTTGCCGATTGCAGGACAGTTCTGCCGTTTGTGAGGAGCGGGGCGGAGCACAGCAGCAGCACCAGCAGCAGCGAAGCCCCGAGTCGAATCCGCGGCCGAGTATCCCACCATGCCCAAACGGCATCCATCACCTCCGGGTGCCATGAACTCCAGATGGCCTTAGTAAACACGGCCTTCAGAGTCTGACATTCGGTGCTGATCGGATTCAGCGATTCTCCGCCGATCAGGTGGTCCCAGAGACTGGTCCAGGCGTTGACAACTTTCTGCTTCCTGATGCCGGAATCCACAATCGGACCGGTGACGGAATTCACAGCAGCAAGACAGATCGGGCACCATGCTAAAGTCACAGCCAGCTGCAGCAGGAAAAATAACCAACTCGGAGATCCGTCGATTGTGCTGAGCAGACTCGGGAGCAGCATCACAAGCCAGACGGATCCCGCCCCCATCAGCAGGCTGCCGACGCTGCCAAGGGTGCCCAGCAGCAGTGTCTGCACGAGCGATCGTCGCCGGCGCAACGCCAGCAGCCACGCCAGGGCCAGCAGCAGCGGAATGCCAAACGGGTGCAGCAGAATTTTTCCGACATTGCAGCTGCCAGTTGCATTTTGAAGATTTTCCCCACTGAGCCACGCGAGGTCCCCGCGCAGGGCTGTTCCCAACAAGTACTCCTCTCGAATGGTCGCCTGCAGCCACGTAAACAACTGAACAGAGATTCCCGGAGGCAGGCCCGCAAACAACAACCATGGCAAGGTCAAAAGGGACGTTCGCGGCTGACCCGCAGGGGCACGAGTGGACAGCGTAAGTGCAAGCACGGTGAGCCAAATGCCCGGCAGGTGGAGCCAGGTGGAGGAACGCAGGATCGCGGTCACCGTCATTACGCACGACAGGCTCAGCAGCACCATCGAGGCCGCCGAAATCGTGATCCCTGTCCTGAGCCTGCGGAAGATCGCAGCCGCACTAACCAGCACAACCGCAAAAACCGGCCACCAGAAAGGTGTTGACAACCGACTGCAGATGGACGGGAATGCCAGTACCGCCTGGGCCGCCAGCAGGATAGCAAACGGCACTAAGCATTTGAAAAAAGACCACATTCTGCTGTTTCGGGGAGGAGGTGTGGATCTGTCCAGTGCCGCAGTGGAACCGAAAAGCCGGCCGCAGCGAGTACAAAGTCATACCCTGCAAAGACTCTCTAGCGGGTAAACCAGCCTCGCGCGGCGGGAAATCAACCTGATTGACACGAGTTTGGCAACTTTTTTTGCCCTCGTCGGATGAGCCGGAACGATTGGCTCCCTGAAAGTCCCCCATCCAGCCAACGCCGGCCCCCGTGTCCACGGAAATCCGGACCGAAATCACCCCATAACCCGGAGAAAGCTGGCTCGCTTGTTGGCGGAACAGGACTGGTTTGACCGACCGCATCCGGCCGCAGCAGATCTGTCAGTGGATGAAGAAGATCAGGCTGGCAATTGCCGATGCCGACATTGCGACAGGGAGCTGCTGAAGAATCTGCCGCAGCCAGATGGAGCCGCGTCTGCCGGACAGTAGAGAATGTTGAGCCCCATGCGCTCGATGGTCAGCGACGGTGATGGACGTGCTGGGGCTGGGGCGGAGAAGTGAGAAGTG
>JBEAUF010000088.1:0-11677 GCA_041161565.1 Planctomycetota bacterium | reverse complement strand
CGGCGCGGCTCAACGTTCGCAGCGTGTTGCCGAACTACTGCGCGGGTGGGCGGAAGCCTCACGGCCTTGAAGTGCTCTTCATCACCGCAGAAAGCGGGAGAGGCGTGCGGGGGATGTCAATCCCCGGTAACGGTGCATGCCCGCGCGGCCAATACCGCAGCCGGAGCTCACCAGGCCCGCACCGGCCGATTGACATCGGCCGCTCGCCACACTGCGTTTTCGTCACTCGATCCGGCCGTGGGATTTCAACTGGCAGGCGAAACTGAAATCTCCCAATCTGCCCTTGTTCACACCGTTTCACCTTCCCAGGGCGAAGCTCCTGCTGAGCCGCATCCCAGCCGCGAGCGTTTCATCGATCCCTGCTGCGCCGCAAAAACGCTGGCAAGCGATCATAGCGTGGCCCAGCGTTCAGCGGCTCGGCAGGAGCTTCGCCGTCCCAAGTCCTCAACCGTCTTTTCACAGAATTTCAGAGAACCCCAAGGCCATTGGGCGTTAATCGCGGGTGTGGTGCGTACGTGCGATGCACGCCGGGTGGGATGAATATCTGCTGAAGTGCACGAGCGTCTGCAGTGCGTTGATTAGCGGCAACAACTGATATGGACTGATGCAACCCTTGCGGAATCTCAGCTCATTTACTTTTTTTGCGGCCATATTGCTGAATTTCCCCCCGAGTATCGCGAACCGTTGCCGCCAAACGCTGACGGTCCGCAGCGAGGTAGCTCTCTGTCGAATTTTTTGCAGAGTGGTCTCTCAAGCGATCCAGCAGTCTCAGCAGATTGATGTCGGACTTCTCGTCGGCCGCAAGGGCATCGTCCAGTTTCTCTTCAAGTTTCTTACTCAGGAAGTCGTCAAACGTCGGATATTCCTCGTGGTCTGATTCCCCATACTGTTCAAGAGTGACTCCCATTCGTCTGCCCATGAGTTGTTTCAGAGAAGTCACCATGGCCTGCACGTCGCTGCGGCCTCCGGAAATATAAGTCGTACCCGATTCAATTTTCGTCCGGCGACTGAGCTCGGGATAGTAAACTGGAGTTCCTTGTCCCTCGATGCTTCGCTCATAGGAGTAATTATCGCGTTTGGATAACTTGAACAACTGTCCTGGATCGATCAGTGTGACCTCCTGCGTTTCCTCGTTGAAGGCCATGTTGGCGGGTTTAATGTCATTGTGTTCGTAGCCTCTTTCGATGGCGGTGGCAAGCACATTCAGTGATGAAGCTGCCACGGTCCTCAATTCCTGATGAGTGAGAATTCGCTGGCCTAAATCTTTTCCCGCATCTTTCTGCAGGGTGCCATGCAGCCGAACCGTTGTGCCAGGCCCCTGCGATCTCAACCATGGTTTGAGGACCTGGGCTCGCAGCGTCACAAAGTCGTTCGCCTGACCTTCCCGGCTTCGCTCAATGATAAACAGCTGGTTATACGCAACGCCGCTGATCGGGTTTTTATCCATTCGTGCCGACATCCATTCGCCGGAATCGTCCGGTAGATCGGAGAAGTCTCCGTCGGAACTTTGGAGAGTTGTTCCATCCGGCTTTAGAGGAGTGAACTTGAAAGTTCCTCGGGTGAAACCCATCTGCGAGGTCGGCTTTTGTGCCTCCTGACCGAAGAAATCAGTGGTCTTGTGCCAGCGGTGATATTCGAAATCGTTACCGGCATCGTCTCTCGACTTGGATGCTTTGGGCGTTTTCAGAATGTATGGCTGGTTTGTTGGCAGACCATATGACTCGTTTGTGAGATTAAAATTCTTAACGACGCCAAAGCTGCCCTTCATTGCAGTTCCATCCGCATTTTCCTTGGCAATTCCCAGGGAACGCAGGGCGTCTTCACCAGTGGTGTGAGAGTGTTCCCCAAGCTGCTGCACTTCCAGTTGCTCTATGAAGTCCACCATCCTCGCTGTTGAAATTCGATTGTTAGCTTCAGCGGCGTATGTTCTGAAGTTTTCCATCATCAGCTCAGATGCGCCTGCGTTTTTTAACAGCATCCCAATCTGGTTGGCTGTGGTCTGCATTTTTGTCGTACGTCTGGCAATAAACTGGTACCACGACTTTCGCTCGAACCTCATGTTCTGCCCCTGATCCGTGGTGTGCATCAGTTTCAGAATCCCCGACCTGACGTTGCCACGTCCGTTTGGACGGAGTTGCATCTTAAGCTGCATTAATGCCGTTCTGGCTTCGGTGTGAGTCAGTGCACCCAGTTCCTTGCGGCCTGTTGTACCCTCAATGGAAAATGGCATGATCGAGAAACCCTTATCAATGGCGGATATTGAGACCCACGCGTCACGCTAAGAGGCTGAACTCATACTGAACGCAGCAGATCCGAATCAAAGTGCGGCCGCGACCACGCCTTGAAAGATGCGTCACTTCCAGAGACTTTAAAATTCCCCAAACCCTTCCGGAAGACAGCATAGCCCGACTGGAACTAACCCTGAATCCATTCTGAACGCACGGTCGCCGCTGAATCTGTAGCTACAGGTGTTGCCCCTGTCTCTGCCTGGGCATCGCGAGCACCTTTGACCAGGGCTCGGATCGATTCTACCCGCTCGAGAATGCCAGCGATCAGATCGGCGCCGCCGTTTGGCGGAACCTCGCTCAGCCTGACCCGCACTGACACAGTCAGCACGTTGTCGTCCATGGTTACGACGTGGTCTGATTCTGCCTGATTCAGTCCGTTCAACCGATGCAGCAGCATCAGCAATAAAGGATTTTCCATCGCATCAATGTCGGTGAACTCCATGACCTCGGCCGTCAACAGCATCAGCCCGTCGTTGGGCAGTGGGTAAATGCCTGCGGAAACGTCGTCTGTCGTAAACTCAACTCCAAAGCAGGTCTCGCCAATCTCACAGCTGAGTTCATTTGCGCGACAGAAATCCGTCAGCCAGGTATGCTGTTGAGGGGACAGCGACAACGAATCGGGCTCCTGTGCCATTGGTCACCTGATACCTTCAATATTGGATATTACTGCAGCAGTACCTTGCCGGGACTGCATGGGTAATTCCGGCGAGAAAAGCTAATCGCGGGAGTGGAACTATGGTTGGTGCGAGCAACCTTCGGCGGCGGCGGACGCGTTGTGGAAGCGGTTGCGGGGAAGGGAGAGCAAATGTGCACATCCATCGCAAGTTTCCCGAGTCTACAATTCGGCCGGAAGAAGTCAACAGTCGGCAGACCCGGAGGCGGTGGCTTGTCGCTGCTTTCAGAAATCCGGGGATGGTTTAACACGCAAATGCATGCCGCGTGAATGGCGGAGGTGGCCTCAGAGTCGTCCGCTGAGACTTTCGGTTTCGCAAAGCGGTGCCGCTCCTGATTGCAATTTGCTCCGATCCACTGCAGGATGCGCGGACGTGTTCCTCTCCGGTTGCACACTGCTCCGGGTGAAGACTCGAAAATAACTGCCGAATCACAAGGATCTCCGGGAAATGCATGCCCTGATCAGAGTTCAGGTGTTGACGTTGAGTGCTGCGATGTGTCTGGTTGCCGTTTTCTGCCCGGCAGCGGCGTCTGATGAGCAGGCCCCTCAGATCCCGGATTTGACGAGGGGCGGCATTGTTCCGTCTGCCGCCAAACACGACTGGAATCTCGGGCCGACCGGCTTGCGAGGCTGGATGTTTTGCGACCGGCTTGTGACGACCGATGCTCGACAAATCGCGATCACAGCGGTCGATGAAGGTTCGCCGGCGGCAGGCGTGATTGCCGTCGGTGACGTGATCCTTGGTGCGGGCGGCGCGCTGTTCTCGTATGACCCCCGCACGGAATTTGGACGCGCAGTCACCGCAGCTGAAACGCAGGAGGGCGAAGGCCGTCTCGTGCTGACTCGCTGGCGTGCTGGCAAAACGGAAGACATCACGCTGAGCCTGCCGGTAGTTGGTTCGTTCAGCGGCACTGCCCCGTACGATTGTCCGAAGTCACAGCGTATTCTCCAGCAGGGCCTGCAGGGGCTCGCTGAACGCATGCCGAAAGCGGATTACGCAGAGCAGACGGATCCGATTCCCCGTTGCCTGAATGCTCTCGCGCTGCTCGCCGGTGCAGATCCGTCACATCAGGCGTTGGTGCGTCGGGAGGCTCAGTGGGCGGCAGACTTCACCACATCTGAATTCAGGACGTGGTACTACGGGTACGTGATGATCTTTCTTGCCGAATATGTGATGGCGACTGAGGACATGTCCGTGGTGCCGGGGCTGCGTCGACTGGCAATGGAGGCAGCCAGGGGCCAGAGCGCGGTTGGTTCGTGGGGACACACATTTGCACTGCCCGATGGTCGCCTCCAGGGCTATGGCATGATGAACTCTCCCGGCCTGCCACTGACGATCGGGCTGGTACTGGCCCGTGACGCAGGCATCAGAGAACCGGAAATTGACCGCGCCATTGAACTCAGTTCAGGACTCCTGCGCTTCTACACGGGAAAAGGGGCTGTCCCCTACGGCGATCATGCGGCATGGACGGAAACGCACGAGGACAATGGAAAGTGCGGGATGGCAGCCGTGCTCTTCAATTTTTTGAGCGAATCGCGAAGTGCCGACTACTTCACTCGCATGGCACTCGCGTCGCACGGCAATGAGCGAGACTGCGGGCACACTGGCAATTATTTCAATATACTGTGGTCCCTGCCGGCCGTCGCGCTGGCTGGGCCTCAGGCAACAGGCGCGTGGATGCAGGAATTCGGCAGCTGGTATCATGACCTTGCCAGACGCTGGGATGGCACGTTCACGCATCAGGGGCCGCCTGAGCCTGATCATGACAGCTATCACGGCTGGGATGCCACAGGCGCTTATCTGCTCGGATATGCCGCACCACTGCGGAAAATCCGCCTCACGGGCAAAACATCAGGGGTAGTCCAGCCGCTGCCGCCGGAAACGGCTCAGGCGATCATCGCTGATGGTCGGGGCTGGAACAACAAAGATCGCAAAAGCTTTTACGAGCAATTGACGGATGCTGATCTTATCAGCCGACTCGGTTCGTGGTCGCCCATCGTGCGTGAGCGTGCGGCCATGGCGATTTCGTGGCGGAGCGAGCCGCCGTTAGCTGATGTCATCGCCCTGCTGGACTCGGAAAGCCTCGATGCTCGAGTCGGCGCGTGTCATGCGCTGGAGCAGTTACGAGGTGATGCGGCACCTGCCGTTCCACAACTGCGCCGCCTGCTTCACCAGGAAGACCTCTGGCTGCGGATACGAGCCGCATCAGCGCTGGCTGCCATCGGAAAGCCGGCTGTTTCCGCATTGCCTGAACTGCTGGATCTGATTGCCCGAGTCCCCGCGTCCGATGACCCCCGTGGCATGGAGCAGCGATTTGTCGCGATGGCGGTTTTCGGCACCATGCTGCCCCGGCTGCAGTCGCTTGAGGATCTCGACAGGGACCGACTCACAGCGGCAATCGCCCAGGGCCTGAAGAACCAGGATGGCCGCGCCCGCGGCGAAATCAGTCAGATCTATCACCGGCTTGACTATCAACAGATTCGGCCGCTGTTGCCCACAATCCTTGAAGCCATTGAAATCCCGGCCCCCAGCGGCGAAATGTTTGCTGACAGCGTACGTTTGAGCGGCCTGAAAGTCCTCGCCTCACATCATATTCAGGAAGGCATGCAGGCTGCCGCTGACTACCTGCGTACACAGAATCCATGGGCCAGCGAGCACCGCACGGAGGAGATTCTGCAGGTGCTTGAACCCTACGGCGCCGAAGCTCGTGTGATCATTCCGCACCTTCAACAAACCGCGGAGATGTTTGAAAAAGGAGAAGCCAACTTCCCACGGAATCTGAGCCGCCAGAAGGCGAAGGCTGTTCGTGTGGCGATCGACAGGATCAACACGGCAGAAGATCGTCCGAAGTTGAGGTCCATCAGGTAGTTTTGCCGCACACAAAGCCGACGCTGTCGGCGTGCAACCGCTGCCGATTTCGACTGCGGCCACATCTGCCATGCTGGCCGAGCCAACTCTCGCCCGCTGCTCCGGGCCTCCCTCGTACCGTCCCGTGATCCCGAAAAGATCAGGTCGCGAATTCAGCAGATCGACAAGCACCATCAAAAAACCGCGATGGGGTCAATCCAGCGAGTTGTTTCCGGGTGACCATCGAGCAGATTGCAGTGCACAGAGCGGCAAACTCTGAACAGAACATCGAGAGCGCTTCTTTAGTCCGAGTTGACCGCGACGCGGTTGTACTCCGCTTTTGGCTGTTCGCACTACTCTCCGGTCGATTGCCGTCAGGAAGACGGGGAGAAGGCTCGTTGCACGGATTGGGGTTGTCGGGATGTGATTCGCCGGTGTAGTCGGCAGCGGCATGTCGTTGCTCCGCCGGTGGCTCTGCAGACAACAAGGCGGGTGATCAATGTGTCGCGTCTGTAGTGTCGCAACTGTGGTTGAGTCCCGCAGGCAGCGACGCCGAATGTGGTTCCGGGCTGCAATCACACTTGTTCCTTTACTCGACTGGTGGTAAGCCTGCGTCGGATGATGACCATCAAGGACGTCGCCAGAGACCCTGGTGTCAGTGAGTCGATGATTCGAGGAATCGAGAAGGCGTATCTGAATAAAAATTTCGGGAAGGTGAAAAAGTTTCTGAGCATCCTGATTGACCGGATGACAGGGACGATCATCATGTTTGTCGGCGCGGGTAAGGGCGAAAAGGCGTTGAGACCCTTCTGGAAACGCCTGCGGTCATCTGGGGCGAAGATCGAGGCGGTAGCGACGGACATGCCCAGTGCCTACTTCTCAGCCGTCCGGAAGAAGCTGCCCGGCGCGATGTCGAAGAAGACTGCCAACGGTCTTCGATGGCTGCTCCTGAAGCACTCTGACAATCCGGATCCGGGGAAGAATGAAGCTCAGCGTCTCCGGTAAGCATTTGAAATCAACTGCTCACTGCACGTCGGCTGTCATGCCCAATACACAGCACGGCTACCGACGGGAATTCTCAACTGGTACAAGGATCCGATCTCGAGCGGTCCCATGGAAGTGTTAAACAACAAGATCGGAGCTCTCCAGCGAGCCGCTTACGGATACGGAGATCAACAACACTTCATCCTCAAACTTTTCGCACTTCACGAGGCCAAATTCAAATTCCTTGTTTGAATACCTGGAAGACACTGCGTACCGGATTTGACGTAGAGCCGATCTTCCTGAAAGGCTCGCTGTGGTTCAGAGATGGGCATCAGCAGGTTCACTGGGTGACATTCGCCAGCATGTCAGCAGGCAGATCACTTTCCCAGAATCGGGTGAGTTCCTTCGTTTCCTGTAATGCCATCAGCCCTGACTGCTCGTGGTTTAGTGAACGAGCTGGCTCCGCGTTCTGCACACTGTGTGAGTCAAACGGAACAGTTGCGGCCATTTTTTCTGCAGACCGCCGCTCTGATGGCCTGTTGTCAACAGGACCTGCGGCGCTCTGAAGCAGATTGAGGGATTCCGAAGCGAGTGTTGGAATTGCCGGTCCTGGCACGCCCGCTTTTGCGTCTGCAAGGCTCACTTCAAATTCAACACTATCGGACCAGCGACTGTCTGTGCCGGCATCGGGCCCCACAAACATGATCCAGGCACGATAGCGACCGGGTTTGAAGGGAGCGATCGGTGTAAAACTGACTCCCGTCAGGTTGTCCAGATGCAGGGCTATACTTCGGCTCCCAGCTTCCTCGACATGCAAAGAGAACTGTCCGGTTCGCTCCACCCCTGTCCATCGGAAAGTGGGCACCGAATGCACGCGGCCCGCGGGCGCCAGCAGTCGAGGTGTGACCTTTACCGCCGTACCGGATCCGCCGGACGCGATTCCAGTATTTGCCTTTGGTGGCTGCCAGGCCTGTCGTCCTCCGACAACCAGCTCGATGCTCTGGGGGACCGGAATCTGTAACGATAACTTACTGTTGACAACCTGCATTGCGGTATTCGAGGTATTGACCTGATACATTTTGGCCGAGGTGGCCTCAAAATTCAGCAAATCGATGCCTTCGCCGGGTTGTTCCAGTACAACATCCTTTCCAGAGACAGCGTCGGCATCAAAAATGTATGTATCATTGCCGGCACCGCCGATCAGCGTGTCGTCTCCGCCAGCACCAGTGAGAATATCATTACCGGGACCACCAATAATAATATTATTCAGGCGGTTTCCGGTCAGCACGTCGTTGCGATCACCTCCAGCGACCCTGTGGATGGAAGCACCGGCCGACAGTTGAAGAATGAGATTGATGTTAACTGCCTGAGTTCGATTGTTAGACAGATCAACTGAGATGGTCTGTGACGCCGTCCGAGTAAAATCGAGACCGTTAACGCCGAGGGGGTCGATGATAATATCTGAGCCCAGCGAAGAGTCTGTGTCGAAAACGTAACTGTCGTCCCCGGCCCCGCCAGTCAGAGTGTCATTTCCAGCCCCACCCTCAAGTTGATCGTTGCCGCCGCGGCCATCGAGTCGGTTTGTAAGTGTGTTACCAGTCAGGATATCATCCAGTGCGCCTCCCACGACATTCTCAACCGCCCGATCAGAAGTGAAGAGCATTGAAAGATGCTCGTTGACGACCTGCTGGACTGCCAGTCCGAGATCGATCCTGACAGACGACAGAGTGGTTGCAGCAAAGCTGATCAGGTCTGAGCCGCCGTCAGGACGTTCATCCACAACGTCAGCGCCAAGGCTGACATCAGCGTCAAACATGTAGCTGTCATCGCCCATGCCGCCGACCAGCGTATCATTGCCGCCTCGACCTTCCAGTTGATCATTTCCGTCATTTCCTGTCAGCAGATTATCGAGCGAGTTACCGAGCAGAGTGTCTGCCCGACTGCCTCCCTGCACATTTTCAATGACCTCACCTGATACCAGAGTCAATCGCAGGTTTCGGTTCACCTGCTGCCAGCCGGCGGAAGCGAGATCAATTCTGACAGGCAGGGTAGAGGTTTGTGAAAAGTCGAGCAGATCAATGCCTGCATCTGGTTGCTCATTAATGGCGTCCCTGTCGAGCTGACTGTCGGTATCAAACACGTACCTGTCGTTCCCGGTGCCGCCTGCGAGCGTATCATTTCCGCCAGCTCCAGTGAGTACGTCATTACCAGCGTCTCCGGAGAGCATATCTGCGGCAGCACCGCCAGTCAGAATGTCGTCGCCGTCACCTCCAAATGCAGCGATTGGCAGACGCACGCGGGAGTCCGTCGCAAGCTGATCATTGCCTCCCATGGCATCAAATCGAACTCGGCTGATTTTAGGAAGTGAAAACGATTGAGTGATCGTCATACGTCCTGCAAAACCTGCAGTTACCTGGAGCGTATTTCGATATGGCACCAGCTGAACAATATCGGCAGCGTCCGAGCCGAAGATCTGCAGCGTCCTGTTGGTGAGAGACATTCCTGACACCAGTGTTACAAAGGATCCTGCGGTCTCTGAACCAGACACAGTATCAGTCAGTTTCAAGTTGATCGGATGGAAGCCCGGGGTCAGGAACCGGTGAGGGATTTGGATCAGCCGCTGGCCCGCCGGCAGAGTCATAGATTCGACCGGAGAACCGTCTCCCCAGGCGATGCTGACGGAAAACAAATCATTCACACCCGGATCGTCGAAGCTCCACTGAAACAATTCGGAGTAGCCGGCAACCGCAGTGGATGCGTGAACAAGCAGATTTTCCGGTGGTTTGTCGGCCACCAGCACCGCCTGCTGATAGTCCGTCCATTCCCCGTCCGGGCTGAAAACACGAATGTAGACCATCTGAACGCCGGCGTTTACTGTGTCAAGCTGAAAGGTGTTCGCGTCTCCTGACTGCAGTGTTGTGGCAGCGTCGCGAGTTTCCCTGCTGCTGCTGGCAAAAAACTTGGCCCCGAGTCCCCCTTGCAAACCGCCAGGCACGCCACTGCTGCAGTTGGAGACGCTGAGGTTGAGTATCCCCCCCTGCACTGCTAGCCCCTGGAGGTTAATGGAGTGATACAGATCGCACGTGCCCTCAGGAATGCCGACCGTCTGCGGACTGCTCTGACGCCCCTGCTGCAGGACAAGGTGAGTTGTGCCGCTTTGCGAGAAGATTCGAGTGTCCGCAGGTATCAGCAGCGTTACAGGCAACAGATCTGAATATGACGCAAGCACAACTTTTCCCGCATCAAAGTTCGCCAGCGGAACATCGCCTGCCACTGTCAGATCTCCGTCACGCGCGATGATCGAAACATCTGACAATCCGGCTCCCATGTTGTCGGTGTCAAGGATTGAGACACCGCCCAGTCGGAACTTTCCGTCAGCCAGACTGAGCAGCGGATCACCGCTCAAATCTCCGATCTGGCTGGTCCACTGCGGCAATTGTTTCACCGGCAGTGACTTCGTCCACTTGCTCGCCTGACCCAGCACACCAGTCGTCTGTATTTCCACCTCGCCGATTACCAGATCGCCATAGTTTTCAATGGCCACGTCTCCCTTGTCGACGCTTGCAGCGAGCCTGCGGACCTGAGTACCAAGCGGGGCTGGAGACGTTCCGTGGCTGGTTCCGATCCCGACCCCGTTGAGAATTCCCTCGGCAAACAGAATTGCTCTGTCGGCGATAATGCTGGCAGCATTCGACGTGTAGTCTCCGATCCGCCACGAACCGGAAGCGCTGTCCTTTTTCATGTTCAACAAAACCGTTTTTCCGTAAGCGGCAGCTGCAACAGCTTTCTGTTCCTGCAAAGTCGAAACATGTGCCACAAAGCCACCACGAACCGCAGCGTCAATCACTGCTGAATCCAGCGTAAACGAACCATCGATAAAAGTGTAGCTTCCGTCGGGTTTGACAAGCACATAGGGATAAGTGCTGTCATCTGGCACATCAAACCACGCCCCGGAGATGCTCATTACGGCATGATTCTCGTTTCCGGAAGCGTTATTCGGCGCCCCGGCACTCCAGTTGGAGACCAGCCGGTAAGACTGGGATGAAACATCCCAGTTCAGCCAGACCCCTTCGACCTCGGAGTCGGTTGTGTTAATCCACGCAGCATTGCCATTTGCTGCCTGCTTCACTTTCGACTGATCGTCTGCAGAAAGAATTCCTGCCACCCAGCCACCTCGTGATGCAGCGTAGCCCACAGCGTCAGAGAAACTGTAGAGCGTATTGATCCATGTGTGGCTGCCGTCCGGCTTTGCCAGCACAAAACCATGTTTTTCCGCGCTCGACACGTCACTCCACGTGCCATCGGGATTCATGATGGCATTGTTTCGACTGGAATCCCTGCCGGGGGCACCGACCGTCCAGTTGGAAAAGGCCACGGGCTGCAGATTCTTCGAACCTGCGGATGCCGGCCTGATATCAGCCTGCGTTTTCCAGGCTCCTTCGCTGCCATCGTCGGTTGCGTTAATCCAGACTGTTTTGCCCTTGGCGGCCGCCTGAACGGCTGTTTGTTCCGCCAGGTTAGTCACGTTAGCAAGTGCCCCGCCACGACTGGCCGCATCAACCATGGCCTGGACGAATGTAAACGAACCTTCGATCAAAGTGTAACTGCTGTCGGGACGCCACAATACATAGCTGTGAAGTGTATCTCCCCGGACGTCCCACCACTTTCCATCGGCACCGAAAAGATTCATCACCGCATAGTTCTCAATCCCGTCCACGTTATTCGGTTCGCCTGGATGCCAGTTTGAATAACCCGTGTAATTCCCTGTCAAAGTATCTGTCGCCAGCCATTCGCCTTCTTTACTCGCATCACTGTTGTTGATCCAGACGACATTGTTTTTGGCGGCAGATTGAACCTGCTGTTGATCAAAAGACGTGATAACAC
>JBEAUF010000049.1:0-4100 GCA_041161565.1 Planctomycetota bacterium | reverse complement strand
GCTGGGGCCGGCAGGTGATCTGCAGCGGATTGAGTTTGAATCTCAGGGCCCCGGTACACTTGTCGGCAGAAACGCTCGCCGTCAACTGCTGGTGACCGGCGTTTACTCCAGCGGTCAGCGGCACGATCTGACGCACTCCGTCAGTTACACCGTCGATAATCCTCAGGTGCTTTCCGTGAACGCTGAAGGTCTGGTGGTTCCCTCGGCTGACGGGTCCGCGGTGATCACGGCTACGGAAGCTTCGGGCAAAACAGCAGTCCTCACCCTGTCAGCAACTCGCTGCAACGAAGAGCTGGCGGTGAATTTTGAGAACGAGATTGTGCCGATCTTTACGAAGCTTGGCTGCAACGCCGGGGGCTGCCACGGAAAGGCCGGGGGGCAGAATGGCTTCCAGCTTTCGCTGCTGGGCTTCTACCCGGATGAGGACTACGAGTTCCTTGTGCACGAGGACCGTGGTCGGCGGATCTTCCCTGCTGACCCGGAATACAGCCTGCTGTTGCAGAAGCCTGCCAACATTCTGCCGCACGGTGGCGGTCAGCGAATGTCTCCCGGCACCTACGAATGGGATCTTGTGTCTCGCTGGATTCAGCAGGGCATGCCTTATGGTTCCGATGAAGATCCGGTGTTGCAGCGAATCGAGGCAGTTCCGGCTGTGCGGGAGATGAACTTCAAAGGACGCCAGCAACTGTCCGTACTCGCTCATTACAGCGACGGATCCGTGCACGATGTTACACGACTGGCTTCCTACGAAGCCAATCACCCGGAGATGGCCATCCCGAATGGTTCCGGGCGAATCACCATAGAAGATGTGCCGGGCGAAGTGGCCGTGATGGTGCGGTTTCAGGGAGAGGTGGGCGTCTTTCGGGCGATCATCCCGCAGGGCCTTCCGGTTAATCGCACGCCCGCGGAAAAAACGTTTATTGACAGCCTTGTGTTTGGCAGGCTGAAGCAACTTGGTATTCCCCCGGCGGATCTTTGCGACGACGCCGCATTCATTCGCCGTGTCACCGTTGATATCGCCGGACGCCTGCCCTCTGTGACTGAAACCGAGCAGTTCGTGGCTGACCAGGATCCTGCCAAACGTGATCGCCTCGTCGACCGTCTGGTGGACAGCCCCGGCTACTCGGACTATTTCGCCAATAAGTGGGGAGCTGTGCTCCGCAACAAACGCCGCCAGGCAACAGACATTCAGTATACTTATCGGTTCCATGCGTGGATTCGTCGAGCGTTGCGGGACAATATGCCCTACGATCAGTTCGTCCGCTCGGTGCTGACCGCTACCGGCGATTCCGAAACGCATCCGCCGGCCGCATGGTATCGGGAAGTGGCCACGTCGACTCAGCAGATGGAAGATGTCGCTCAACTGTTTCTGGGCATGCGTCTGGCCTGTGCCAAGTGCCACCATCATCCCTTTGAGCGGTGGAGTCAGCAGGACTATTATGGTTTTGAGGCATTCTTTTCGCAGGTTGGCCTGAAGAATTCGCGATACAATCCACAGCTTAACCAGCCTGATGCCGTGTACGTTAAATCTCAGGTGCCAAAGTCCCGCAATCCTCGCACGGGACTTGATGTGCCTCCCACCGGACTTGGCGGGCAACCGCTCGAAATTGCTGCGTGGGAAGATGCCCGTCAGCACCTCGTGGACTGGATGGCGGATCCGTCCAATCCGTTCTTTGCCAAAGCGATTGTCAACCGCTACTGGAAGCACTTCTTCGGACGCGGGATCGTTGACCCCGAGGACGACCTCCGGGTCACCAATCCACCATCGAACCCGGAGCTTCTCGACGCTCTTTCCAAACATTTCGTCGACCATCGTTTTGACCTCAAGGACCTCGTACGGACGATCTGCAAATCCAGCGTTTACCAGCTGAGTTCAGAGCCAACAGAAGACAACCTCGCCGATACTCAGAACTTTTCTCGTTTCTATCCGCGTCGGCTGACTGCTGAAGTGCTCTACGACGCTGTCAACTCCGTCGCTGAAACTCCGTCCAGCTTCGGGACGATCCCCCAGGGCACCACGGCCGTGCAGCTGCCGGACAACGGCTTCAACAACTACTTCCTGCAGGTATTTGGGAAACCTGAGGCCGAAAGCGCCTGTGAATGTGAACGCTCTGCTGAAGCCAACCTTTCACAGTCCCTGCACCTGCTGAATTCATCCGACGTGCAGGGTCGACTGCAGTCCGGCCAGGGCCGTGCTGCTCGCTTCGGACGCGACAAGGAACGGTCTGTCGAAGACCGTATCAGCGAAATCTACCTCGCTGCCTTCAGCCGCCGCCCGACGCCGGAAGAAATTCGCTTTGTCAGCGAGAACCTCGGCACCTACACCAACCCCCAGCAGGGCTGGGAAGACGTGATCTGGGCTGTGCTGAACACCAGAGAATTCCAGTTTGTGAAGTAGTCGCAGGCTGACAGCGCCTCGTGATTTTGCGAGCGCAGCAATCAAAGCGACACAACAAGCGAATCGCAGGGTGCAGCCCAATGGCATTGGCTTTCTGGTGTTTCGCATGCTTTGGAGGACTCGCTCTCCGTTGAATCGCCTCGACCCGATCATGCAGAGCGTGCGGTCGATGTCAATCGGCCGGTACCACCCTGGTGTGCTCCTGCTGAGGCGCTGCCCGCGCGGTGACGGACCGTTACCGGGGATTGACATCCCCCGCACGCCTTTCCCACTTTTTTGCGTTGATTGAGAGAAAGCCAATGCCATTGGGGTGCAGTTCGCGGGCAAAGTGCTCTGCACCGCCCTCCCAATGGCCTTGGGGTTCTCTGAAATTCTGTGAAAAGACGGTTGAAGACCTGGGACGGCGAGGCTGGGATGGCGAAACGGTGCGCGGATGGAGTTCCTTTTCAACCACAGAGTACACAGAGTTTCACAGAGAAACACAGGGAATTCAGCACTCGTGTCAACAGGACGCGTGCAGGGGAAATGGGTGTAAATGCTCGTGGGTTTCGTTGTTTTCGCCATTCCAGCTTCGCCCTCCCGGCAATGCTTCGTGCCAGAAAGCCAAGGCCATTGGGCGGCAGCCTGCGGGTAAAGGCCCCTCAAACGCGACGCTCACGCCACAGGCAGGGGTGCGCACCAAGGTGCGAATCGCAACCGGGGGCTTCCGCCCGCCCGCTCATGATTTCGGCAAACACGATGCCAAACGCGCATGAGCCGCCTGGCGGCAGCCTGCGGGTAAAGAGCCCTGGCAACGTCCTGCTGACGCCGCGGGCAGGGGTGCGCACCAGGGTGCGAAATCGCAACCGGGGGCTTCCGCCCGCCCGCTCAGGGGTTGGCAGGGCGGGGCACCAGGGTGCCGAATCGCAACCGGGGGCTTCCGCCCGCCCGCTCAGGAGTTGGCAGTGCGTGGGCACCAGGGTGCCGAATCGCAACCGTGGGCTTCCGCCACACATGAGCCGCAGGGCGGCAGCCCGCGGGTAAAGTGCCCTCGCAACGCGCTGCTGACGCCGCGTGCAGTGCCGGACACCAGGGTGCCAAATCGCAACCGTGAGCTTCCGCCCGTCCGTTCACATTGCTGCTGACGCCGCGTGCAGTGCGGGGCACCAGGGTGCCGAATCACAACCGGGGGCTTCCGCCCGCCCGCTCATCCTTTCTCGCGCAGCGTCGGGGGCGGTGAAACGCAGGCCGCGGACTGTCACCGCACATTGCACGCAACTCGGCCACGTGGATACTGGTTTACAGCCATGCGTTTGTGTAGATTCCACCACATGTCGCCGTTCCTGCTTGTACCGCCTTCCACGTGGCTTGCTGCCAACGAACTTGCGTTTGCCCTCGCGGACGGATTTCCTGTTTCGCCGGGGCACACGCTGGTGGTGACGCGCCGGCTGGTCCCGACGTGGTTCGATGCGACGCCCGCGGAACAGTCCGCCTTGCTAACGCTGGTGTCCGAAGTCCGCCAACTGCTCGATCGGACGCTGCAGCCCAAACCGGATGGCTACAACGTGGGCTTCAATGCCGGTTCCGCGGCCGGACAGACTGTGCCACATCTGCATATCCACGTGATTCCTCGCTATCACGGTGACGTGCCCGATCCCCGTGGCGGGATTCGGGCCGTGATTCCGCAGCTGGCGAATTATCTGGTTCCCGGTCCTGCCCCCTC
>JBEAUF010000013.1:0-3850 GCA_041161565.1 Planctomycetota bacterium | reverse complement strand
GAGGGGCGTTACCGGGGGCTTCCGCCCGACCGCTCACAGCGCGAAGGTGGTGCAACGAGTGCACCGGGCTGCGACGCGGGGAGGTGCGTGCAGCGGAAAATACTGGGTTTTCAAAGCCGCCGACTGGATTTGAACCAGCGACCTACGCTTTACGAAAGCGTCGCTCTACCAGCTGAGCTACGGCGGCGGTGGGTGAGATGGTATCACGAATTTTTGGGAGGGACAAGCGGAGAATGGCTTTCGTAACGCACATCCGGGGGGATGGTGGTGAAGGTCCAGAAGAGTCGTCCATCGGGGGTGCTGGTCAGGAGGCCGGCAGAAAAGTGGACAGTGCCGAAGAATCGCACGGCGTACAGCAGCCGCTGGCCGGCCAAAGCAGCTGGGGTGCTTTCCGGGGATTGCTCGCACCAGGTCCCGCGGGCGAGGCGTTCCACGGAGCCTCGGCCGCCGCTGACCGGGCCTTCGTAGTCGAAATAGACCGTGCGGTGATCCGGCAGGGCCTGGGCGGCAATGGGTTCGTTGCAGCAGGGCACGCGGAGCAGTCTCCAGGTGGTGGCTGCAGGAGCGTCCGGACGCTCAAGGAGCAGGTCCCAGTGGAGCCATGGATGATCGTGGCGCAGGATTGCCCAGCGTTGATTGGGGGAGTCGTCCGGGGGCATTGGCTTTCTCCGAAACCGGGCAAATGGGCAGGCAAATCCCCTTTACCGGCTTTCAGTGGGAGCGGGAGCGGGGCTGTGGGGCGATGAACGCTGCGGGATGCCGGGAGAGGCTGCAACGCGGCTGCGGTGGAGGCTGCGTTTGTGCGTCAGGCGGGCGTTTCGACGTTCAGCCCGTCCCCGTTGGCCCCATTCCCAGCGTTTGATGGGAGAGCGGAACTGGAGATCGTTCTGCGACCGTCCACGAGCACTTCGCCGCGGGCCAGGCTGCGGAGGGCATCCGGGTAGGCCTCGCATTCCTGCTGGAAGACGAGTGCCGCAAGTTGTTCGGGAGTGCAGAGGTCGGGCACTGCAACGACACGCTGCAGAATCACGGCTCCATGATCGTATTCGTTGTCGGCGAAATGCACCGTGCAGCCGCTGACTTTGACTCCACGCGCGATGGCGGCTTCGTGGACGTGGTGCCCATACATGCCGTGGCCGCAAAAGGCGGGGATCAGGGAGGGGTGAATGTTGAGGACGCGGAAGTTGAAGTCTTCGGGGATGTGCAGCAGGCTGAGGAAACCGGCGAGCGTAACGACGTCGCAGCCGGACTGTCGGAGCTGTGCGAAAACGGCGGTGCTGAAGGAGTTGACGTCGCTGAAATCACGCGGCCGAATGACTTCGACCGGCAGTCCCGCAGCCCGCGCCCGCTCGACGCCGCGACAACTGCGCTGGCTGGCGATGACCTGGACGATTTCCGCGTCGAGGCGCCCGCTGCGGATCTGGTCGAGAAAATTCAGCAGGGTGGTGCCACCGCCGCTGATGAGCACGGCAAGACGGAGCGGTCGGCCGGAAATGGGGGGAAAGGGCAGCTGCAGCGGCTGGGCAGCCGATTCGGCAGACGGCATGCGGAGTGGCCTTCAGAGGGGTGAGCGGGGAGCGTCGTGGGAGACGGCCGGAGTCTGACGGAAGTCGGGCGACTCTTCCACCAACTTCCGCAATCGCTCCCGCCGACGGCGATCCCGCTGCACTCGACCAAACACCGCCATCGCAATCACCACCGCCAGCACTCCCAAACCCAGCACCACAGTATCGCTCAGACGGCGCGGGTCATTGGCGCGCGCCGAAGCGACGATGGGTGCGTCGGCAGGGATGCGGCCTTCGCGCACCAGATTGAGCACGTGCTGGGGTGATGGACGCCAGTCGATGCGACCGGCAAGGACCAGCGGTGCCTGGCGAGTTTCGGACTGGCCGCGGTAGACGTACATGCGATAGAAACACCCCGTCACTGTCACGGAATCCACAAGATCCGCGGTCAGCGGAAAATCACGCGGCAGGCTGGGAGTCACCACGACGGTGGGAATGTGCTGGCTGTCGGCGGTGTAGAGCCAGAGTTCGTGCAGGGGCTGGCCGTTGAACAGCGACGGGTCACCGGGATGGGTGAGCACTCGGCGGACGTAGCCGCGGAGCGTGACCAGTTCGCCCTGCCAGACATCGGGATTCTGAAACAGATCCACGAAGACGGGGAACACTGTGGGGTCGCGGCGAGCAGCGGCGTAGCGGGATTCACGCAGGGCGAGCTGGCGTTCGAGTCGCCGGAGCTGGGTATCGTAGCCGGCGCGATTTTCGGTGTCGGCCCGCGGGAGCGTTCCGCGTTTGAGCCTGGCGTCGAGCTCAAGGCGGTCGGCGGCGGCTTTCTGACGCACTTCGGACAGCAACCGGTCCACTCGACGCTGCTGAGTGGCCAGCGCCAGCTGCTGCTGGAGCGAGCCACTGGTGAGCTGCAGCTGACGCAGCGTTTCGTAGTACAGCCAGCTTTCGTCCGCTCCCACGCGGCGGCGATTGGCCACGTGTTCGCGGATCGAGGCGGTGTAGGGCTGCGGTGAGAGCACTCGCACGAGCTCTGTGAAGATCAACGGCTGACGCCCCCAGAGCTTGACAAACCAGCCCTTGATCATCACCGGCATCTGCACGCCACGTTCCACTGGCCACGCCGAAGATGGCTCAGACCGGCCGCCCGGCTCGACAAACTGCAACGCGTCGATGATTGCGAGCGGTTCGCGGCCGGTGAGATTCTTAAGCGTGCCACGCTGCATACGGAAGCGACTGTCTTCGTCCTCGAGCCCCCCTGCGGCGGTGACATCGAGCGGGCCGGAAGGAGTGAAGATGCCGTAGAGCACCACCGGGCGACCGACGAAATCCGCCGGATGGGCCCGCATGTCCTGATGCAGGGAATAGACCGTCGGGGTGGTCACCGGTGCGCGACCCGGAGGACCGGAACCTTCGAAGACGCCGCTGCCGGTGAGCGGATCCGGAGCACCGGGGCCGACCAGATCCAGACGCAGCACGCCGGACCTGAATGCCTGACGACGCACCGATTCAAACTGGTAGAAGGCCGTTTCCCACGCGGTTGTGGGGTTGACGCCTTCCGGGAGCGATGCGGGGATCAGATTGCGACGGTTGACGGCGGCGCGGATGAATTCTCCGTACGCCCCGAGCTCCACGTCGGTCATACTGGGCTGACCATGTTCAAACGCCCAGGAAGCCGCAGCACCCAGGTCGGCGGCGGAGATCCGCTGGACACGCCAGTCGATGCCGAAATCGTTGATGCCGGGCACCGTCTGGTCGTCCGGAGCTTCTAATGGCAATTCGGGCAGAGGCGGACGCACGCGGTCGTCGAGCGGGGGCCGGTCGAGCTCGTCAGCGGGCGGCAATGCGGAACCGGAATTGGGCGGGTCTGGCGGAGTATTCCGCCGACCGGGGAGGCGGTCGGACAAGGGCTGCTGATCGAGCGATGGGAAGTCGGCATTGGAGGGATTCTGGGCGTTCGCGGCCGGCAGCAGGGCGAGCGTGCAGGATACAAACCCGAGCAAAAAATGCAGCAGCGCCGCCCGGGCACGCCCGTGCGGTTTGCCGGTTAAATTCCCTATGCAGCATGTGCCAATCAAAGCCAGGCCCTCCATTTCCGCATTCTGCCCGATTTGCGCAGTTTAGAGTCCGCGGCGGAACACGCAACCCCAGGATCACCACCGGGGTTGAATCCGGACGCTGCGCGAGAGAGGAGAGCGTGGAAAGTAGAGAGGAGATGGAGGGGGAGGTGCGGGAGTAGGAAGTAGGAAGTAGGAAGTAGGAAGTAGGAAGTAGGAAGTAGGAAGTAGGAAGTAGGAAGTAGGAAGTAGGAAGTAGGAAGTAGGAAGTAGGAAGTGAGACAC
>JBEAUF010000480.1:0-13977 GCA_041161565.1 Planctomycetota bacterium | reverse complement strand
GGGCGAGGCTGGGATGGCGAAACGGTGTTAAGAACCCCGGAAGTCGTTTTTCGGACTCCGCCCCCCGTTACAGGGCGTGCGGGGGATGTCAATCTCCCGGTAACGGTGCGTGCCCGCGCGGCCAACACCGCAGCCGGAGCTCACCACGGCCGCACCGGCCGATTGACATCGGCCGCACGCCACACTGCGTTTTCGTGACTCGATCCGGCCGTGGGATTTCAACTGGCAGGCGGAACTGAAACCTCCCAATTTGCCCTTGTTTACATCGTTTCACCATCCCAGCCTCGCCCACCCAGGTCTTCACCCGTCTTTTCACAGAATTTCAGAGAAAGCCAATGCCATTGGGCGGCAGGCCCATGGCCTTGAAGTTCTCTCCATCAACACCCAAAAGCAGGAATGGCGTGCGGGGGATGTCAATCCACTGGTAAGTGTTCTGCAACGCGATCGAACGCGCTGTCATCGGCGTTGGTGGAGCGTTGCAGGGCACTTCACCCGCGGGCTGCCGCCCTGCGGTTCAGTATGGCTTCCGCTCTGCGGCTCAGTATGACTTCCTCCCTGCGGTTGAGTGTTTGCCGGGTGAGTCACGTGCGTTTCAGCACAAAGACAGCATCTCCGAGCTGATCATTGAGCTGCAGGGGGTGGTCTGCTTCGTAGCAGAAGTCGAAGACACCGATCAGCTGCAGTTGGGGGACGCTGTGGAGCAGTTTTCGGAACTGGTCGGCGCGATAGATTCGGAGTCGGTGTTCGGCCTGGAAGCGGCGGATGCGGCCGGGTTGGGTGGCTTTGAGTGAGAAGCGGAGGAGTTCCTCGCGTTTGCGGCGGGAGAATTCAAGGACGCGGATGGTGGTGGTAATCCGCAGCTGGCGGTGATTTACGGTCCAGCGTTCGCAGTCGAATTCCGCGGCGTCTGGTGGCAGCAGATGGAGGCCGAGGACGTAGAGTCCGCCGGGTTCAAGGTGTGCGGCGGCGCACTGCAGGTGTTGGCGGGCATCGGCTTCGGTGAGCAGATGTCGGAAGGTATTGACGAGGCAGTGCAGGAGTTGAAAGGGGCGGGGAAACCGGAAGTCCCGCATGTCCTGTTGCTGAATGTCGGCTGCGAGCTTTGCGCGTTTCAGGCGTTGCTGAACGAAGCGAACGCAGTGGGGGTTGAGGTCCAGTGCGGAGACGTGGCAGCCGCGGCGGGCCAGTTCGAGGACCTGCCGACCACCCCCGCAGCCGATTTCGAGCGTGCGGGGGGTGGAGGTGTTGAGGTGCTGCAGGGCGACCGCGGTGAGGAATTCAGCTTCCGGACGGGTTTCGTCGTGGAAGGCGAGGTCCCAGAGCCGCGGTGCGTCGTAGGGATCTGTCATTCGGTGATGATATCGCGGACCGTTTTTCCGCTGGGGATCATCGGGAGCACATGTTCCTGGTAGGGGCAGATGACATCCAGCAGATACGGGCCATTGTGGGCCAGCATTTCTGCGAGCGCCTGCGGGTATTCGGCGCGGCTGCGGACCTGGCGGGCGCGGATGCCGTAGCCTTCGGCGATTTTGACGAAGTTGGGGAAGGTGGCTTCGGGCATGGTGCCGTCACCCTGACCAAGTGCTTCGGGATGATCGACGGGGCCGAGGTAGGTGTGGGCGCGGCGACCGGACATGAAGCGGTCTTCCCACTGCACGACCATCCCGAGGTGCTGGTTGTTGAGCAGCAGGATTTTGACGGGCAGTTTTTCGCAGTGGAGCGTGGCGAGTTCCTGGATGTTCATCTGGAACGAACCGTCTCCGTCGATGTCGATCACGAGCGAGTCGGGATGGGCGGTTTGCACACCCATGGCGGCTGGCAGGCCAAAGCCCATCGTGCCCAGACCGGAGCTGCTGAGCCAGCGGCGGGGCTTGTCGAACTTGTAGAACTGAGCGGCCCACATCTGGTGCTGGCCGACACCTACAGCGACGTAGGTGTCGCGGTTTTGAGTTTGGCGCCAGAGTTCTTCGATGGCGTATTGCTGGAGAATGCTGTCACCGGGGCAGGAGTAGCTGAGTGGGAAGCTGGCTTTCCACTGCGCGATCTGCTGGTGCCATTCCGTCAGATCGGGAATATCTTCGTCGGTGAGTGCGGCATTGATGGCTGTGAGTGCTTCGCGGACATCACCATGGACCGGGATGTGGGCTTCCTTGTTCTTGTGGATTTCGGAAGCGTCGATGTCAATGTGCACGATCTTGCCGTGCTTGGCGAATTCCGCCAGCTTGCCGGTGACGCGGTCATCAAAGCGGACACCGAAGGCCAGCAGCAGGTCGGACTGATCAACGGCGTAGTTGGAATAAACGGTGCCGTGCATGCCCAGCATGTGCAGGGACTGAGGGTGGGTGCCTGGGAACACGCCCAGACCCATCACGGTCATGGCAACCGGAATTCCTGTGCGGAGTGCAAAGCGGGTGAGTTCTTCGGAGGCGTTGCTTTGGATGCAGCCGCCGCCGACATACAGCACCGGGCGTTTGGACCGACGGACGGCGGCGATGATCTGACGGACCTGTTCAGGAGCAATCGGCCGCACCTGCGGACGATAACCGGGCAGGTTCATCGGAGGATCGAAGTCGACGTCTTCGAGAGGAAGCGAATCCAGCTGCACGTCCTTGGGGAAGTCGACAAGGACCGGACCAGGCCGGCCGGTGGAGGCGATGTAGTGGGCTTCCTTGAGAATCCGCGCCACGTCGCGGATGTTGGTGATCATGTAGTGGTGCTTGGTGATCGCGCGGCAGATTTCCACCATCGGCGTTTCCTGAAACGCGTCGCTGCCGATGACTGACTGGGGGACCTGACCGGTGATGCAGATCATGGGGACGCTGTCGAGCTTGGCGTCGGCGATGCCGGTGACCAGATTGGTGGCACCGGGGCCGCTGGTGCCCATCACCACTCCGACCTGACCGGTGGAACGCGCGATGCCCTGAGCCGCAAAGCAGCCGCCCTGTTCGTGGCGTGGCAGAATGGTACGGATCCGGTCACGCTGTTCACGCAGCGCCTGATGCAGAGGCATACTGGCACCGCCCGGGTAAGCATAAATCGTGTCCGTTCCCAGGCGAATCAGCATTTCGACGAGGATCTGAGCACCGTTGATGGTTTGGGTGGCTTTTTCGACGGTAGACAACGCAGTAACCCTTTTTGCTTTTGACACAGGACTCAGGATGGGTTGGATTGTGGTCAATAGTATTCCCTGGGGCGGCGAAAGGGTCGAGTGAAAAAGTGGGGTGGACGGAATTTCCGCGGTTTTGGTGTGGTGGGATAGGCAATTCCGGATGCCCTCGGATGGCGGCGCGGCTAAAAACCCGCCTTGTTTTTTCGAATTTCAGAAAATTCCCCAGAATGGCGCGCAGGTGTGCGAGGTTTCTGACATTATGGGAATCGCCGCCCGAAAGGTGCTCAGCCCCGCCACACACCCCCCGCCACACCTGTTCCCGGACTCCTGATCATGTTCGATTTCCACCCCGAAATGCCTCCGGACGCCAGGCCGGCGATCAAATTGGAAACCGGCGGCCAGGCCGATCCTGGCCCGGGAAGTCCAGCTCCGGGGGCCGACCCGCAACCTGCCGGCAAGTCCCGGTTGCTGCGTGTGTACGCGGTCGATGATGACCCCAATGTGCTCACCGTGCTCCGCGCGATGCTCAAACAGGCGGGCTACGATGTCGTCTGTTTTCCGTCTGCCGTCAGTTTCCTCGCCGAACTCCCCAATCTTCCACGCGGCATGGTGATCACGGATCAGGTGATGCCCGGAATGACTGGGCTGGAACTTCACCAGCAGCTGCGAACGCTCCGACCACTCGATTTCCGCCTGATCCTGATCACAGCGTTCCCTCGTACCAGTCTCACGGTGGAAGCGATGAAACTGGGGGCCATCACCGTTCTCGACAAGCCCTTTGACCGCAACGAACTGCTGCAGGCCGTGTTGGAAGGCTTCGTGCGGCTCGACACTATCGGCGAACCCGACTACCCGCTGCCACCCCCGCTGCCGGACGGAAAAAGCTACCTCGATCTGCTCTCTGCCAGGGAACTGGAAGTGATCCTGATGGTCTACCACGGGAGCACCAACAAAAGCATTTCCATTCGACTGGGGCTGAGCATCAAAACGGTTGAAAAACACCGGGCTCGCGGGATGCGGAAAATGAAAGTCACATCGCTTGCCGGACTTGTGAGGCTCATCGATCGCGAAGTTGAAACCAACATCTTTCCCAGGGGCAGGCTGGGCGCGGATTCAACCGATCTGGGGAAGGATTAGAGCGCGTTGTTCCGCTTTGAGGGTTAAAGCGGGCTTGCGGACTGCGGGAATTTACCCGGCATGCCCGGCGGAAGCTCGCACGCCACCGAAAAATCGGGAGTGAATCGTCTTGCCCGCTGCCGTTGCGTGCAGCACGATGGAAATCGGCGTTTTTTCAGTGCTTCGCTTGTTTTTGCCTCGGCCTGCTCCCGTGCCTCAGCCAGACTGGAACCCGCTGCACCGGATTCTGCAGCAACACAATTCGTTTTTGATTACCAGCCACGTCCGCCCGGATGCGGATGCTCTCGGCTCAGAACTCGGTCTGCGATTCATCCTCCGATCGCTCGGAAAGACCGTAAGTATCTGGAATGCCACCGCTCCGCCCGCCAACCTCGAATTCATGGATCCTGACAACAGTATCCGGCAGTACACGGGGAGCGCGGCCAGGGCGGAAGTGCCGGCTGTTGAGGTGATTCTGGTGGTGGACACCAGTGCCTGGCAACAGCTGGGCGGCATGTCCGACGTCATCCGCAACTCTTCCGCCGCCCGCGTCGTGATTGACCATCACGTGAGCGCTGACCGGCTGGACGCCATCGAATTTCGTGACACGGAAGCGGCCGCCACCGGCGAACTGATCCATGAGCTCGCCGAATCTCTGGGCATCCGTTTCGACAACCCCACCGCCAATTTTCTGTACGCTGCCATTGCCACGGATACAGGCTGGTTTCGGTTTCCCTCCACCACCGCCCGAACCATGCGGATTACCGCCTCGCTGCTCGAACAGGGAGCCACTCCCCACGAAGTCTACCGCCGCATTCACGAACAGAATTCGCTCTCACGGCTGCGGCTGGCCGGTCGCGTGCTCAGCCGCGCTGTTGCCGAAGCCGAAGGGCGGATGATCTGGATTCAGGCCGACAAAAAGGATCTGGACGAGACGGGGGCCGTGGCTGCGGACACTGAAGGTCTTGTGAATGAATGTCTCACCGTGGCAGGCGCCGAAGCGGCCTTTATTGCGGTGGAGCTGCAGGGTGGGGCAATCAAGTTCAGCCTGCGCTGTCGCAGTCCGCACAACGTGGCTGCGGTGGCCGAACAATTCTCCGGGGGCGGACACACACTGGCTTCCGGCTGCCGCCTGGCAGGTCCCATGGTCAGCGCGGTCGGGCGTGTTCGTGAAGCCATGCTGGCGATGCTGGCCGCCGCTCCCACGTCCTAACTCAGAATCCCTTCCACGACTCGTCCATGCACATCCGTCAGCCGATAATCCCGGCCGGCATGTCGCCATGTGAGTCGCGTGTGGTCCATCCCCAGCAGATGCAGAATTGTGGCATGGAAGTCGTGCACGTGGACTGTGTCGCGGGCTGCCTCAATCCCGTACTCGTCGGATTCACCCCATGTGATTCCGCCCCTGACCCCACCGCCGGCCAGCCACGACGAAAACACCCAGTGATGATGTTCGCGACCGGCCGCATTGGGAGCCGCGTTGAACGGCGTACGTCCGAATTCACTGGTCCAGACCACCAGCGTGTCCTCCAGCAGTCCGCGCTGCTTCAGATCCTGCAGCAGACCGGCAATGGCCTGGTCGACGTTGCGGGCAAGGGGAGCGTGCGAGAGCATGTCGCCGTGAGCGTCCCAGTTGCCCGAAGAACCGGTGTCGATCAGCTCCACAAAACGCACTCCGCGTTCCACCATCCGTCGAGCTGCAAGGCATTGCCAGGCAAACCCGGAAGTACTCCCGGCTTCCAGCCCATACAGCTGCAGAGTCTGCTGCGTTTCGCCGCTGAAGTCGAAGACCTCGGGCATCGCTGACTGCATGCCGAAAGCCGTCTCAAAGGACTGAATGCGGGCGGCCAGCTGCGGATCGGCGGGCCGCTGAGCCAGGTGCCGGTCGTTCATTTGTCGGAGCAGATTCAGTTCCAGCTGCTGCAGCTCGGTGGAAGGGACCCGGCGACGAATATTGGCAACCGGGTCCGCTCCGGGAACAACCCGCGTGCCCTGGTGTGCACCCGGCAGAAAATCGCTCCCCCAAACCTGCCCACCGGCATATGGAGTGTGCGGCGCAATGACCACGAAGGAAGGCAAGTTGCGATTGAGCGTGCCCAGTCCGTAGCTGACCCACGAACCAATGCTGGGACGCGCAAAACTGAAGGAACCCGTGTGGATGCCAAGGGTGGATTCATAGTGGTTGGTGTGGTCGGTTTTGAGTGAGCGAATCACGCACAGGTCGTCCACGCAGCCGCCCATCTGCGGGAACAGGTCGCTGACGAGCGTTCCGCAGCGTCCGCGCGGGCGAAACGACCACTGGGGGGCCTTCAGATACATGCTGAAGCTGCCGCGACGCCCCTGAAACTCGTTGACCGTGACAGTTTTGCCGGCGTCCCGCAACAGCCTCGGTTTGGGATCCCACGAATCCACATGCGAAACGCCACCGCTCATGAACAGAAAGATCACGCGGCTGGCTTTCGCCGGGAAATGCGGAGCTGCGGGGGCCAGCGGGTTCAGGGTCGCTCGACCGCCGTCTTCCGCCAGCAGTTCAGCAAGGATGCCGGGCCAGAGCACTGAGCCGGCTGCAAGCGACCGCAGGCTTCCGCGGCGAGTTTTGTTACTGGTCATGCATCGCTCCGTTCGTTAGTCCACATGCAGAAATTCGTTGCTGCCCAGGAGTGTTCTGAGCAGTGCGGCGAGCGGTTGGCTGCGGGCTGCATCAGCAGGCGTGTCCGCCGGAAGCCGGGCTCGATATGTCTCCAGAAAAGCAGCCGCAGCAACCAGCTCCTCAGGCTCCGGATCACGCTGCAGAGCCTGCTGCCAGGCCTGCCGCAGCAGCTCCTGCCGATCTGCCGATGACTGCAGCAAATAATCTGCCCAGCGTTCTGCGGCACGGTGCACGAGCGGGTCATTCAGAAAGAACAGTGCCTGCGTGGGCACCGTGGTCCCGGGGCGACTGGCCGTCGAAGCGCTGGGGTCCGCGCCGTCAAACAACGCCAGGAATGGGTGTCGCTTCAGCCGCGGTGTCATCAGGTAAATGCTGCGCTGCGAATGTTCATAGACGTCGCTGAACGGAGCATGCTGCGAAAAGCCCCAGCTGATCGGGGCCGGAAACGGATGGCCCGTGGCAGGACTGTGGTCCAGCTGCCCCGTGACGGCGAGAATCGAATCCCGGATCTCCTCGGCCGTCAGCCGCCGACGAATGCTGCCAATCAGCAGCGTCTGCGGGTCCGTTGACAAAGGTGAGCGGTTGGATGCGCTGCCTGGGATCTGTTCACCACTGCCAGCACCGTCGTCGGTTCCCTGCAGCATCTCTGCTCCCGACCACGATGCCTGCTGCCAAACCGCACTGTTCAGGATCAGCCGATGCATCGCCTTGACGCTCCAGCCCTGCCGCATGAATTCACCGGCGAGCCAGTCCAGCAGTTCGGGGTGGCTGGGGGGCAGACCGCGGACTCCAAAGTCATTTGGAGTGGCCACCAGACCACGGCCGAAGTGCTGCTGCCAGATGCGGTTTACCATGACGCGGGCAGTCAGTGGATTGTCCGGACGAACCAGCCAGTCGGCCAGCTCCCGACGGCCACTCCCACGCAGCGGCTCAGCGGGGACGGCCTGCCCAAGCACGGTGATGAATCCGCGGGGGACCGTGTCTCCGGGTTGTGTGGGTTCCCCGCGGAGCTGGATCCGGGCGTCTTCAGGAGTGCCTTCGGACATGGCAAACGCGAGCGGCAGCGGGCCTTCAGCGAGCAGTTGCTGCAGCTCAGCCGTAAGCGCTGCCGTTTCCGCCTGCTGGTCACCAATCAACCGCTGCAACCGCTGAATTCGTTCCCGCCGCTCAGCAACCGATTCGCTCGCGGGAGCTTTGCTGTCGAGCGGTTCTGCGGGACGACTGCTGAGCACAAAGTTGTCGGCATCCAGCTCCGGTCGCTGACCCGGCAGATGCCCGTAACTATCGATGAAGCTGTAATCGATGTGACCATCCCAGCCAGCCGAAAAACGGCCGGTGAAGTTCTGGCGGCTGCCGTCGGCGAGCAGTTTGCCGGAAAAGCGACGGTTGATCGTATCCAGCGTCAGCTGGAGTTGCTGCCAGAGGCCGGGCTGCAGTTTCAGCAACGGCTGAATCTGTTCGCCCTCACGACAGAACAACTGGTCGTGGGTGAAGAACAATTCCACGGCTGCGGAACTGCCTGGACCATGTCCCAGATAATAGCGCCACGAGCCTGAGCCTGGTCCGGCAGCAGGCTGCACTCGAAAGTCAAAGCCCGCATGAATCAGTCCGTTCGCGTCGGCGGGAAGCTGGCGAATGGTCAGGCCGAACCCGTCGTATTCGCTGCGGCTGGGCAGGTGAAATCCCTGTTGTCCCGGTGGATAGCAGTTGGTGAAGGGACTCTGCGATCGGGGACTCAGCCGCACAACACTGTTCGGGCCGGGATTCCACGGAGCCGCAGGAGCTCCGTCAGAGGGTTGGAGTTCGAGGTCGCCGTCGATGCCGATGGCTGCTTCCAGTTCCTGCCGGGCGGCTGCAGCGGATTCACCGGATGGCGTCTCCGAAGGCAGCTGGAACTCGTTGGATACCGGCGGAAATGCTGTCTGCCGAATGGCAATTTGATCGACCTCAACGCCTGCAGCCTCAGCCGCTGCGGTTGCTTCGCCGGCAAGTTCCAGCCGTTCCGGAGGCGCGTCCCAGGCGGGGGTCGTCGCCTGAAATTCGGCCGTCGCTTCGGGCGTGCCGACGCGGCCGGAAATCGCGCCTGTTGCCGGGTGCAGTGTGAGCTGCAGATTGAACCATTCCCCCGGGCGATAGCTTCCCAGCTGCTGCTGGGATGCGTTTCGGGTTTGCAGAATTCGGCCGGCGTGGAAAGTCAGCGTGAGTTGCTTGGAGCCGGAAGCGGACGCGAGGGTGAGCCTTGGTGCCGTGGATTCCGCACCGGGTGCTGCGGCGGCTGCGATGCGGAGGTCGATATTCAAGCAGACTGTCTGTGCTGATTCGTCTGCCGGCAGATGCAGCGCCTGCCAGATGCTCCAGCGTCCGGCATGTGGAGGAACCGCCGCTCCACGGCTGCCACCGGGATAAACATTGTGAAAAGGACTTTGCGCTGCAGCCGTCACGGACACGTTGCCGGAATAGCGCCATGGCGGCACGAGCACTCCGTAGCTGCCGCCTGCAGCCGGTGCCTGCAGCTCGAAGTCGCCGTCGATGTCTGTGGTCAGTCGCAGCACCGCAGATGGCACTGGCTGCTGGAGCTCCGTGAGCCTTGCAGCGATTTGCTGAGTTCGCTGCAGATAGGTGTGCCATGCGGACTGAGCCTCGGCGGGCGGGCAGAGCGGCGTCAGAGCGCGCACACGCTGTTTCTGTTCCGACCCTGGAAACGGATAGCGGCTGCTGTCGAAAATTCCGTAGAGCGCATAGTAGTCGCGCGTGGAAACCGGATCGAACTTGTGATCGTGACAGCGCGCACAACCCAGCGTCAAACCCAGAAACGTCTGACCAACAGTGTCAATCGTATCCTGGATCGTGAGGTGATGATAATTTTCGGAATCAAAGCCGAAACGACGGGAGACAGCGAGGAAGCCTGTGGCGATTGTGCGAGCGGCAAATCGCTCGTCCGGCTGCTCCGCTGCCAGCAGGTCGCCGGCCAGCTGTTCACGGACAAACTGGTTGTACGGCAAATCCTCGTTGAACGCATCGATCACATAATTGCGATAGCGCCACGCTGCGGGCACCGGATAATCGGCCGTCTCGCCCGCTGTGTCTGCGTAACGCACCACATCCAGCCAGTGCCTGCCCCATTTCTCGCCGTAGGCCGGCGAGGCCAGCAGCCTGTCGATCACTCGGGTAAAGGCATCCGGCGAGCGATCGTTGAGGAAGGCTGCGACGTCGCCGGGTGCTGGAGGCAGACCGGTCAGATCGAACGTGACACGGCGAATCAGCGTGCGGCGATCTGCCGGAGCGGCTGGGGCCACTCCTGACTGCTGCATCCGTGAGAGCACGAAGGCATCCACGGGATTCTGCACCCAGGGGCTGTCAGAGGAATCGGGGACCGCAACTGTCGACAACGGCTGGAATGCCCAATGCTGCTGAATTTCAAACGGCTCGACACGCTCGGGCCAGAATGCGCCGGCCGTGATCCAGAGACGGAAGTCGCGGATCTGATCGTTCGACAGCTGAGCGTCGGCCGCAGGAGGCATCGCTGACACCTCCGGGCTGTGGGCGATGGCTTTGAGCAGCAGACTGGAATCGGGCTGGCCTGGCTCAATCGCCGGTCCGGAGTCACCACCCGCCAGCAAGGCCTCCCTGGAATCGACTCGCAGACCACCCGAAACTCGTTCCCCACCATGACAGCGGAAACAGACATTCGCGAGCACCGGTCGGATCCGCTGCTCGAAGTACTCTTCCGTTTTCGCAGCGGCGGCAACCTCATCGGCCCGCAGCAGCGGACTGCAGGAAACCAGAACGGTGATGATTGTGAGCAAACGCGGCATTGATCTGAAATCTTCCATGCGGGTGGATGCGGCGGTCAGGCTGTACTGTTGAGTTCGGGGTGCCTCGCCTGTGCTGTGCTGATTGAATTTGGCGACGTTTTCGTTTTCCTGCGTTTAATCGTTTCGCAATAGCCAGACTGCTGGAGTGCGGATGCCGGGGCGGATTTCGCCACTGGCAATCACGGTCCCGAACGGCGTGTTCACCGTGGGCGCCGTGACCACGGCAGGGTCAAAATGCGCTGCTGGCTGCCACCGATTCTCAGGTTTCGTAAACCGCATTGTGATTCGCGGGAATCCGCGGTGGGTCGCCGGATTCTGTCCCACCTGGCTGCCATCGTCTCCGCCCGGCAACAGCGGCTGGTTTTGCAGCACAGGCAGGGGCGAGGGAGCGGCCACACTGGGCTGTGGCAGGGACGGCAGCTGCACCCAGCCATCCACCGGGTCCAGCTTCCACGCATCGTTCAGGTAACGTCTGACTGGTACCGCACGGTCATGCTGCAGCAGTTCAGCACCACCGATCACCCAGAACTGCTGGTCGACCGCCGCGGCCGCTGCCAGAATTCGTGCAGCGCCGGGGAAGTCCGGCAGCGGATTCCAGCGGGGCTGGGGGTCGGCCAGATCGAGCTTCCAGCCGCGGGATTCAGCGAGCGAAGCCGGGGTTTTCTGACCGCCGAAGATGAACAGCTGGGTGCCTACGAGCGTTCCGCAGTGGTTGGCGAGCGGTTGCGGGAGCGGCGGGAGCGGTCTGAAGTGCAGTTGCCCGGAGACACAGCGGAGGGCCGTCACCAGCGGGGAGTGTCCGGCTGCAGAGCTTCCGCCGGCGATAATCAGTTCGTTGCTGAAAGTGGCGGATACGCCGTAGCCCAGCGGCTCCGGAAGTGCTCCGCAGGACTGCCACGTGTGCGGTGTTCCGCCCGGCGTTTCCGCAGCGGCCTGAACCGCAGACAGGGGCAGGGAAAAAACCTGTGCTGACCAGACCTTCGTGCCACCTTCCCATGGTTTCTTCTGCGGGAAGTTTGCGCCGCCCGCGAAGATCAGCCGGTCAGCCGAAATCCCGAGATAACCACCGGCGAAACCTTCCGCATCCGGGAGCGGTGGCAGGCTGACCAGCCGCAGTGACTGCAGGTCATCCGCAGGCCCGGCGGACAGGCAGCGACCGAGCACAGCGAGGACCAGCATTGGACAGAAACACCAGCGGATCATCACAAACTCCGGAAGGTTTTTACGGGCCATGCCCGAATGCTACACTGCCGCCACGGGAACTCCAAATACCCAATCGTCTGCACAGACGATTTCATGAGACTCAAGGAGCAGGTGATGACAGAGCGGCTGGTGACGTTCGAAGACGTGCTGACGGCAGAGGAACGCATTCAATCGCACGTGTTTTCTCCGCCACTGATCCGCTCCTGGGCACTCGAACGACACCTCGGTCTGCCGGAATCCCGCCGAGTCTGGCTGCGCGACTATGGCTGGACGCCTTCCGGGTCGTTCAAACTGTTTGGAGCCTGCAGCTGGATGGCCGCCCATTACAGTCAGCTCAACGGCCGCCCGGTGGCAGCTCATTCCTCCGGAAACTTCGCCTCGGGCATTGCCTATGCGGGCATGCGGTTCAACGTGCGTGTGATCGTGGTCATGCCCGACACAGCACCGGAAGTCAAATTCCGTCGCACGCAGTCATTTGGAGCGGAGGTGCGCACCTACAACATCGCACGCGACCACGAAACCGGCGAACGGGATGCACTCACACGACAGATCGCTGAAGTGGAGAATGCTGTGCAGGCTTCGCCCTATGATGACCCCTACGTGATCGCCGGCAACGGGGTGGGCGCGCTCTGGACCGCCCGCGAGCTGCAGCGGCAGGAGCGGACGATTTCGCATTTCATCTGCCCGGTGAGTGGTGGTGGCCTGATGGCCGGGCAGGCGCTGTCCATTTCCCATTACTTTCCCGAGGCGCGGATTATTGGTGTCGAGCCAGCAGACGCCGACGACTTCCGCCGCTCACTGCTGGCCGATCAACGCGTGCGGCTCGACCGTCCCACAAGCATCTGCGACGGTCTGCTGTCTTATGACGTGGGCAAACACAACTGGCCCATCCTCAGAAAACTCGTCCGCCAGTCGCTCGCCATTCCCGACATCGACACCCGCCGTGCAATGCGCTGGCTGTATGAACAGCATGGCCTGAAAACCGAACCCTCAGGCGCCATCGCCGCCGCAGGTCTGCTGAGCGCAGGGCTTGACCTGCAGGGAGACGGAGACATCGTGGTGGTGATCAGTGGCCGCAATGCTGATGAACACGCCTTCCGGGAATGGATCAGCGTGGAGTGACGCACAGCGGTGGCTCACGCGTTCGTCACCACGTCTGCCAACATCCTGAGCGGTGGGCGGCAGCCCGCGGGTGAGAAGTCGGGTGTGGGAGCACGCGATGAGCCGCCTGGCGGCAGCCTGCGGGTAAAGGACGCTGCGCGAGGGAGCCGAGAGTAGAAAGTAGAGAGGAGAAGAGGGACGCTGCGCAGAAGTAAGAAGTCGCATGAGCCGCCGGGCGGGAGCCCAATGGCCTTGGCTTTCTCTCAATCGCCGCAAAAAATTGGAAAAGGCGAGCGGGGGATGTCAATCCCCCGGTAACGGCCCGTAACCGCGCGGGCAGCGGCGCAGCAGGAGCAGACCAGTGTCTTACCGGCCGATTGACATCGACCGCACGCGTTGCATGATCGGGTCGAGGCGTTTCAACGGAGAGCGAGTGCTCGTGTGCGCCTCTGCCTGCGGCGTGAGCGGTGTGTTGGCAGGACACTTTACCCGCGGGCTGCCGCCCTGCGGCTCATGTGTGGCGGCCGCCCGGCGGCTTTGGTGTTTGCCGCCGCAGCGAAAAAAAGCCCGGAAGAATGATTCTTCCGGGCTTTGAACTTTGTTCGCGACTATTCGCGGTGGGGAAATGCTCCGACAAGGATTCGAACCTTGGACCTACTGATTAAGAGTCAGTTGCTCTACCAACTGAGCTATCGGAGCGTTGGTCTTCCGGAATGATAATAGGGACCGTCGGGTCTGCAACTGGTTCGGGCGGATTTATTGGAATTTGGTGAATTCGGCGGTATCGGTGGCAGAGTTGGCGGCTGAGGGTGAATGGGGACGTGAGCACCAGCCAGGCGGTGTTGAAGCCGGAGTCATTCAGGCAGGTGAAGGCGAACAGCGTCAGGCTGCCGGCCAGCCAGAGCAGCTGGTGCTGGAGTTTCGGGTTGGCGGTCAGGTGGTGTGCGGCGGGGAGCAGGAATTGATGGAGGAGTTCTGAGGTT
>JBEAUF010000456.1:0-9563 GCA_041161565.1 Planctomycetota bacterium | reverse complement strand
GTGTTCATCACGGTGCCGATATGGTCCCGCCGCCGGTCGCCCGGGAATGCTCTCCAGCGAACAATCCCAGCCACTGAAGTTCACATCCGGCGGCCGCACCTCAACACCGTGCTCACGCGCGTCCCGGACCAGCTGGGCCGGAGCATAGAAACCCATCGGCTGACTGTTGATCAGGGCCGCCGCAAAGACTGCGGGATAGTGTCGCCTGAGCCATGCGGACACATAAACCAGCAGCGCGAAGCTGGCCGCGTGAGATTCCGGAAATCCATATTCCCCGAAACCACTGATCTGCTTAAACACCCGCTCTGCAAACTCCGCCTCGTATCCCCGCGCTGTCATTCCCGCAACAAGCTGCTGGTGAAACTTTGCTATCACCCCGGTCTTCCGCCAGGCCCCCATCGCCCGCCGCAGCTGATCAGCTTCACCCGGAGTGAACCCGGCAGCCACAATCGCCAGACGCATCGCCTGCTCCTGGAAAATCGGCACCCCCAGCGTCCGATGAAGCACCTGCCGGACCTCCGCGTTGGGGTACTCCACCGCTTCCTCCCCCGAACGTCGCCGCAGATACGGATGCACCATGTCCCCCTGAATCGGACCGGGACGCACGATCGCCACTTCGATCACCAGATCATAAAAGCAGTGCGGCCGCAGACGCGGCAACATGCTCATCTGCGCACGACTTTCAATCTGAAATACGCCCATCGTGTCCGCCCGGCAGATCATTTCATACACCGCAGGATCTTCCGATGGCACCGTCGCCAGCGACAGAGACCGACCGTGATAACGTTCCACCAGATCAAACGCCCGACGGATGCAGCTGAGCATTCCCAGTGACAGGCAATCCACCTTGAGCAGTCCGAGGGCATCCAGGTCGTCCTTGTCCCACTGAATCACCGTTCGACCGGCCATCGCCGCATTCTCGATGGGCACCAGCTCACACAACGGGCCCCTCGACATCACCATTCCACCGGGATGCTGCGAGAGATGCCGGGGGAAGGTGAGGATCCCATTCAGCAGTTCCAGCAGTCGACGGCCCAGCTGCGACTCCGGATCAATGCCCCCTTCCCGCAGACGCTCCGGAAACTGCTCGGCACTGTCCACGTGTTCCAGCTGTCCGGCAAGACGATCAATGCAGTCAGCCGACAATGCCAGTGCCCGACCAATGTCGCGAATGGCCGACCGCGGACGCCATGTGATCACAGCTGCCGTCATCGCCGCCCGCTCACGGCCGTAACGTTCAAACAAATACTGCAGCACCTCCTCACGCCGCTCGTGCTCAAAATCCACATCAATGTCCGGCGCCTCGTTCCGCTCCCGACTCACAAATCGCTCGAACAACACGTCAATCCGATCCGGATCCACCGACGTCACACCCAGACAAAAACACACCACCGAATTCGCTGCTGAACCACGCCCCTGACACAGAATGCCACGCTCCCGGGCAAATCGCACCATGTCGTAGACCGTCAGAAAATAGGCCTCATACCCGAGCTCCTCGATCAGCTGAAGTTCGTGCCGCACCAGCTGCCGCACGCGTTCGGGAACCCCGCGAGGATATCTCTGGGCAGCTCCCTGCCACGTCAGATTGGCAAGGTGGTCGATGGGTCTGAGCCCTCGCGGGACAAGCTCTTCAGGGTATTCGTACCGCAGCTGATCAAGACTGAATTCACAGCGGCCCGCGATTTCCACGGTGCGTTCGAGCAGTTCCCGGTGGCCTCGAAACAGCTGCAGCAGCTGCCGAGCTGATTTCAGGTGCCGCTCGCCGTTGGGAAACAATTCATGCCCCAGCTCCTGCAGCGATGAATTGCAGCGAATGGCCGTGAGTACATCCTGGAGCGGACGCCGACGCGGAACGTGAAAATGCACGTCATTGGCCGCTGCCACAGGCAGATTCAGACGATCGCAACGCGTCAGCCAGCGTTCCAGACGCTCGCTGTCGAGCGGTCCATGGTGCAGTTCGGCAAGGGCGTAACAACGGTCGCCGAAAATCGCCTGCAGTCGCTGCAGATCACGGTCGGCGACATCGCAGTCCGCGCCCGGCTGATAGTGACGCTGATAACGAAGCTGCGTTTCGCGGCTCAGAGGAATGCCACAAATCAGCCCCTCAGACGCCTCGGAAATGTCAGACAGCAGAATCCGGCAGACTCCTTTCTCAGAACGCCGACGACCGGTTGTGATCAGCCGGGACAGTCGTCCGTAACCCGCACGGTCCCGGGCCAGCAGCACCACCGCAGCACCGTCCTCAGGAATAATCTCCGCTCCCACCAGCAGCTTCAGACCAGCTTCCTTCGCAGCCACATGAGCCCGCACAACCCCGGCCAGCGAATTGCGATCGGTGACGGCCAGAGCAGCATAGCCCAGCTCCTTTGCCCGGGCCGCGAGTTCGTCAGCGTGGGATGCACCCTCGAGAAACGAGTAATTGGTGCGGCAGTGGAGTTCAGCGTAGGGAATGCTCAGCTGCGGCAATTCGGGCCCCGCCGATGACGCAGCCTCAGACGCCGGCTGTGACACCGGTCCGGAGACAACAGCCCCTGAATTCTGCTGAGTCGCTCGGGAGCGACGTTTGGAAGGTGGCGGATCCGGCATGCGGAGCTGAATGGATTCGAAAGGAGTGTTCGACAGTATGTCAACGAAGGCTGGTGTGGCCTGAGATGGTGAAACGGCGGGCGGATGGAGTTCCTTCTCAACCACAGAGCACGTAGATTTTCACGAAGAAACACAGGGAATTCAGCACTCGTGCCAACAGGACGTGTGCAGGAATACCACGCGTAATCCCCCATGGGTTTTATTGTTTTCACCATCCCACGTGCGGCCCCCGGGGCCAGCCGAAATCATCCGTCCATGACCATCACCAGCAAACGTGCGTCTGCTTCCGCCGCCGCGATGCAACATTCGCGGATTTCGGCCGATTCGACATGAATGACAGGATCATACGGCTTCGCACAGGACATGGCTACTGCTCGCAATTCGAGGCACCTGGCGCAGCTCATGTGTCCAGCACAAACTCCGATCTCCCCAGCCCCGAATCCTCTCTGTGGGAACAGCGCTTTTAAGACCCGCAGTGTCAGCGGTCTGGCAGCGCGCACCGGGGAGGGGACGGTCTGCTTCCCCCACTCCGTTTCCTTCGGAAAATGTCACTGAACAGAATCGACACATCTCAGCCGCCGGGCCTGGCAAGCCCAGCGGTTGAGGAATCACGCCACGCTGCCAATCGCTAACGCGACCAGCCTGGACGTTGCCGACGCCTTGCACACCCTCCGCCGGGACAAAACCCCGGGCGGCGCCGAATCCATCGAGGACCGGACCACCAAAGTCTGATGCAAAAAACCGAATGCAACATCACGCAGGCCGAATGATGATCTGGCCGCTAATTGCCGAGCAGACTTCCCCTCGAGCTATGCCGCTGCGCACTCGGTGATACGTTCATGCGAACGAAGTGGAATCGTCACTCAATTACCGATCCCTGCAACTCTGCGCTGCGGAGATTGACTTTTAGCTTACTCGCCCGCTCCTGCTGGCAGCTTTACCCTTCCTGCGAGCGCGCCAGGCAAGAACCACGGAAGCAAGTCCCGTGAATGCGACCGAGGCCGGCTCGGGAACCGCAACACTTGAAGGAGTGAATTCCACTTGAACGTCATCCAGACGCGCTAAATAGACGCCATTGTTCAGGTCCAGCCTCGACTGGTCGATCAGCAGTTGAACATTTTTCCCAATCGCGGCATCCCCCGGAGCAATCGTGGCTGTATAGGAAACCAGCCTGTAGGCAGATGGCAGGTCATTCTGCTCGAAGTAGGCACCGCCGAGAATAGGTTGACCAGTTCGCCACCCGGTCTCTCCGTAGGTCAGGATACTGTAATTCGCAACGAATACTGATTCCTTCTTGAAATAATACGAAACAGTGTACGTCCCCGGCTGGTAAACGTCAGGCAGTGTGTAGAAAACGCCCTCCTTGTTGTCGAAAAACACGGCGTTCGCCCCGCTGCGCGGAGATGTTGCCTGTATGCTGGCGAGGCGTGTTCCGTAGCCAGTCGGATTAACAAAGAGTTGTCCTCCCTCAAAACCGTCCGTGAAAATGATGCCTGCCTGAGCAGTACCAGCAACAAACATGAAACCGACGACGCAGGCCACCGCAGTGACCATACGCATACCCATTGCACGTGCGATGAGCAGAAAGAACAAAACTGACGGACGTCTTAACATGAGTATGATCCTGCCTTTCTAGGGACTTTTAAATGCGAAGTACCATTGAAAAATCATATGCACACAACACCCTACACACATGTGCAGCAGTAAATAACAGCAAACCTCAGGCAACTGCCCGAACTCTGCAGAGGTGGGCCAAAGACAGATAAGCAACATAAAACAGCTGCAGGCCCGCGGAAATAAGCGGTTCAAAGCACAAAAACAACCAAATACGCCGAGCTCTTTCTTTTCAGAAACGGCGGCAGCAGAATGTAAAAAGAAGTGATGGCAAATGCTTCCCGTCGAAATCCGTCTCCACACTTGAATGTGATCCCTGTCAATCGCCTCAGCCTCAGGCCATCATTCGGGCGCTGATGGCTCAGGGGCGAAACTTAAAAAAAGCTGCTCGGACTGCAGTCCGAGGTCGCGCCGCCCCACAATCGTTCCAGACTGAAGGGCATCAGGCAATCCCAGCCCGGTCTCTCAGCAGACTGTCGCTTGTCACCCGTCCTGAACAATGCTCCACAGCGTTCGCTCTGGACGGCAATCTCCGGGCTGACTCGACCATGAAGCCGTTCATGATCATTCCACCGAATGCGCCATTAGTGATGCCCGGGCACGGCAGACAACGGAAACACACCAAACGAATCACGGATCTCACATCTTTCTCACTCCAGTCCAGATTCCGACGACGCGAAGCGCAATCGCCCACCTTGCAGGACGTTTTGCTGAATAAACGCCTGTCAGCCGTTCCTGCAGGTGCAACTTTTGATCAAATCATCAATACCTGTCGCTCTCAGTTGGACTGTCTTGCGGAGTCCACCCAATCGCCCGATTCTACAACTCCGTCGCCAAGTACAACTCCAGAACGGAGGCGCTGGCACGAAACCGCGAGAATGCGTCCTGAAATTCGCCGGCAGTCCGCCGCCGCCGTCCGTTGTCACTCTGGTACGAAGCACCAGCTCGACCCCAACTCCACGTGTGAGAAGAGTTTTTCGATGGCCGTCATCACGCCTGCCATCGCAGTGAACCGCTTGTTCAGCGACGTTTTTCTGCCTGCTCTGACACCGGCTTCGAACGGACATTCGGCCATGTCGCTTCAGCTGCAAACGGTCAGGCATTTCCATTTAATGATCACAGTTGACCGTCCCCCATCGTCAGTGTTACTCTCTGTAAATCAGGCATCTACTCAACAGTCGAGAACATCGGCACAAGCGCAATCCGAGAACGGATCATGTTCAATACCACAGCTGCCTGGAGGAATTCCAATTATTTAACAGTCTTGTTTTGTTTGGGTATTTCTTTAAATGGATCCACAGCGACGGCGGTTGATCCATTTGTTTTTCATGCCTGCGACTTACCTGTGACATCTTTGTCTCAGCACCTGTCGCTTTTGGTTGACCCAAAGTGCTCGCTCACAATTTCAGAGATCATCAGCGGCGAGCACGATCTGCGGTTCGTCGACAACGAGTTTCCGATCGCTTCAGCGGGATTCTCTACCGCCGCCGTCTGGGTTCGCTGCAGGATTGAAAATCGGTGCGGCGAGGACGCCGATCTCCTTGTGGAGTGTTCAACGGCAAGGCTCTCCCACGCAGATTGGTTCATAGTCCATCGGGGTTCTCTCGCTGCCGCTGTTCGCTGCGGCGTCAGCGACGTGCCGCGTAACGCTCCGTACGTCAATCAATATCCGTCGATTCAGATTGAACTCGCACCTGATGAGCACCTGGATTTGTTTTTTCGGGCGGAATCCGATACGTCCATCTGGCTTCCGATGTTCATCGGTTCGCAGCGTCATTTTGATGGATTCTCGCGTTCGCGCCTGATCAGGGACTGTTTCCTGCTTGCGATATGCACGATGACTGCGGCCGTCTCGCTTGTTGTAGGAACTACTGCCCGTCAGCCGATGTATCTGTCCATCGCGATTGTTGCGGCATCCTATGCGATCACATTTGCTCTGTTTAATGGGCATGTGCGTGCGATATTTCCGGAACTGCCGATCTGGTGGGAGCGTCAGTTCTATGGTTCGTTGACCATGTTTGGTCTTCTCTGCCTGGTCTCAATCGACTGTCACGTGCTCAATCTGAGGGAATTATCCCGCTGGATCCGCAATACTCGCTGTATGTTGCTGCTTTTTTCTGCAACTTTCGTCATTCTTCAGTTGATACTCGACTACAGATTCTCTGCGAAATTTCTCTTCACATACATCGGTCTGGCAAGCGTCTTCTACATGGTGGCTTACGCATGCGTTGCAATTAAGCTGCGTACGGTTCCATCGATGATCTGGCTGGTCGTCTGGCTGGTGATTGTTGCGAACTTCGCAGTCCAGCAGCTGTCTCAGTCGTTCGTGGCTCCATACGTCGTGCAAACACTCATCCTCCCTGCGATCCTGTGCCTGTTTCTGATTGGTCTCATTCGCAATCAAATTGCACTCGCCAGAACTCAGGTGCGGTTGTCGACTTCGCTTCAGGCAGAGTCTGAGGCGAGATTGGTCGCCCTGCGATCACAACTGGAGCCCCACTTTCTTTTCAACTCCCTGAACTCGATTAACGCGTTATCAAGAATCGATCCCGGCAAGGTCCCGGAGCTTGTTGGGCGGCTCGCGCAATTCCTCAGGTTTCGTCTTGAGTCAAACGAATCTCCCTTTAGATCACTCAGAGATGAGATCTGTGCCCTCGAGGCTTATGTGGAGATCGAAAAAGTGCGTTTTGGAAGCCTGTTGAGCACCGTATTTGAAGTCCGCCCGGAGACGGAGTCGTGGGAGGTGCCGGAAATGATCCTGCAGCCTCTCGTTGAGAATGCCATCAAGCATGGATTCCAGGCGGATGAATGCATTTCACTGACAGTCAAATCCAGCGTGTTGCCCGAACAGGGACTTTTGCTGGAGGTTTCCAATCGCTGTCCTGAGTCTGTGGTGGAAAATTGTAACGGCGGGTTCGGCATCGGAATCACGAACACCCGAAATCGTTTGACGCATCTTTACGGAGATGCTGCAAAACTGCACCTGCTTCAGCATGGCAACGTCTTCACCGCGAGTCTTTTGATTCCTTGTCGGAGGAGCAAACGGTGGATCGGATGAGGTGTGTGGTAGTCGAGGATGAGGAGTTGGGGAGACTCCAGCTGCTGGATCTCATTCAACAGGACTCCCGACTTGAAGTGATCGGACTGGCCGATCGAAGTGAAAAGGCGGTGGAGCTCATCAATTCGCTGCGTCCTGATGTGGTGTTTTTGGACATCCAGATGCCCGGTGGCAGCGGTTTCGATGTTGTCCAGCAAATTCATTTAAAACCTCAGATAATCTTTGTGACTGCTCACGACAGGTACGCAGTGAAGGCATTCGAAGTCGCTGCGCATGACTATCTGCTCAAGCCAATCACAAAGGCGCGGTTCGACGCGTCCGTTGATCGTGTGTTCACGACATTCCGGAGCCGCGCTTCGAAGGCTTCGGAAACAGCGTCTGAGACGGTAATGGTTCCCGTCGGCAGTTCCGGCACATACGTGCCTCTGGCTGACGTTCTCTACGTCTGCTCAGAGGGGCACTACACCGTTGCGGCTGTTGCAGGAGGAGCGAAACATCGGTGCCGCAAAACATTTCGGGAATGGCTTGAGCATTTACCCGAGTCAGTGTTCCTCAAAGTGCAGAGGGGGCTTGTGATCAACATTCGGCGAGTCGTTTGTGCCGAGTTGTCGTCCGGAGGCGGCTACGTCCGGCTTGGTGATCTGGAGGAATCGGTTGAAATCGGCGCCCGGGGAGCGGAACGACTCATGCGGTATTTGAACGAGGAACGCTGACACAAGTGAACGCAGCTCAAGCTCCGCACGCGTCAACCACCTGCGATGAGCACCAGTACTTACGGACCCAACGGAAGCCCCACCGAGTGCTGACGTCAAAACCGGTGAAAGTGCGGGTAATGAACCCGGCGGTCCCAGTTCAGGTCATCATGAAGCGTGCTGCCCCCGGCTGCTGACAAAAAGCTCAAACCTCATCAGCTCCGCACGCAAAAATTGCCTGCGGCCAGCCGGGCTGCGTACGCACGTGATCTTGACACCCATGGTGCAGGCATCCAAACCGTTGAATATGCGGGCCGGGAAGCCGGCGTTCGCAGGCTCCCGGCAATACCCTTGATTGTTGGCCGCCGGAACATACCGACGGTCGCAGCCTTTTCGCAGACAAACTCGCGGGAAACATCCAGATTTCCGCGGCGCACACGATTTGTTGGTGTGATGTTCATCGAGTTCCACAGGAGGTCCTGCTCCCACTGGATCCGCCCGAACGGCTGTCCAGAGCCCTTCGGGCATTTTTTTTTGAAAGGCCCTACGCTCGGCCATTTCACCCGCCGGAACCCTGGCTCATACCCGCGGACGTGCGACAAAATTCCTCGAGTGCCGCCAGCCCGAGAACTGCAGGCATCAGCCGCAGTCCTGGCTTGGCACGAAGGAAATTCAGGGAAGTAGACTGTCAGTGGGCGCCCAAAACCCGCCAGCGCTGGGCGCGTCAAAACCAGCCACTTGAGGCAAAGGCGTAGTTGTCATGCACCCTTTAGCAGTCCTCTTGCTAAAGGAGCAAACGCATGGCAAACGTACTCAAAATGGCTACAGTCGCTGACATTGTTACATTGATTAAATCCGGTCATTCGGATCGTCGGATTTCTGCGGTGCTTTCGCTGGACCGCGGGACGGTTGCCAAGTACCGCCGGCAGCTGCTGGCCGGGGAGTCGCCAACGTTGCCGGGAGAATCGGGACATCCGGAAAATCAGTCGTGTGTGACGACTGAAAACCCGCCGAACGCGCCCACCGGATCATTCGAGGCTTCGCCTGCCGCAATGCCGGTTGTTGAGGACCAAACTCCGCCGAAGGCGCCCGTCGGCCCGACGGAGACGTCGGCAGCACAAGCTGATGATCGGCAGCCGCAACTCCAAAATCCACCAAAGGCGCCCACCGGGCTGGGGCTTGAAGGCTCAGGGCTTCCTGTTCGGACGATCAAACCAGGACCACCGAGCAACTGTGAGCCGTATCGCGGTGAGATCAGCCGGAAGCTGGAACAGGGGTTGACAGCACAGCGGATCTGGCAGGACCTCATTGAGGAGCATGGATTCAGCGGCCGCTACCCAACGGTTCGGAGGTTCGTCCACCAGCTGAAGGCGCAGACACCGGAACTTGTGAGACGGATGGAGGTCCTTCCGGGAGCGGAAGCGCAGGTGGACTTCGGCACAGGAGCATGGATCGTGGACTCAGATGGAAAACGCCGGCGGCCATGGGTGCTTCGCATCGTCCTCAGTCATTCACGAAAAGCATACAGCGAAGCCGTCTACCGGCAAACGACCGAGGAGTTCATCAAGGTCCTTGAGAACGCGTTCCACTACTTCGGAGGCGTGCCCCGAGCT
>JBEAUF010000476.1:0-3912 GCA_041161565.1 Planctomycetota bacterium | reverse complement strand
GGGGCAGGTGATATCGGTGGCGGCCTTGTCTGTTTCGACTTCGCAGACAACATCGCCCGCCTGAATGACATCTCCCTCCTTGACACGGACCTCAGCCACATCCACGGATGTGACACCTTCGGAAACTTCCGGCAGCTTAAATTCGATAGGCATAGTCGGGCGAGCTTGCTGAAGAAGGGAAGCGTAGCGCGGCGAACCGCCGGTTGAGCCGGCGGAGGGCAGCGGACGTTTTCAGGCGTTGAGTGGGTTGATTTTTTCCGGGTCGATGCCGAGAGATTTCAGGGCGTCGGTGAGCTTTGCAGGGTCGAAGGCGCCAACGCGAGCGAGTCCGCGGAGGGCCGCGAAGGCCGTGCATTCGCCGTCAATCTGGAAGTGTCGCCGGAGTTCGGGGCGAGTTTCGCTGCGTCCGAATCCATCGGTGCCGAGCACGATGTATTCGCCCGGAATCCATTCCCGAATCTGGTCGGCCACGAGCCGCACGTTGTCGCTGGTGGAGATGAAGGGCCCGACGATGCCGCTGAGGGTGTTCTCCAGCCATGAGCGTCGGGGAGGCTGGTCCGGATGCAGGTCATTCCAGTGCTGGCATTCCATGGCTTCACGCCGCAGCTCGCTGTAACTGGTGACGCTCCAGACATCGCTGCCGATACCGAACTGATCCCGCAGAATTGCCTGAGCGCGGAGTGCTTCGCGGAGGATGGTGCCGCTGCCGAACAGCTGCGGGCGATGCGTCTGCCCGGGGCTGCTGTCGGTTGACTGGAAACGGTACATCCCTTTGAGGATACCTTCAGTCAGACCTTCCTGCTGCGGCATCGGAGGATGCGCGTAGCTTTCGTTGTAGACGGAGAGATAATAGAAGATCTCTTCGCCTTCCGCGTACATGCGGCGGAGCCCGTCCTGGACGATGACCGCAAGCTCGTACCCCCACGTGGGATCGTAGGACCGCAGAGTTGGGACGGTGGTCGCCATCAGCTGGCTGTGCCCGTCTTCGTGCTGGAGACCTTCTCCGTTAAGAGTTGTGCGTCCGGAAGTGCCACCGCAGAGGAAGCCCTTGACGCGAGTATCGGCTGCACACCAGATCAGGTCGCCAACGCGCTGGAAACCGAACATTGAGTAATAGATGTAGAAGGGGATCATGTTCATGCCGAGATTGGCATGCGCGGACCCGGCCGCGATGAACGAACCCATCGCTCCGGCTTCATTGATACCTTCTTCGAGCAGCTGACCGTTGCGGGCCTCTTTGTAGAACATGGCGCTGCTGGAGTCGACCGGTTCGTAGAGCTGACCTTTGCTGCTGTAAATGCCGACCTGAGCAAACAGTCCTTCCATTCCAAAGGTGCGCGCTTCGTCGGGAATAATCGGAACCACCCGCGGGCCAAAGGACTTGTTGGACACGAGTCCCCGGATGATGGCTCCAAGAGCAAATGTCGTGGAACCCTCAGCCCCTTCGCTGCCCGGAAGCAGCGGCTTGGCTTTGAAGACCTTGTCCTGCAGGGATGGAACTTCCAGCCGTTCAGGGCAGATATGGCGGTGCGGGATGTAGCCCCCCAGAGCAGCTCGACGCTGCTGCAGATACTTGATTTCCGGGCTGTCCGCATCCGGCTTGTAAAACGGCAGACTTTCAATCTCGCTGTCACTGATCGGAAGATTGAAACGAGTGCGGAAATCTCTGAGTACTGCAACAGGCACTTTTTTCTGGTTGTGGGCCACGTTGCGGCCTTCACCCGCTTCGCCCAGACCATAACCTTTGACTGTCTTGGCGAGGATCACCGTGGGAGCACCCTTGTGGTTCACAGCGGAGTGGTAGGCGGCGTAGACCTTGCCCGGGTCGTGACCCCCGCGGCGGATCGTTTCGAGATGCTCGTCGTCGAGATGTTCCACCAGCTGCAGCAACTCCGGATCAACTCCGAAGAAGTGCCGGCGAATGTACTCACCGTCCGAAACCGTGTACTTCTGGTACTGACCGTCGACGACCTCGCCCATCCGCTTGACGAGCTTGCCGTTTTCGTCGCGATCAAGGAGTGCGTCCCAGTCGCCGCCCCAGATCACCTTGATGACGTTCCAGCCGGCACCGCGGAAGGCTGCCTCGAGCTCCTGAATGATCTTGCCATTACCCCGCACCGGGCCATCGAGCCGCTGCAGGTTGCAGTTGATCACCCAGGTGAGATTGTCAAGGTTTTCACGGGAAGCCAGCGTGAGCGCACCGAGCGATTCAGGCTCGTCACATTCACCATCCCCAAGGAATGCCCAGACACGTGAACGAGACGTGTCCAGCAAACCACGGTGCTCCATGTAACGCAGAAATCGCGCATGATAGATCGAACAAATCGGCCCCAGACCCATGGATACCGTCGGAAATTGCCAGAAATCCGGCATTAGCCACGGATGCGGATAACTGGACAAACCACCCCCCGCCGGCAGCTCACGGCGGAAATTGTCCAGATGCGATTCTGTCAGGCGACCTTCAAGGAATGCGCGCGAGTACATTCCGGGGGCCGCGTGGCCCTGGAAGTACACCATGTCGCCCGTATGGTTCGATGTGCGGGCGTGGAAAAAGTGATTCTGCGCGACCTCGTAGAGTGTGGCGGACGAGGCAAAAGTGGAAATGTGGCCACCCACGCCGTCGTAAAAAGTATTTCCGCGGACTACCATCATCATGGCGTTCCAGCGAACGATGCTCTTGATCCGCCGCTCCAGCTCCCGATCCCCGGGAAAACGAACCTGGTCGGTGTGGTGGATCGTGTTGATGTACGGAGTGTTCGCTGTGAATGGCAGCATCACACCGCGAGCGTAAGCGCGCTCCTGAAGCTGAACCAGCAATCCGCGCAGTTTTTCAGGGCCATGACGATGCAGAATGTCTTCCAGTGACTCAAACCATTCATCCAGTTCTTCCGGAGCAATACCGGAAGATGACCCAGCTACAGACTGATCCTGCATTCGAATCCCCAAGCGATATGGTTAGGACGTGTTGCCGAACTGGCGGATTGTAGGGTTCAGGTGACTTGCATTCAATGCGACGGCAGTGGAGCGGCGGGGCAGACGACAGAGTGAGACTGAGGCAAATAGGATGCCCAGGTAAACACAAAGCGGTCTCACCAATGAGAAACCGCGAACTGGAGGGGCAATTTTTCTGTCTTTTGCCGTGTTTTGCGGCCCCTCCAGCACGCCAGCTCGTCGCCCGCACCACAAGGTGTCGGCCCCGCTGAGAAAATCATTTCCATCTGCTGCCCGCGAATGGGACTGTCGACCGCGGTGCGTTAACGCAGATTCCGCCGGATGGATCAAAATTGGAGAACGCATTGAGCCACAAGGCCGCAGCCCAATGGCATTGGCTTTCTGGCAAGACGCAGTGTCGGGAGGGCGAAGCTGGGATGACGAAACGGTGTTAAGAACACCGGAAGTCGTTTTTCGGACTCCGCCCCCTGTTACAGGGCGTGCGGGGGGTGTCAATCCCCCGGTAACGGTCCATCACCGCGCGGCCAGCGTCGCCGCAGGAGCGGAACAAGGGCAACACCGTGAACAAGGGCGAGCGATTTGGCCAGGTGAGGTAAGTGAGAAGTGAGAAGTGAGAAGTGAGAAGTGAGAAATCCGAAGTGAGAAGTTCGATCGCGGTTTCAGGGCAGTGGAAGTCGTGTTTTGAGACTCCCCGGTGATCGCCGGAGGTAATCCATGTTCGCTGAATTGCAGCGAGGTTGGCAGTGCGTAATGAGGGCACTTTACGCGCGGGCTGCCACCTAATGGCATTGGCTTTCTCTCAATCAACGCAAAAAAAGTGGGAAAGGCATAGGGGGATGTCAATCCCCCGGTAACGGTCCGTAGCCGCGCGGGCAGCGCCGCAGCAGGAGCACACCAGTGTCTTACCGGCCGATTGACATCGACCGCACGCCTTGCATGATCGGGTCGAGGCGTTTCAAC
>JBEAUF010000473.1:0-2960 GCA_041161565.1 Planctomycetota bacterium | reverse complement strand
TCTCATGCGATCCACTCGACTGCTGCCTGTTTCCATCCTGTTTCTGACCGCCGTTTTTGTGCTCAACGTTCCGCCACTGTTTGCCCAGCAGCGGTCGCCTGCCGTGGTGGCCTCACAGCTGGCTGCTGTCTACGGGAGGCAGCTGGAGCAAGCGGCCTACATTCCTGCGTTGCCGCTGGTTGCGAAGCTCCGTCTGAGCCAGCTCACGGGGCAACCGGAGCCGGCGGCTGAAGTTGCACGGATCCTCAAACCATTCCTGACCGGCGCACGCAGCCCGGTGCCGAAGTCCGGCAGTGAACAGGCGGGTCACCTGATTTTCGCTGCGATGGCTGATCGGTCGGAGGGGGCGGACCGCGACCGCTGGATCAATCTCTGCCGCCTCGCAGCCGACCAGATCTTTGCCGCCGATGGGACTGCTCTGCCCGTCATGCCCTTTCACAGCGAAATGAGCGATGCCGTGTTTATGGCGGGCCCGATTCTGGCAGCCACAGGGCGACTCACGGGCGACATCCGCTACTTCGACGCTGCGGCCACACACCTGGGATCCATGCGGACATTCTGTCTGCGTGCCGACGGCCTGTACCGCCATTCTCCACTGTGTGAAGCAGCGTGGGGGCGTGGCAACGGCTTCCCGGCACTCGGACTGGCGCTGGCACTCAGCGACTGGCCGCTCGACCACCCGGCACGTCCGCCGCTGCTGGAAGAATTCCGTCGCCACCTGCGAGCACTGAAGCCGTATCAGGACCCCGACAGCGGCTGCTGGCGGCAGGTCATCGATGAGCGTTCCAGCTACCTCGAATACACCTGCACCTGCATGATCGGTTTCGCCATCCAGCGTGGTATCCGACAGGGCTGGCTGGAAGCGGCCGAATTCCAGTCAGCCGCCGATTCTGCCTGGAAGGCCATTGAACAGCGGACCAGCCCTGAAGGACTGCTGGTCAACGTCTGCACCGGGACCGGCAAACAGAAGACTCTGGAAGATTACTTCAACCGCACAGCCATCCAGGGACGCGATGACCGTGGTGGTGCGATGGGGCTGATGTTTTCGGTGGAGCGTCTGGCAGCGGAACTGGGTGAGGCCAGCGGGCGGCCGATTTCACCTGGCCGGTGATTTCAAAACAGATGCCCGGCACCAGCGCCACGGGCTGACATGCGATTGCAACCCGATTTGCGGTGCCATAAACTCCGGCCAGGGCTGGCAGATCAATCAGGAGACGAGGTGTCATGGATCGGGGCGAACTTGAGGCACTGGTCCTGAAGGGCGAATCTGAAACGCTTGAGTTCAAGCAGACGACGGGTGAACGGCGAGAAGCCATGCATTCGCTGTGCGCGATGCTGAACCATCGTGGTGGGCGGATCTTCTTTGGAGTCTCGCCCGGGGGTAAGGTTACAGGCCAGCAGGTCAGCGACCGCACCATTGAAGAGCTCGTGCAGGAAATTCAGCAGATCGAGCCCAGCATATTCCCGCAGATTGATCGGATCGATGTCTCACAGGATCGGCAGGCACTTTCACTGGCGGTGTCCGTCGGCTGCAATCGCCCGTACAGCTACAAAGGTCAGGCGTGGAAGCGAGTCGGTAACACCAGCCTGAAGATGAGTCGTGACGAATACAATCGAATACTCGTGGAGCGTTTTCATGGCGAGCGTCGCTGGGAAACCGAGCCTGCTGAAGGCTGGAGTGTGGCCGACCTGCAGACTGATGAATTGATTCGCAGCATAGACGAGGCAGTCCGTCGGGGCCGCATGTCCGAACCCGGAACCCGCGACCCGCAGGAGCTGCTGCGAGGGTTTGGACTGATTCGCAACGACCAGCTCCTGCGGGCCGCGATTGTGCTGTTTGGAGCACAGGAGCGGCTGGAAGTCGAATACCCACAATGCCTGCTCCGTGTCGCAAAATTCAAAGGCACTGACAAAACGGAGTTTCTCGACAGCCGACAGTTCTGCGGCAACGTCTTTCGACTGCTGAATCTGGCTGAGCAATTCCTGCGGGAGAGTCTTCCGATCGCCGGTCGGATTGTGCCGCAGCTGTTTGAACGGGCGGACGATCCGCTGTATCCGCCGGTTGCCCTGCGAGAAGCACTGGCAAACGCATTCTGCCACCGCGACTACAGCATTGGTGGCGGCTCAGTCGGAGTCGCGGTGTACGACGACCGCCTCGAGATTACTTCCTCGGGCACGCTGCACTTCGAACTCACGCCGCAAAAGTTGTTTGAACCCCATGAATCACTCCCATGGAATCCACTGATCGCTCGCGTCTTTCACCGGCGGGGACTCATTGAGTCCTGGGGCCGAGGGACAATGAAGATCGTTGAACTGGCCGAAAAAGCCGGACAACCCCGCCCGGAAATTGAAGAATTGGGCGGATGCGTCGTGGTGCGGTTTCACCCAGGACGCTACGTAGCACCTCAGCAGGTCAAACGCGATCTGACGAAGCGACAGCGAACGATTCTGCAATTGCTGGCAACAAAACCCTCCGGACTCTCCAGAGCTGACATCACGAAGGCGATTCGCGTGCCCGCGTTGACCGTTCGAGACGAACTGGAACGCCTGCGAAGTCTCGATCTGGTCGTGACTTATGGCCACGGACGCGGCGCCGTTTGGCACCTGAAAAACGACTGACAAGGTCCAATTCAGGTCCAATTCAGGTCCAATTCAGGTCCAATTCAGGTTCTATTCAGGTTCTATTCAGGTTCTATTCAGGTTCTATTCGGGTCCTATTCGGGTTCTATTCGATCAGCCTCACTCCGCTGAGAATCTCCGGGAGTAAATCCAGTGACGCCGGGATTCCGACAGCGTGCATGCCGGCCCACTCTTTGCCCTCTGCCCGTGGAAGGCGGAGGAGTCTGTTGAACCCGATTATGCGTGCCCTTCGGCTGTGGGTTGTCGCCATTGCGAACCTGCGGCGGGCAGGATTCCGGGATCCAATGGTCCTGCCGGACCGGGGTAACGGGGTAACGAGG
>JBEAUF010000467.1:0-18679 GCA_041161565.1 Planctomycetota bacterium | reverse complement strand
CCTCGTTCCTCATCCCTCGTTCGTCATACCTCCCCCCCTACAGGCCCCCAGACATGCCTTCTCACGTTCGCTACGGTATCATCGGCGTCGGCGCCGTTTCTGATTTCCATCATGTCCCAGGTATCCGTCTCGATCCCCGCTCCAGCCTCACCGCCATCTGCGACCCCAACGAAGCACTGCTTCAACAGCGCGAATCCGAATGGGGTCCGGTGAAAGCCTATACCGACTACCGACAGCTGGCAGCCGACCCGAACGTGGACGCGGTGATCATCGCCACACCCAACTTCGTTCACCGCGAACAAGCACTCGAATGCGCCCGCAACGGCAAACACATCATGTGCGAAAAGCCGCTGGGCCTCAACTTCGAAGAATCTGCCGAAATGTACCGGGCCGCCCGCGATGCCCGCGTCAGACACATGACCGCCTTCACCTATCGCTTCGCCCCGTCCATGCGATACGTGCGACACCTTGTCAAATCCGGAGCACTCGGTACGCCCCGACACTTCCGCAGCCAGAGGTTCCTCGATCTTCCCGAAACCAGCTGGGGCTGGAGACAAATCAAATCGCTCGCCGGGGCGGGTGACCTGTTTGATATGACCATCCACCGCATCGACTTCGCCCAGGACCTGCTCGGCCCCATCCGCTCACTCTGCGGTGCTGTCGCCCAGTTCGTGCCCCGCGACAAAACAGCCGACGGAAAACCCTGCCCCCCCTCCGAGGTCGATGACTGGTCCAGCCTCATCGGCTTCTTCGAATGCGGCGCCGTTGGCGTCTGGGAAGGCAGCACCCTCATGAAAGGCCACAACAACGGTGGCGTCGGTTACGAATGGGCCGAAGTCAACTGCAGCGAAGGCTCCGCCGCTTATCAGCTCACCGACCCCAACAACATCATCCTTGCACGCAACGGACGAGACCTCGAAAAGCTCCCCGTGCCCACCGAATTCCTCAAAGCACCCGGCAGCCCACGTGATCCGTCACAGGGCAAACCCAGCACCGTCTTCCGCTACGATCTCGTCTACGAACTCACGTCCGCGATTATCGAAGAACGCGATGCTGTGCCCGGCTTCCATGATGGCGCACTCGCTCAGGCCGTCGCAGATGCCACGCTCGTTTCCTTCGCTGACCGCCGCTGGGTAGACGTCCAGTCAGACCTCGGCTAAACCCATCACAGCCGCATCACACCAGCACTGAAGGCTGCTTCGTCCCGAAGCAGCCTTCAGGACCAAAACGGACGCCCGGTCGCCTCCAGCGTCTGATGGATCCGAATGTTGATCAACAGCCCCATACTCGCATAAGTACACAACAGACTGCTGCCGCCATAGCTGCAAAGCGGCAAAGCCGTACCTGTAATCGGAAGCAGCCCCACCGTCATCCCCGTATTCAGAATCACCTGCACCCCCAACAGCACCGTGATGCCCACCGCCACCAGACGCCCCCACGGTTCGGTGCAGGACCCGGCGATCACCAAACCCGCGATAATCAGAAAACCATACAGCCCCAGCAGCACCCCACAACCCGCCAACCCAAACCGCTCACCAATCATCACAAAAATAAAGTCCGTCCGCGCAGCCGGTAACTGCCACGCCGCCGAATCATCCGTTGGCGGCTCATCCTGCAGCAGACTCCCGCCCAGACCACCCAAAGCCAGCACCTGCTTGGACTGATGCAGATGAAATCCATCCCCCGCAGGCGCCGGACCGCCATCCCGCTGCACAAACACAGATACCACCCGCGATTGCTGCTCCGCACTCATCTGCATCCATAACAACGGCAGGCAGGCAGCCCCAAACACCAAAGCCGCCCCCAGATGCCACGCACGCGCACCGGCTGCGTACAACATCCCCCCCAGCACCGGCACAAACAATAGTGCCGTGTCCAGGTCCGGCTCGCGAATAATCAACAGCATCGGCACAGCGGCCATACACACCGGAATCGCCAAACCCCGCAACGACTGCTGACTGCGGCGATGCATCAGCCATGCAGCCAGTGCCAGCACAAAAGCCAGCCGCGCAGGTTCGCTCGCCTGAAGATCAAACAAACCCAACGGAATCCACCGCCGCGAACCATTGATCGGAGGCATGAAAAGCACCACAGCCAGCAACAGCAGAGTCAGACCGTACAACGGCATGCTCCACGGACGCAACAGCCGATACGGCACCAACGCCGCAGCAGCCATCACCGGCACGGCCAGCAGCAGCCACACCATCTGCCGCTCCACCAGCTGCGTTCGCCCATACAGCTCATCAGCCCGCACCAGCCCCAGCAAACCCAGCAAACTAATGCAGAAACTTGCCGCAGCCATCATCCACAACAACCACCGCATCCCGGCCCACCCTGACCCCTTAAAATCATTCCTCGCCTCCCAGCAGGCTGCCTCAAGGCAAAACCGCCAACCCCAATCATACCCGGCTATTAACGAATGATCCAGATTGGCCCCCACTTCACTCCCCACCACACACCCGGGCAACGCACTTTCCATCCACCATGTTCTGGCACCCAAACACTCTGCTCGCTAAAATCAACGCCGCGCCCCGCCCCATCGCCGCACTCTCACTGATGTTCCCCACGTACGCTGCTCCACACCTGCCGTCCCACCACCTGCCATCGGCTGGACCCTCCCATGATCACTCGACTCCGTTTCCTGCTCTCCTGCCTTTCTCTGCTCGCCACCGCGGCCCCCAATGCCGTCGCCGCCGATGACCAGCACACCCTGCACTCGTTCTCCCGAAAACAACTCGCCGATGTCTACTACTCCGAAGGCATCTCGGTCGGCGACCTGAACAACGACGGTCACAAAGACGTCGTCTATGGACCACACTGGTACGCAGGACCGGACTTCACAAAGAAGCTGGAAATCTACCCCGCGGTCCCCCAGCCACGCGAAAGATACGCCGACAACTTCTTCAACTGGGTGCACGATTTCGACAGCGATGGCTGGCAGGATGTACTCGTTGTGGGCTTCCCCGGTACGCCGGCCTTCGTATACCACAACCCACGCGGCGAAAATCTCTCAGGACTCTGGGAAAAACATCAGGTCGCCGACTCCGTCAGCAACGAAGCCCCACAATTTCTGGATCTCACCGGCGACGGCAAGCCCGAACTGCTCTGCACCCGCCAGGGATACTACGGCTTCTATTCGCCCGATCCCAAACAGCCACTGCAGGCCTGGACCTTCACCCCCATCTCCGAAAAAGTCGCCCCGACACCCTTCGGACACGGACTCGGAGCCGGCGATGTCAATGGCGACGGACACACCGATGTACTCGCCACCGACGGCTGGCTCGAACATCCCGCAGCCGGTGCCACAACCGGACTCTGGACCTTCCACAAAGTGCCCTTCGCACACTCCGCCGCTGACATGTTTGCCACCGATGTCGACGGTGACTCCGACGCAGACGTAATCACCGCCCTCCAGGCCCACGAATATGGACTCGCGTGGCACGAAAACCTTGGCACCGAAGACGGACAAATCCGCTTCAAACAACACACCATCATGGGACGCACAAAATCCGACAACCCCTACGGCGTGCTCTTCACGGAACCACACGCCGTCAAACTGGCCGACATCAATAAAGACGGACTCCCCGATATCGTCACCGGAAAAACCTATTGGTCCCACCACCGCTCCAGCCCCATGTGGGATGCCGGCGCCGTTGTCTACTGGTTCGAACTCCGCAGACAAACAAATGGCGACGGTCTCGTCCAGATCGACTGGGTTCCGCACCTCGCAGACAGCGATTCCGGCGTCGGACGCGGACTCGTTGTTGACGATCTCAACGGCGACGGACTCCTCGATATCGCCAGTGGCGGCATGGTCGGCGCCAGCCTCATCCTGCACTCCGCACGCAGCGTCTCCCACGAAGAATTCGAAGCCGCCCAGCCACAAAAAACCAAAGCCATGGCCGAAGGCCTCAAACCCGAAGACGCCCCCGGACAAATGACCGTCCCACCCGGCTTCCGAGTGCAACTGGCCGCCGGTGAACCACTCGTCCACCAACCCGTCGCCATGTGCTTCGATCATCGCGGACGCGTCTGGGTCGCTGAAGCACACACCTACCCCCTCCGCGCTGCCAACGGCGAAGGCAAAGACCGCATTCGTATCTTCGCCGATGAAAATGGCGACGGTGTGTTCGATACCGCAAAAACATTCATCGAAGGGCTGAATCTGGTGAGCGGCCTTGAGGTCGGTTTCGGCGGCGTCTTCATAGGCGCCGCACCGTATCTCATGTTCATCCCCGATGCCGATCAAAATGATGTCCCCGACACTCAAATCCCCAAAGCCGGACCGTTCGCCGCAATCCCCCAACAGAATCTCGCCTTCCCCAACGACGTCCCACCCGGCGCCGTCGTGCTCCGCGATGGCTTCGGCTGGCAGGATACCCACGAAACTCTCAACGCCTTCATCTGGGGCCCCGACGGCTGGCTCTACGGCTGCCACGGCGTGTTCACACACTCCAAAGTCGGCCGCCCCGGAACAATTGACGCCAATCGACTGCCCCTGAATGCCGCCGTCTGGCGCTATCACCCCGTCCGCGACGAATTCGAAGCCTTCATGAACGGTACCAGCAACCCCTGGGGCGTCGACTTCAATGACCGCGGCCAGGCCTTCATTACCGCCTGCGTTATTCCACACCTCTGGCACGTCATTCAGGGTGCACGCTACCAACGACAGGGTGGCCAGCACTTCAATCCACACACCTACGAAGACATCAAAACAATCGCCGACCACGCCCACTACGCCGGAAATATCGGTGATCACGCATGGTGGGGGCACGAACCCAAAGCCGCCGGAGCCACTCTGGATGCCGGAGGCGGGCATGCCCACTGCGGCGCTATGGTCTACCTCGGCGATAACTGGCCAGCCGAATACCGCAATCGCATCTACTTCAACAACATCCACGGCAACCGCATCAACTGCGATGTCCTCGAACCCGTCGCCGGTACCTCCGCCTGGGTCGGACATCACGGCCGTGATCTGCTCCTCGCAAATGACCACTACTATCGAGGCATCAACCTCCGCTACGGCCCCGATGGCACCGTGTATCTCATCGACTGGTACGACAAAAATGCCTGTCACCGCACAAACCCCGAAATCTGGGATCGCACCAGCGGTCGCATTTATCGCATCTCCTGGGGGCAACCCCAAACAGTTGCCGTCGATGCCGCCACATGGAACGACACAGAACTGTTCGCCGCTCATGAACACACCAATGAATGGCATTCCCGGACAGCACGCCGCATCCTCATGCACCGCGGCTGCTCACCGGAACTCGCCGCAAAACTTCAGACCGCTGCGCTCGACACAACCCGCCCCATCCCCGTTCGACTCCGCTGCCTCTGGACACTGCATGCCACCCGCGGACTCAGCGAAGACCTCACCAGGACCCTGCTGCACGACCCCGACGAATATCTTCGCGCCTGGACCATCCAGCTCGAACTCGAAGATCAGCAACTCAGCCCTGCACTCCTCAAAACCCTCGAGTCCCTCGCCACCTCCGACAACTCTGCCGTCGTTCGCCTGTACCTCTCCTCTGCGCTCCAACGCCTGCCAGTCAACTCCCGCGCCGGCATCGCTGCCGCACTCGCCAACCACGCAGAAGATAACTCAGACCACAATCTCCCACTCATGATCTGGTACGGTGTCGAACCCCTCGCAGCAGCCGACCCCGAAGCCGCACTCCGAATCGCCGCCACTTCGAAAATCGAAAAAGTACGACGATTCATCATCCGCCGCGCCGCCACAGAAACAGGTTCACTCCCAGCCGTCATCACCGCCCTCGGAACAACCACCGAACCCGAACAGCAACTACTCATGCTGCAGGAAATCACCGCCGCCTTCGAAGGCCGCGTCGATATCCCCATGCCTGAACCATGGAAACAAACCTACGAAAACCTGCAGTCCTCCAATCAACAAGCCGTTCGCGATGCCGCAGATCAACTCGCTGTGCTCTTTGGTGACCAGCGAGTCTTCAGCGTTATGCGCAAACTGCTCGAAAATAACGCCGCAGAACTTCCACGCCGACAAGCCGCCCTTGCCGTGCTCGTCAAAGGCCAGGACCGCCAGGCGGCTGATGTCCTGCTCAGCGAATCCGTACTGCTGCAGCCGGAACTCCAGGCATCAGCCGTTCGCGCTCTCGCAGCTCTCGGAAACGAAAATACTCCGACAGTCCTGCTCAAACTCTACACCAAACTCGCCGCACCCGTACGCCTGGATGCCGTCAGCACTCTCGTTTCCCGACCCGCGTGGGCCCGCGAACTCCTCGCCGCAATCGCCGCCGGCAGCATCTCCAGCAAAGACCTGCACGCCTTCCACGTCCGCCAGGTCCTCGCCTTCAATAACGCCGACCTCAACGCACAACTCAGGCAACACTGGGGCGAAATCCGCGAATCCTCAGCCGACCGACGCGCCCAGCAGGATGCACTGAAGAAACAACTCGGCCCCCGTGTCCTCGCTCAAGCCAGCCTCGGTAACGGCAGACGAGTGTTCTCCAAAACCTGCCAGAACTGCCATCGCCTCTTCGGTACAGGCGGCGAGATCGGCCCGGATCTCACAGGATCCAACCGCGCGAATCTCGATTACATCCTCGAAAATATGCTCGACCCCAGCGCCGTGGTCGGCCGCGACTACCAGGTCACCGTACTTGCCCTCAACGACGGACGCGTCGTCCAGGGTATGCTCAAAAAGGAAACAGACAGCGCCCTCACACTGCAGACACTCAATGACCTCGTCGTCGTCCCCAAAAGCGAAATCGAAGAACGCAGCCTCTCAAACACCTCCATGATGCCCGAACGACAACTGGATTCTCTCAGCCGCGACGAAATTCGCGATCTCGTCGCCTACCTCGCCAGCCCCGCCCAGGTCACACTCGCCGGACCTCCCTCCGCCATCGACAAAACCACCGGAAAAGTACCTGACGCCATCGAAGGCGAAGCGATGAAAATCGTTGAAAAATCCGCAGGAAACGCCGTCAGTCAGCCCATGGGCTCCTTCTCAAAGGATCGCTGGAGCGGTAATGATCAACTGTGGTGGACAGGAGCCAAACCAGGCGACCGACTAAGCCTCGAAGTGCCCGTCAAACAGGACGGCAACTACGATGTTCAAATAGTCCTCACTCGCGCTCGCGACTACGGCATCGTTCGCCTGTCCATCGATAATACCGTTCTCGATCCCGCAATCGATCTGTTCAACACCCCGGACGTAATCACCACCGGCGTCCTCACCTACTCAAACGTCGCACTCAAGGCAGGAGAACATCGCCTGACCCTCGAAATCACCGGTGCAAACCCCGCCGCCGATAAAGGCTTCATGGTCGCCGTAGACTACGTCCGAATCCTGCCGGCAACTGGCAAAACCCCGGAATAGATCCAGTCCCAACAGCCCCCCCCCGGAAACGTGATCAAGGCCCCACCCGCCTTGTCGCGGTAACGCAACATACTAAACCGCCAGGCACCCACACTGCGCCGCCAGGCGGAAGCCCAGTGGCATTGGCTTTCTGGCACGACGCAGTGTCGGGAGCGCGAAAACAACAAAACCCACAGGCATTTACACCCACCTCTCCTGCACGCGTCTTGTTAACACGAGTGCTGAATTCCCTGTGTTTCTCTGTGAAACTCTGTGTACTCTGTGGTTGAAAAAGAATTCCCTCCGCGCGCCGTTTCGCCATCCCAGCCTCGCCGTCCCAAGTCTTCAACCGTCTTGTCACAGAATTTCAGAGAACCCCAAGGCCTTTGGGCGAAAGCCAAATGGCAGACAACGCTCACCACGCGCCGTAAACGCTCAAGTGGACTGGCAGACATCGATTCCACTCGGTCTTCACGCTCTGTGGCGTACCTTCGATGTCAATCGGCCGGTGCGGCCCTCGCTCGCCACCCGCCGCCATATCACCCACATACACGCACCGTTACAAGGGGACCGGTTCCAGGGAAATCTCAAAACACGACACCAGGCGTCTTGACCACCGCTTCACCATCCCAGCTTTCGCCACGGACTGCAAAAACATTAAAAAATAAGCGGGATCACACCAAATCCACTGACCGTCTGTCTCTTCAACAGTCTTGCTGAATTCCCCGTATCTCTCTGTGAAACTCTGTGTACTCTGTGTACTCTGTGGTTAAAAAACGGCTCCTTCCCAGCACCTTTCCACCATCCCGGAGCGAAACTCCTGCTGAGCCTCACCCGCTGAGCAGGTACTGGATCGGCTGGCCGTCGCCCTGCGAAAACACGCGTCTTCTTCACGGCGTGTCAGAGAACTTTCAGGCCACTGGGCGGCAGCCAGCCAGCTCACACAAAGCCGGCAACTGCATCCACTGCACCGCCACCCAATCGTCACCGAGGCAAAACCACCTGCAGCTGATTGTCGATGCGATGATTGGGGTACATCCGACGAGCAGCAGTGGTTGCCAGCTGCTTTGCGTACCATGAACCAGCACGACCGGTCAACGTCACTGTGTGAAAGTCAGCTTCAACATGCAGATCGTTTACAGACACACTGCCCAGCTGCTGTATCAGTTCCTGACAGCGGTCGGTTTCCGGATTGGTGCGGGGCTGAGTTCGCATGCGATTCCTCCATGACAGCAAATCGGACCGGCCGAAGCATAGCAACTGCCAAATTCATTGGGCAGCCCGGATCGGGAAATTCTTCCAGGACATCTCGCGCTGCAAATAAAAAACCCTTCGCCGAAACCGACGAAGGGCATCATTGGAAGCCGCAGATCAAAGGCAAATCGCCCCGACGCAATTACTCGGCCTTCTTCTTCTTGCCTTCACCTGGCTTGCGAGCTTCGAAAGCCTTGGCAAACGGGCCGTCAGCAAACACCATGGCAACCTGATCGTCGCCAGTAGCCGCGGAAGCCTTGCCCTTGCACATGTCACAGCAGAAGGAAACCTTCACGCCACCAATCTCAACACTCTGAGCCTTGTCAACAGCACCACCCGACAGCGGGCACTTGGTCTGGACGAACTGACGAGTCTGCACCAGCTGCCAGTTGGCCTTCTGAGCGTACTTCGCGGGATCCTTCTCGTAAGCAGCCTTGCAGTTGCCACAGCAGAAGTAAACCTTCTTTTCCTTGTAGGCTACCGACTGATCACGAACCGCGTCCTTGCCGGAAACCGGGCAGGTCGCCTTGAATTCCTTCTTCGCCTGGCCACCCGCGTTCTTCTCGTCAGCAGATCCGGGTACAGCCACTGCGAGGCCAAAAATGGCCGCCAACACCAGCAATCGATGCATCAGAACAACTCCGTAACAAAGGTCTGTCCAGCGAATAAAACACATCGCAACACGCGAACCAGCACGTGCCGCCCTATTCGCGAAGCCCCCATTAAACGCCGGGCCAGCCGCGATTGTCAAGCCCACCGCAGGGAAATCCAGGCTCTTAATTAGGGACAAACATATCCCCAATTGCGAGGCCAACGACCACCCAAAACTCCGCGATTGCACCAATCCCGCTCAACAACGCCACGGCCGCCGCCCAGCCACCACCTGACCCCCATACCGCATACTTGCAGATCCCCCCGATGTTCTGCACAATCGTGTGAGCAGAAACACTGACGCAGATTGGGGAACAGGCGGGAGCATCTCAGCAGCACAGAACACGGAGACGCATCCATGGCTGATCAGGAAACACCAGTCGGAAAAAACCACAGCATCCTCGTCACCGGGGATGTCATCACGGATGTCTTCATTTATTAAGGTCGCCAGCGTCGACTCAGTTCAGCGATTCCAACCGGCGCTCTGTTTGCTGCCGTCGGCGGAGGCGCCGCCTTCCAGAACTCTTCACCCGCGGACTCCGTAACATGGCTTTGCACTCGTCGCCATAGCCCCGAAGCCGACACATAACCATGCCGGCAGCCTGAGCCGCCAGCACCTCGCAGCAACACCGCCAGCCCGAAGGTCCACACCTCGGGCGCAGTACCGTCAACCACCGCACCATACACCCGTCGACACAACTAGCGGGTCGTGGGAACTGAACCGTCCCGCAACGCACCCGTTCGGCATCAAAGGTTGAGGTCCGCCTGCGACCGAAGAGATCGACGCCCACAGTGACATGAACCACGACTATGGAAATATGCGCCCGGATGCATGGGCCTGTGACACTTCCGAGATTCACGCGACAACCGGGCCCGCGGGCGACTTCTCAACGACCGCATTTACCGGGTGCGGCCGGTGATCACCCAGAAAACAGAATCCCCAGGGTCAACAGAGAAGCCCCTTTTCATGGCAGCTTGCCAAATGCGTTTCCTCCATGCTGCTCCGTGCAATCTGTGAATCAGCGCCGCAATTCAGGCGCCAAGTCGGGCAGTCGATCACAAACCCCACCGCCCTAATCACACTACACGGCGAAGCGCACGCCCTCTTCCGACGCAATAGTGACCGCGCCGTATCAATGCCAACCACTGCGATAACGGAGCCGCGGTAGTTGACTTTCAATCGCGAAGTCCCCCCTACCGCGACCTCGGCTCAACGCCCTGCTTCGCCATCACTTTTCCCGGTCACCCTCAATGACTGCTGAACCGCCTTGAGACGTTCACGAAGCCAATCGACATCGCCCCGGCTGCCTTCTCTGGCCGATTCCGCCTTCTTTGCTATTTCCACCTCTGCCCGTTTGAGAAGTTCTTGTGCAGCATCAAAATTCTTCGCTGCCACATGTGCTTCAGCAGCCTGGATCATGACACCCGGGGCACCGTCCCAACTCCACGGCCATCGAATATCAACCTCACCGTCGCGCTGGCGTTCGAGAACGGAAAGTATTTCATCCCAGAGTTCCGCAGCGCGCGCGGCATTACCGGCAGCATATTCGCAACGCGCCAGATACGCATTTGCGGTTAGATATTCGAATGTGTCGGGTTCCGCCGCACCTCGAAACGCATCCCACGCTTTGATTGCCGCATCTGATCCCGGCTTATCCTCCCATAGCATCATCCCCCTCAACTCCAGTGCCTCCAGGAATGCCCTGCTACCAGCCGGGCTGGCAGCTATCCATTGATCAACAACAATATAAGCGTCTGCTTTTCGGTCTGCATTGTAGGCGAGTATCTTTACCTTAAGTGCCCAGAGGCGTCGAGTTGTTCGTTCATCCTGCTGTCCGGCCGAAAACATTGCGTCAATTTGCGAGATAGCCTGCTCATGTCGTTTAAGCGAGACAAAGAAGTCAATTAATGTGAGTTCAAGGCTCAGCCTGCCTTCTATGGATGATTCCCTCTCCAGCCTTTGCCTCAGTAACTCAATACCCTCTTCGAATTTTGATGATTTCCGAAATTCCGCGATCGTATTCCAGAAACGATTGTCACGCAGCCACTCATTACGGGCGTCGCCTCGCTTGCGGTAAAACTCGTGAATTTCGGATATTTCCTTACCGATAGCTGGAGTCGTCATGATCGAGACAATTTCGTTTGCGTAAAACACCATTAACGGGTCATCGTGCCGCTCTTCAATAGTGGTAAGTTGTTCAGTAATCGCGGCCAGGCCGGCGTGTATGTGTTGCACCCGTTCCATGCCATCAGCAGACTGTGCTGTTGCAAAGTGCTTATCTCTTACTTCCTTCTGCGCGATGGCCTTTTCGATGCGATCCATGAATTCAGATGGTTTGCATTCAGGGTATTGCGCAACGAAGAATGGCTGCCCATTCGAATCCATGAAAACCATCGTCGGATAACCGATCACAAGGTAACGCTGAGCCCAATTTCGAAATCGAGCTTCCCGAACCTTCTCTCCGCTCGAGTCCCCAAAATTGAAGTCAAGTTCGACCGGTACGCATAGTTGCTGCAGCCGAGAAACAAACTCAGCGTCATGAAACAACAGTTGGTCGAGCATCTCACACGGCTGGCACCAACCTCGTCCCGTAAACAGCACAAAAACGTTGCGGTCTGATTCGGCCGCGACCATACGCGCTTCGTCAATGTCGCGTAGCCACGCGATTTGCGTGTCCTCGTGTTGACCATACGCCACCGCAGTAATCGTGTCTGCACAAAGCAACACGGCAAGAAATAGGTTTTTGTGCATTGAGCTAAAACTTTCGCGCGCGTGAGACGGTTTGGGGATGCAGAAAATCGCCCTCGGGCGATGACTTGGGTCGCCTCGATCCACTTCATCTGAACCACGACCACGGACCACGACTGTCAGTGGGCGCCCAAAACCCGCCACTTGAGACAAAGGCATAGTTGTACTGCACCCTTTAGCAGTCCCCTTGATGAAAGAGCAAACGCATGGCAAGCGCACTCAAAATGGCCGCAGTCGCTCACATCATCACAGTGATCAAAATCGATTATTCGGATCGGCGGATTTCTACGGCGCTTTTGCTGGACCGCGAGACGACCGCGAAGGACCGCGGGCAGCCGCAGGCCGGGGACTCGCCGATGTTGCCCCAAGGATCGGTGCATCCGGAAAATCGGCCGGGGGTGACCATTGAAAACCCGCCAAACGCGCCCACCGGTCTGCAGCATGGCTCGTCGGCCTTGCTGCTTTAACAACCGGTCGATTTCGTTCGTATCCCACCGGCTTTTTCTACCAAAAGTGCCACAAGTTCTCCTTTAGCCATTCGATGAAGCCTTCACCAAAGAAATAGCCACAGACCCCGCAGACAGTAGCGCCGATCAGAATGGTGTCACCAGTGAAAAACGGCGGTTCGTCAAAGATGAATATGCACGCGCCAAGGCCAAGCCCACCGCCAGCCAGCGTCCCAAAGAATGCTCCGGCAATGATATTCCACAAATGATTCCCATGGTCCGGCATCGGGGTGTCTCAGAGATCCGGGAAGTATCAGTATCCGGCATTCGGTGAAGTCAGCAAATTCCCTCGTCGATTCGTGACCTGCATGCAGCTGAAACGCCGCTCGGTTTGGCAAAGACGAAAAGATGGTCTGCTATGGTATCTACCACCGCGTTCAACGTCAAATATTGAATGCGCCATGGATCTGTCACCACCAATCTGCCCCGGGGGTGTCGATTTGAGCCGCTCGCATGCCGACCGGCCATGCGATCCCTGTCCGAACTAGTCTCCAAGGTGCTGCCGGCGTATACAGGCAGGTTCTTCTGCCCACCACCTCACAAGCACCAGCGCCAGTGCGCGGTATCTTTTCGGCAGCCCGGCGGATGTGGCACCGGTTGTGGCGCGTACACATGGGCCAGAGCATCCCGCAGTTCCACATCAGTGCGCAACGACTCGCAACGGCAATAGGGTCTGCAGAGCCTTCCACCAGCACCTCAGGATACCTGCAGCATATTCCCACAGTCGATTGCAGGAGCTGCCCCATGAGTAATCGCTGATCGAGGGCTGTCCTTCGACAGCGGATCGCCAAAGTCAACAAGGCCAGAAAAGTCGGCCTGATCGGTGATGCGAAATCAGGGCAGCAGACTGCTGGTTGCCGGGAAGCAAGGGAGCCAGCTAAGTCCCTGCGACCATGGCCGCGACCGGCTTATGACGCCGCCCCCCCACCCAAGCTCAGAGGTTGAAGGTCGGGCTTGACCAAAGAGTTCCGTAAACAGGCCAGCATGCCCCGGTTTTGACGGAGGACCCTTCAGTCGGGGTTCGACCGGAGTCAGAAGCCTCCCCGGAATTTGGCGAGCTTCGCCCCTGGCTTCTTCTCAAAATCCTGACCCCACCAACCACACCGAGCCGGTCAGGCCCGGCCTCTGACAACCTCTACTCTCAACTCTCTACCATCTACTCTCTATTTTTGGCCTTTGGCCAAAAATCGGGATGACTGCGCTTCGTTTGAACGCGAAGCCCAACTTGTGTTCGAATATGTGGCGGAGGCACTCGAATTGAGGGACCTGGAGATTCTGTTGTGACTGGAAGCGACAGGATGGGCAGGCGTATGACGCGTGCGGGATTCGTGTGGCAACGTGGGCTGTTGGCAAATTCGTAACGCCACGGTGCACTGGGCCGCGGCGAACCAACGTTGATTTCAGAAGCCGCGCGGCCCGCGGCTCCGGGCTTCTTGTACAAAGGCCTTGACCTTCGGCTCTCGGGCTCGCTCAGCCACAAGCCCACCTCGCACAGCCACCAACCACACGCCACGCTCTCACCTCGCCCGCCGCGAAGTCAAAGCCTTATTGGTTATTTTGCGTTTCCCGAGATCGGATCACGACTGAACTACACAGCAACTACATAGTCCTAATCGTAACGTGATCACTGATTCTAAACACACGTCACTGTGGGGACATCCAATGAACAACAAAATCGTTTGGGTCTTCGCATCCTTGTGCAAAAAACCATGTCTGAATTTGTGCGGCTTCACTGGAACCGAAGAGCGTCGCCCATTTAAGCAGGGGTGATGTTGGCCCAGTTTTCAACGTGAGCCATTCAACGGGACGGTAAAAAAGGGGTGAGCGATAATAGAAGCTACCGCTGACCGGATCGTTCGGAGCGGAACAACGCAAGAATGGAGCATAGCTGAGGATGTAAAGGACAATCAACGAGGAATGGAATGCGAGCAATCGCATCATCATTTTGCACAGACCATTCATTGTGGGCTTCCTTGCTGCAATGTGTGTCTCTCCCTTCGCAAAATAACGACCCGTTCACCGGGCCGCGGCGAACGGCTTGTTCGCACTCTTGCTTGGCGCTCGGTCACCATCATTCCGGTGGCGGCAATGTCCGTTTGTCTGGCCAATTGGGGAAGTCAGGTTTGCCCGGGAAGCTCTTTGCTAGGGACAGGGCAAATTGTTGTCCTTCACGCGTCAATCGGCAAGACGTAAACGTTGGATGTGCCGGAGTTTTCAGGTTGCCACCTCCTTCAAACAGGTGTGGATGGCTCTGCAGCAACTCGATAAGTGTGTGGTATCGACTGGCGATCATTCCATTGAGTTCTCCATCATCTTGATAGAGTTTGCCAACGTAGCTTTTGACGGCGAAGCGATCAATGCAGTCATTCGTCGATATGTCACCAGTGTAGAAGAGCGACAGGGTCACGACTTGATCACAGTTAGAAGTCCAAACCACGGCGTCAGGGTCACCGCCCCGAAAGTATGCCGCCAGAAGAATTGCTTCTTGTTCTCGGATCATGTGTTGCTTGTAGTGCGAACGACCGCCATCAGCGGATGGCGGGAGAAGAGTATCCATGTCAACACGCCAACCACCGCCATTCCGCTGCATGGCTTGGTTCGCCTGCTTTCATTCGCTGTCGTCCTCAACGGAAGAAATGCCGTTCCATTGGGACGGGATTTCATACTGTGCGTGAAAGTTCGTTTTGACAATATTGCCTTTTTCAAGTTCGAACACAATTACAGACTCAGACTTACTTGTCGCATGATTGTATCCGCCCACCGCAATGTGAATGCGCCCTGTAAACCAATCAGCGTGAAGTGGAAACTCTTTCTCTGGAAAGATCTGTTCATTCTTGATTCTCTTACGATCGCGTTTTGCTGTCATCTTCATGAGATACAGCTTCGAGTCGCGGATTAGCCAGGTGGCATCGTATCCACTCCAGTTTCCAAAGCCGTCAAAATCAAATTGGGGTGCTCTTTCCTTGCCCGCCGGAGTCGGGCCTTCGTCATAATGCCAGAGGCCAAGCATTGGGACCTCGTTGATCCAGAAAGTGTGGTCCCCGTAGAGCAATCGACTCGGAGATTGAGGCGACACAGCAGCAGTGAGCGTCAGGACTAGAATTAGTGTCGTTTTCATGAAAACGCTCCTTCCACTGGCGAACGACATGATCACCCGGTTGCGGCGAGTGACGTTCCATATCAACGCAGCACCGCCCGCAACGCGGGTGCATCATTTTGTTAGCTGCGTCCGTGCTGGATTCGTAAACGGATAATACCCTTGCATCTGCAGCTGTGCAACGACCGCGGCAACAGACTTCGTTTTGCACAACTCTAATTCATCGTCGGTAATTCCCATACACGTGAGCAATACTGTGGACACTCCGTCAATCATTTCCTCTCGTTGTTCAATAAACAAAACAGTGTCCATTCCCGAATCCGGCGCAAGGGGGACACCAAGATCAGCGAATGCGCCCTTCGAGATTCTAGAAGTCATTTCAAAACGCCTTCAAGCATACCATCAGGCAGGCGAGATGAAAGAAGCCTTCAAAGAGATGGGCGTGTCTTTCATGGCGTACAAGCAGGCGGCGCTGGTATTGAAGCCAGCTGATCGTGCGTTCAATCTTCCAGCGATTGAGATATCGCCGCAGAGCACGGCCGTCCTGGCGAGACGGCCTCTTTCGTCCGCTGCGATGAGGAGTGATCTGTTCAATCCCGCGACTTGCCAGAGCATCTCGCAGCCAATCGGCATCGGCCGCCTTGTCGTACAGCAATCGTTCGGGGCGTTTCGTTGTCACTCGCACATCCACAAGAGTTTCAATCGTATTGACCTCAGCGTCCTGAGCTGATGTGGTCAACGCCGAGATGGGAATACCATGACCATCGGTCATCAGCATGAGCTTTGTGCCTTTGCCCTTTTTGGTCTTTCCCACCTCAAGACCCCCTTTTTTGCAGGCGAAAAGGTGCCATCACCCATTGCCTGTGACCAGTCCAGCAGCTTCCGCCGATCCATGATCCTGATCAATCTCTCCCAGGCTTTGATCAGCAGCCCGGCCTCTGTCCAGGCCTTGTGGCGACGCCAGCACGTGGAAGGAGAGGGGTATCTGTCTGGTAAATCTTGCCATCGGGCCCCATTCTTGAGCATCCACAGAATGCCTTCGAGACAGGCTCGCGAGTCGACTCGCGGACGGCCGCCTGCAGGTGATGCATCCGGCTCCTCAAACAGGTCCTTGATGACTTTCCACTGAGAATCAGACACAAATGGTTTCGGAGCCGTCCTGGATCCTGTCGTATTCGGCCGACGTCGTTTCGGCCATGCGGACAGGCTGATCAACATGAGAGCTACTCCTTTCGCTCTCATTGGCATGCAAAATGCTTGCCATTGAAATATCAACAATCAGGTTTTGAAATGACCTCTAGGATTATGTACGTATCGAGAAAGATTCCACAGCAGTTCGGCGGGCCATTCGATCGATCCGTCTGTCGGCGGCAGACATTGACTTTTATCCTTCACAATCAGCGTCAATTCAACGTGCCGCGGGGTGACGCCGTCTGGCGGCGTCAGCATTGCCGCATCGACGGTCGTATATCTAACCGTGCCATCTGTGTTGTCAAATCGATAAACGTGCGCCCCGGGTGGCGACGATAACACGTAGGTGGCAAATAGCGACTCAATGTACGTGGAGGAGCCAAAAAGCTGCTCGAAGGCACGAAGCCTACGCTGTTCGCGAGCTGAGAGGTCGTTAGAGGTGTTCCCACCTGTCAAGCTTGGAGGTGAAGAGCGCCGATCCTGCCCGTCGGTCGACGCAGTATCGACGACGGACTTCTTACTGCAGGCGACGCTGGCGCAGAGAATGAAAGCTGTCAATGTTCTTTTGAGCATTCGTCCTCCGCAGCTAACTCTGAATTACACGCGCCGCGTGATATTGGCCAGGAGGGGCAAAAAACACGGGCGACATGACGATTTGTTCCAATATCACGCGGCGTGTTCAATATCAAGTATTAGACGCGCCGCGGATATGAAAATATCAGCCCGCCTGAGAGGTGTCAATTCGATCAGCTCCCATGCCGCCCCGTGATCCGCACCAACCGTGCCTCAACTCGCAAGAGCCAGGTTTTGCCGAACCATCCCATCATTGCTGAAAGAAAATCATGATTTTGTTTTGCAAATCCCAGCACTCCAGCTACACTTCGTTGTGTGTTACGAAACGTATTACGAAATATGTTACATGGAGGGAGTCATGGAAGCTGATGATGCAAAACAAGTTGTCACGGTTCGACTCGCAGGTTATGAGCTGTATGCGATGGAACAATTTGCCTCCCTTAACGGGATGAGTCGTTCCGATGCTTTTCGCCACGTCATTGTCGATGCGATGAGGCACATGATGCTCGAACACCCTGTGTGGCCAATGCATCCTGCCTGGGTCAACCCGGAGCGTGGACAGAGCAAATGGGTTGTCTCTCTGTTCCAGCAATGGGCGTCGGCCATCGTCGATCCGGATCCAACGGAGCAATTCGATCGCGTATCCCTTGATGGAGTGACCGCTTGTCGTCTCAAGGCCAATCGGACAGTGCCTAAAGCTGCCGACTGGCAGCTCAACCTCGAGCGGTACCTTGGCGAGCAGGAGGCGTCGCGATGACCACGGCCATCGAACCATCGCTGATGCTGGCCGCAGCGGATGTGGAACTCATGGCCAGCGGGCGGCCACCGACGATCAGTGTTGTGGGCTACACCGGCGGAATGATGCGGGTGCCGCCTTTTGGTGACCTCGTGATTGATCTGGCTGGTCTCCAGCTATCAGGAGACCCGATTCCGATTCTTGCTGACCATGACAGCAGCCTTCGCGGCATCATTGGACATGGAGTGGCTCGCGTGAACGCCGGCCGACTGCTGGTCCAGGGAACTCTGATCCCCGGATCTGAAACCACCCAACGAATCATCGAACTCAACAAGAGCGGCTTTCGCTTTCAGGCGTCTGTTGGAGTCGCTCCCGGCATTATCGAACGAGTGCGTGCCGGTGAAACCCTCCACATCAACAACCGAACCATCCAATCACCCCAGACAGCGTTTTCGCTCGTGCGTACGGGCGAACTTCGAGAAATCAGTCTGGTCGCTCTGGGTGCCGATGCTTCGACATCGGTCTCCATCGCAGCCAGCCGGAATAAGGGGTTCGGTATGACAACAGACAACATCACGCC
>JBEAUF010000451.1:0-7542 GCA_041161565.1 Planctomycetota bacterium | reverse complement strand
ATGAATTGTCGCCGACGTCGGTGAAGCGTTCGCCAAGGATGGCGACAGCAGAATGCATGGTGGAGTGCTTTGGGCTGAGCGTCTGGCGGACTTCAAACAGCAGCCGAAAATTACGCAGCGGTCGTTTTGTGAACAGATATGTGCTGCTGGAAACGGCCGCCGTATTCGCTCCGCGAATGCAGCCCTGTGCGACGGACCAGTAACGGTCGTCTCCTTCCCAGCCCTCAAGATCGCGGCCGTTGAACAGCGTTTGCACCGTTTCGGCCGCCGGGATCAGGGCCGCCACGGCGGGCGGTTCATTGAAATCCGTCTCCGGCTGCTCCAGAGACATTTCGCGAATCCAGATATTTCGGTAACGCACGTCGTGGCCTTCGCACTGCAGCTTCAGGCCGCCTGGTGTGTCCGTAATTCCGCGACCACCATCATTGCCGCCGTCAATCCCTGAACGCGGACCGCCCCAGACCTGATTGATTTCGAAATTCCGATGCACCTTCTGACCGTTGAAGTACATCGTGACCCGCGCCTTCTCCGTACGCACCCCGTCTTTGAAACGAGCCGCGCGGAACACGAGGTCGTAGGCATTCCAGCGTCCGCGGCCGTTGTAAGCCCCGTACGGTGAATCACTTTCGTTAATCACAGCCCCCATGCCGTGAGAAGTGCTGTCGCCGTCAAGGACCTGAATTTCATGCCGATTCTGCAGGTACACACCGCTGTTGCCGCCGGGGTTGGCGATCAGGAATTCCACATGCAGCCGAAAGTCCCGGAACTGCTTTTTTGTGACTATGTCCGCTGCACCAAAGCGACCACCAGCAGCCGCCGGGTCGTCCGTCATCACCACCGTGCCCCCGTCCACCGGATCGGAGACAATCTTCCATTTGATCGGCAGCGATGACGCAAATCCAGGACCCTCCCAGTAGGTCCATTTCTGGTCCAGCATCTCGCGAGTGCCATCGAAGAGCACCTCCGCACCCTCGGCCGGACGAGCTCCCACGCCCACATCCGCCCGCAGACTCTGCTGCAGCGGTAACCCCGCCAGCAGACACCACACCCAGCCGCAAAACACTCGCCTGATACACCACATCGCTGTTCGCTCCTCAAGTCGCCTGTACCCCAAATACGGACAGACCCTGAGTTTCGCGTGCGGCCGCTGAAAGTGCAATCTCACGACCCCGGTGACCCACTGCCGTCACCACCACGCCGCGCGCAGCACAAAGCAGCTTCGAAAGGAAGAGTCCCCCCGAAACTGCTTCGACAGCATTCGGCCGCAGCAGGCGGCTAAACCAATCCTCAGATCACCCCGCCATGCACGCGGTAGGGTGTGGCAAGGTCCGGCAGCTCCAGTCCCCAGATCCGCTCCCAGATCTCCGGAATGTGACGCAGACTCTCTGCCTGATAAATCAACTGCCGGGCTCGGATATCCGGATTGGGACTCCAGATTGGAGTGAAACATCCGGTTGTGACTGCGGCGCTTGCCAGCAGGAGCCCCACCATCAGTCGATTTTTCATCTTCATCGCAGCATCCTTCCCTGGACACATCCACAGCCGCGCTCACAGAGACGGCTGCCACCCGATCGGCCCTTCGCAGGGAAATCAGAATCCAGTGCGCTGCAGTGACAGAAGACCCGCTGCTAAGACCCCGGCGACGCCGACAGGCCAGGCACTCCCTGGTCGTCAAGGTCCTGCACCCGAGCCTCCATCTCCTTGCCCGGCTTGAAAGTCACCGTGAACTTTTCCGGGACCTGAACAGATCCGCCGGTTCGCGGATTCCGCGCCCGACGAGCTTTGCGACGCCGAACTTCGAAGACTCCGAAATTCCGCAGCTCGATCCGCCGCTCTTCCACCAGGGTCTCAATAATCGCATCAAACGTCTTCTGCACAATGTCACGCGTGGTGAGTTGTGTCAGACCCAGCTTCTCGGAAATCGTCTTCACGATCTCTTTTTTGGTCACGTTTGCTGCTCCGAAACAAACCCTGAAATCCGTTTCCAATTCCGTGGAATCGGCGGAAGCTTATGCAGTGTCCGGATTTACTGTCAAGCCGCCAGGAACTTCCCCGACGCACTCGATTCTGACTTCTCTGCGAATTGCCAAAGATCACCGAAACTCAACCGAAGCTGGTTCCGTGGTCAGTTCATCGGCGTGCACAGAGCATTCAGTTGAGGAAATCCGGTAAAATCGTCAGAAACCAACCACGGGCCAAAAATCACCCAAAACCCCCGAATTAACGGGCGAATTTTCTGGACTCGCCGCCACTATCTGTTCTCTGCGGGTGTTTTCCATTCCTGCATCCGTCGCCATGATGTCGGCAGGTTTTCCTGCGGAATCCGGTAATAGAACCAGTGTTCGCCGGGACTGCTCTCGCGAAAGCTGTCGCCCTCCGGCTGCATCAGCGGCGAGCCCACCAAACGGCCCTCAATCCACACTTCCAGCTCCCCGTGCGGTACCTGCAGATACTCCACCGAGTCCGCAAAATCCCAGTCAAACTCCAGTTCGTCGATCTCCCGGAACTTTGGCGAAAACTCCAGCTCATCCACCGCGGCCGCTGAAGCCGTCCCCCCAGCAAGGTCCGGCAAGGCCTCAACAGACACCATCATCCGCCAGTCACGGAGATTGGATTCGGGCCGCTTCCACACCCGAATCCCCAGTCGACAGTCCTGCAGACTGAACGGCAACGTACTATTCAGCCGGATGCGGAGCTTCGTGGCTGGAAACTCACGCAGATGGAGAAACAGTTCCTGGTTGTTTTCGAATTCCACATCCACGTCCTCCAGAACAGCCTCCAATCGACCTTCAAGCGGCATCCAGTCAACCGCGATGACCCGCTGACTGCCCCACCACGACGACGGCAGCAGAAGAGATCCCACGCCCTCTCGCTGCGTTGGCTCGCGAAACAAATCAAAGGCCGGCCACGCCACAACTGCCCCCTCCACCGCCAGGTCTGCGGCTGCGTAGGTCCGGTGTTCAACAAATGGATCCTCAGCGACCGGCGACACCAGCCGCAACTCAGGTTCCCGGCCGCTCAGCTGCAGCGGCGATTCCCGACGACTGACGTAGTTAGCCCGCACTCCCGCCACCTGCACAAGGCTGTCAGCCCCGATCCATGACACGGTTGTCATGTTGAGATCTCCAGCGGAGCTGTTGACTGCCACCCCGGCAATCAGGGACCCAAGACACCCCGTTGCCACCGCGCCGCAGGTCCAGAACAAAACCCGGCGTCGCCGGCTGCGGAACATGAGCAGCGGGATGGCGGACACGGCCGCGTACAGCGCGCACAGCGACAGAATTCCGGTGCGGTACAGCTGCCGCACAGGCGATTCATGCTGTAGCCCCACCAGTTTTTTGCCGAGCGTGTTAAACAGCGGGCTGGGAAGCCTCGAATACAGCGACTCAGCGATCGACAGCATCACGGCCGAATCCGTCTCTCCAAACTCCGCCCCGGGGTACTGCTCAATCCTGCCTGCGCCGCAGCCGTGAATCTTCAGTCCACCCTCGGCGACCACCGGACGCAGCGGCAGCGGCAAAACCTCCCGCAGCCGCTCAAACAACTGCTCAGACTCCTCTGCCAGCATCACCGCCCCACCCATCGCCACCCAGCGCGCCAGAGCACGGTACTGCACCTCACTCAGTTCATCAGGCGACAGCGTCGGCGACAGCAGCACCGTCTGGAGAATCGTGAGCGGCCCCGGATGCACAGGCAGCTGCCACGGCGGCACCCACGATACTGTGGGCGGATAGCCACGAGCAAAGGTGGACGACCGCGGGACTGCAGGGCCATCGCCAAGTCCCGAAAGCTTCATCGCCAGCCTGTCGTCCGGGAGCACCTCCGGTAACTTCGGCCATGCCAGTTCCCGTCGGCCGGTCTCCACAAATAATGTCCGCCGAGAACTCAACGCCCCATAGGTGGTTGCCGGATCGGGAACCTCCAGCTGCCGCGCCCACAGCACTCCGGCCGAACCCTCCCACGACAATTCACACTGTTCCCAGCCACTCAAACCTGCCACCGTACCCACCTGCCGAATACCGCCCGGGCCAACCGCCACCTCGCCAATCAACCGCGTCTCAGCGTTGCGCGGATTGCGCAGATACAGCCGGCCCTCAAGCACCTGGGCGGAATTATTGGTGATCTTCAGCGACACGGCCACGGGAGCCAGCGTGTGCGAACAATCCTCCCAGCCCACCGCCGCCTGGATATCCAGCCCCGGAAAGTCGGACTGCACCACGATCCGCTGCGTCGCCTGCTGCGCCTGCAGCAGCTGAGACCACGCCGAGAGAACCCAGATCAGCACCAATGCTCTGCCAACCATGTTGCTCTTCATCCCTCCGCTGCGGCACCCATGCCGACCTGCCCGGACTGCCACGCTGCCAGATCAGCCCTCAGCCTGCGCTCACGCCGCACCATCAAAACTCCCAGCACCACCCACAGAGTGAACTGCAGTACGAAAAAACCGATCAGAGAATGCTCGGTTCCAAAAGCTCGAGGCGTGTTGTTGAAACGTTCCAGCGAAGCCATCAGGGGTGACAGCATCGCCAGCTTCTGCCCCAGCCACTGCTGATGCGGAAACAAACTCACCGTCTCGCTCAAATACACACCCACAACCGCCGGAGCGAGGCACAGACATGCAAACCACAGCCCGGCCGTAATGGAGGCCGCCATGGTCTTCAGCCAGCAAATCAGGCAGATCAGCCGCTGCAACAGATACACGGTCACCGCACAGGCACTGGTGATCAGCGTCACATCCCACGAAATATCACCAGCCCGCAACCCCGCATAACCCGGCCCGCTCCCCTCCTGCTGCACAGCCCCCGCGATCGCCTCCACCACCACATGGCTGAAAGGGGTCATCAGCAGCAGACAAGTGCAGGTGGAAATGACCAGCACCAGCAGAAAGCCGACCCAGTCCAGAGTCGACACCCGGACCCGCCAGCCACACACAAACGGAATCCGCTGGAGCGTCGTATTCGCACCCTGTGAGAACAGCATCACTGCCAGGCTCAGCGTGGCCCCGTGCAGCACCTGCGCCATCGTCGAAGCCTCCAGCAGCACCCACACCGGCACCGCCGCCCGCGTCAAATCGGCCAGCTCACTCTTCAAGCCCAGCCAGCCAACCACTGCCGGAGCCGCAACCAGCAGCACCAGCGTCAGCCAGCGAACCAGGCCTTCGCTGTCACGCAGCCAGCCACCGCGGTTCTGGTAGAAAAAAGCCAGCTCAGATGGCCGCTGAATGTGATAACGAAACCGCAAACGAGACCTCTGCTTCGTATCACCCGCGCAGACCACCTCGCCAAACGTGCTGTTCTCACGAACCACTCCCCACAGCGGTCCCAGGTGCACACCCAGAAAGGCCCCCAGAAACACCACGCACATCCCTCCCGCACAACTCAAAAAAGCCACCGGATAACTCGGCAGAAAAAAATCGCTGGCGGCGAAATCGCGGTAACCGGCGAGCAATGGGTGCAGCAGCGCGGGGATCGGTGTGAAAACAGCAAACTGCAGCGACATGGCTGTGATCGCCACAATACAGCACATCAAACCCACCGCAGCCAGCAATCCCATGGCTGCCCACTCCGGCATGTACAAAGACAGCCACGCCATCACCATCGCCAGCATCATGCAGTACATCCAGACCAGAATCAGATCTCCCAGAAACACCGGCCAGTCGATTCCGCCAAGAACCATCGCCAGCGTGAGCCATGGCAGGAACAGAAACAACACCAGCAGCAGAAACAGATTCTGCGAGAACACCCGACCGATCAGGAACTGCAGCGGGGAAATGCCGCTGAGCACGATCTGGTCAAAATAACGAAACAATCGCGGCCCCATCAATAAACCGTTGAATCGCAGCGGCACCATCAGCGACAGCACCACCACCACACCGGTCAACAGCACCGGAACCATCAGCTCGCCGAAACGAAACTGCTGCAGCAACACCTCAGCATCCGCCGGAACCTCGGTGAACACAAACAAACTCAGCAGCAGCACTCCGTTGAGCACCAAAGCCGTCAGACCCACCATCGGGCCGGAAAACAACGTCGCCCGGTCACGCAGCCACGTGGGGCTGCCGACAATCGAATCCCACGCTGCAACCAGTCTGCTCATGTCACCATCCCTGCCGTCGACTGCATGAAAATCTCTTCCAGATTGCCGGTGTTCTCCGCAAACAGCTGAATCCGAATCCGGGACCGCAGGAGCGCTTCCAGAACACAGCTGCTGTCCGGCCCCGACACCAATACTCGCAGTTCACCATCCACGAGGTGACATTCCACCACCTCGGCAACACCACGCAGCACGGCCACCGCAGACTCCGCCTGCCCACTCCCGACCCGCAATCGCACCCGCTGCTGCCCGCCACCCGCTGACAGCTGCAGTTCCGCCAGACTGCCCTGACGCACCAGCCGCCCCGCTTCCATAATCCCAATCGAATCACTCACATCCTCAATATCCGGCAGAATGTGTGAGCTGATCAGAATGGCCTTGCCCAGACCGGCCAGCGTACGAATGATGGACTTCAGCTCGGTCCGCGCCCGCGGATCCAGACCACTCGCAGGTTCATCAAGAATCAGCACTTCAGGGTCGTGCAGCAGCGTCTTCGCCAGCAGCAGCCGCTGACGATTGCCGGTCGACAGGCTCGAAACAAACGTGGCTTCCCGACCCGCAAGTTCCGTCAGTTCACACACATCCCGAATTCGCTGCCGCTGCTCGTCCACCGTCAAATCATATAGGCTGGCGAAATATTCGAGATACTCGGCTATCGTAAGCCCTCGCGGACAGCCGAATTCCGCCGGCATAAACCCCAGCCGCCGCCGCACCTGACGGGTCTGAGTCCTGACAGACAGACCGTCAATCAATACGTCGCCACGGTCCGCGATCGACAACGTCGCAATAATCCGCAGCAGACTGGTCTTCCCCGCACCGTTGGGACCAATCAAACCCATCGTTGACCCCCGCGGCAGCGAAAAACTGATGCGGTCCACCGCCGTCAGGCCGTCATAAGTCTTCGTTACACTCCGGACTTCAATTGCCGCTGCCATGCGTCCTGCCTCTGTGATGTCGGGTACGGCGCGAATCTTCGCAGCGTCAGGAAGAAAGTCCAGTAACTACCGGCAGCAACGCACTGCCAACCCCTGAGCGGACGGGCGGAAGCCCGACGCTGCGCGAGAGAGGAGAGCGTGGAAAGGAGGGAGTAGAGGAGAACGGAGAACTAAGAACGGATGAGCGGGCGGGCGGAAGCCCCCGGTTGCATTCCGGCACCCTGGTGCCCACGCCCTGCCAACCCCTGAGCGGACGGGCGGAAGCCCCCGGTTGCGTTTTGGCACCCTGGTGCCCCGCCCCTGCCAACCCCTGAGCGGGCGGGCGGAAGCCCCCGGTTGCGAGTCGCACCCTGGTGCGCACCCCTGCCCGCGGCGTCAGCAGGACGTTGCCAGGGCTCTTTACCCGCAGGCTGCCGCCAGGCGGCTCATGCGTGTTTGGCATCGCGTTTGCCGAAATGATGAGCGGACGGGCGGAAGCCCCCGGTTGCGATTCGCACCCTGGTGCGCACCCCTG
>JBEAUF010000437.1:0-4115 GCA_041161565.1 Planctomycetota bacterium | reverse complement strand
GGGCTGCTTCTGGCCGGTTTGAATTCTGGGCAGCAGCATTTGTGGGCGGGGCGGAAGCTGCGGGGCGGATGTTGGACAGCAGATCCTGTGACCCTGCGTAGTAGGCGGCCGCCAGTGTGAGTGCGAGTCCGAGTGCGATGATGGTTCGGGAGATGAAGGTTGGGAGTCTGGCTGGGCGGCGGCGTGGTGAGCCGGGAAATGCGGGTGGTGGATCGAAGAGTTGGGGCACTGGTGAATTCGTGTGGCCGGGGAGGGGTGTCTTTGCGGGGGGCGAATCGAGTGCTGGTGGTACGGGCGGAGGTGCTTTGAATGCGGCAGCAGCTGCGGAGCTGCTGGTGCTTTGCTGGTTCGCGGCGGTGAGCGAGGCGGAGATGCTGCCGGTGCGTGCTGTGGTGACCAGTTGACCGCCCTGGGCGGGTGGGAGTGGCTGTGTGAGATCGAGGAGTCGGGCGCGGGCGTCGTGTCGGAGCGAGGTGGCTTCGGGGGTATCATCGAGCACAAATCGGAGCCGGCAGTCGACTCCGGCGGGCAGGCGAGTGAAATAGGTGCTGAAGGTGATTTCCCAGCGTCGGGAGGGTGGGAGCAGATCGAGGACTTCGCGGACGAGGTCGAGTGTGGGAGTGCCGGGAGCGAAGATCACGTGGATGGGCTGCGGCTGATGAAGGAGTTGTTCGGCGACCCAGCCGGCCCAGCCATGGTCGCCGCTGATTTGCAGCCACGCGGACAGCTGGATTTGTGGCGGGAGCGGCGGGCTGGTGAGGGTTCTGGGGGGGAACGTGCGGATGGATCCGTCCCAGGCGGAGAACATCACGTTTGGTGCCTGCAGCATTCGCGCGGGACCGGCGGGCCAGGCGTTGGTTTGTTCGAAGGCGAGGTGATGGGCCAGTTTGTTGGAGCGGCCGGTGTAGTCATGGCCGGCATTGGCGATGCGTGAGAGGACGTGAGTGTGGCGTCCGGCGAGTCGGAGTGTGAGGTGTGAGCAGTTGAGCGGGTTGAGGGCGGCGCGGGGATCGGTGAGGGCAAATGCGTGGCGGTAGCCGCTGAGTGCTTCGAGACGTTCGGCGGTGGTTTGGGCCATACCAACGGTGCTGCTTACGGTGCAGAAACCATGGCTGCCGGGTTTGAGTCCTTTGGGGGCTGAGGTGTAGAGCAGTTCTTCAATCATTGGCGGCTCCCAGCAGGCCCGGGATGGTGCGATGAATTGCGTAGAGCAGCGGCACATCGGACCACTGCGGCTGAATGTTCTCGGGGCGAATGCCGAGCGCTGCGCGGGGTGGGTTGCCGATGGGGGGGAGATCGGGGATTTCTTCGGGTGATGTTCCGAGCGCTGAGACGGGGATCCAGATGACGTCTTCTGAAAAGGCTTCAGCGGCAGCGACAATTTCCGGGGTGTACCGGATGAGCATGCCGCGGAAGCGATCGGAGAGTTCTTTGAGGAGTGTGACCTTCAGGCGGCTGATGCCATCGGGGCCCGTTTCGAACACCCAGTCGTTGTTCAGCGGTCGGCTGCCGGTGAGGGAGGCCCAGGCGTCGTATTTGGTGAGCACCACAATGAGGGGGCGCTGGTCACGCTGGTCCTGGCGGAGCCCGAGTTCTGCGCGAATGCGGCGAGTGGCTTCGTTGAGGATGTGGTCCTGGCGGAAGCTGATCATTTCGTCCCGGATCTGGGGGTCTGCGGAACGACCTTCGCAGGCGCGGCGGATGCCTGGGTGCTGGGTGGGATCAAACAGGAAGAGCAGCGATCGGGAAACGGACAGATGCCGGGTCCCCGGGGAATTGGCTGTTTGTGCGCCGGGGAGGAAGTGTTCGCCGGCGTTGTCGTAGAGGCACATGGAGCGTCCCAGTGGAGCGCCGTTGATGGAGCGGGGGTGGGCTGGGAGCGTTCGCAGGCGAAACACGAAAGGCCGCGGGAGCAGCATGATGCGGCCGGGTTCGGCTTCGACCTGTTCGTAGAGGTCACCGTCGAGCTCGGTTTTGGGGAGCGATACGAGGCGGCCGCTGTGATTGGTGAGGAAGAGCGATTGTTCGTATTCGTGGAGCTTGTGATTGGCGACCGGGTCCGAATCTTCGAAGCTGATGGCGAAGCGCTGGGCGAGCGTGGTGCGGAGCTTCCAGAGGCTGGAGGCGAGGAAATAGGACTTGCCGGAACTGGGTGAACCGAGAATGGAAAAGAAGGTCACCGGGAGCTCGACCAGGTCCCGGGGAATGGTGAGGTGGCAGCGGGGACAGGCGAGTTCTGAGCAGAGTTCGCCGGCGGCGTCGATGGCCTGACCTGTGAGATGAAAGCGAGTGGGCAGGAATCGCCGCTGACCGTCGGGAACACGGGGGTCGTCTCTGAGCGAGGGATGGGCGGACACCCATTTGATTTCGTGCGGCCGGGACCGGTGCCAGCAGTGCGGGCAGGTGATTTGCCCCGGACCTGTGGAGGGCCGGGATGTACGCGTATTCATGTGGCGGATTCCCGGTGATTGTGATGGAGGTGTGTGGAGTGTGGGCGAAGGAGATTCTATCGGAAAAGGTTTGCAAAAAAATGGCAGCGGGTGTGGGAATGGTGTCGTGTGGGGGAGTGACGCTGAACAGATGTTTCCCATCGCGGTAACGCGTGGATGTGGATGCTGTGGTGTCGGCTTCCGGATCACGGCGGGTTATGACTCGGTACTCTCGACCATCTTCTGAATTGCTCGTGCGATTTCCTCGATGAGCACTTCGAGGCTGCCGGGGGCTGTGGCGGCGATGACTTCCTGGTAGATGCCGTAGCCCCAGACGGAAGCGGGCGGGATATAGCCTGGCTGCCAGTCGCCGGTGAGTGTGGTGACGAACACGGGCCGTGGGGCGAAGCGTTTGCGGAGCTGTTGCTGGAAGATTTGATAGAGTTCTCCGGGGACGAAGACCCAGAGGGCATCGCCGCAGAGGCCGAGTGTGATTTTGAGTGGGCAGCAGCGGCCGGGAGTGAGTGCCTGGAGGCGGGTGAGTTGTCGGGTGAGTTGTTCGGTTTGGGCGCGGATGATGCGGAGTTCTTCGGGATCACCCTGCTGCTGGGCGCGGCGTTCTTCTGCGAGCCATGTTTCGCGGGCGGCGATGGTTTCGGGGATGGTGGGCAGATCGTGCCGCCAGGGAACTTCGGCGATGATTTCGTGCCAGTTCCAGGTGGCGGTTTGGGCGAGCGTTGCGGGGGTGAGCGGCTGGTGTTTCCAGGTACCGATCCAGGTACCGGAGAGCACCGGGCCCTGGTAGACGTATTCGGTGGCGGGTAGTGGGAGCGTTTGCAGGGTGGAGAGTACGGCGTAGCCGAGTTCGCGGCCGTTGCGGTCGGCGACGGAGGTGTCACCGGTGAAGCCTTCGCGCGGGCCGAGATCGCCAGAGGCGCCCTGGAGGAACATGCAGAGCGCGCCGGTGGCGTGTTCGACGGTTTCCCGCATGGCGCCCACCCAGTCGGGGCTGATCAGTGTGTTGTCCCAGGCGAGCGTTGTGGGGTGGCAGGCGTAGTTGACGAGTACGGCGAGGGGTTGACCGGAGTCGTCGGTGAGACGGGCTACGAGCAGCGTGTCGTCGGATGCGCCTTCGGGATTGAACCCGCAGACGGCATGACCGCGTGCGGAATCGAAGAAGTCGCGGTGGCGTGCGAGGCTGCAGCGGCCGGTGCCGATGACAGCTGTGGCGGGACGCAGAGCGGCGGTGGCCTGAGCGGAGGCGTCGGCGATGGTTTGACGGAGCTGGAGCAGGTAGGGTTCGATGAATTGTCCGCCGGGAAATTCGCTGCGGGAGCGAGCCATCCAGCCGGACCCGTGGGTGTGGGTGAGCGTGATCAGGACGTGGGCCGGGTCGAGGTTGGCGGCGCTGGCGGCGGCTGTGGCCAGCGCCTGCATTTCGGCGGATTCGAGGATGCAGTGATCGAGCGAAATCAGGAGTCGGGCGTCCGGGGAATTGTGGGAGGGCTGGAGTCGGAGAACGGTGGCGGTGAGCGGTCGATGGACGCCGGTGGCCTGGTCGTGGAGCGCCGCGCCCCACATGCGGTGATAAATGCCGACTGGTGGAGTGATGTCGTGGCGGGAGATGCCGGCGAGACATTGGAATTGGGGAGTGTGCAGGCGAGTCACAGGGGAGGGCTCCGAGGG
>JBEAUF010000435.1:0-13577 GCA_041161565.1 Planctomycetota bacterium | reverse complement strand
GTTTGCCAGCGTTTTTGCGGCGCAGTGGGGATCGAAGAAACGCTCGCGGCAGGGATGCGGCTCAGCAGGAGCTTCGCCCTCCCGACACTGCGTCTTGCCAGAAAGCCAATGCCATTGGGCTGCCGCCCTGCGGCTCAGTATTGCTGCCGCCATGCGGCTCATTACTTTCCCACCAGGCGGATCATTATTCTTCCCACCGCGTTCTCCCTCGTTTCTCTTCTCACTTCTCACTTCTCACTTCTCACTTCTCACTTCTCACTTCTCACTTCCGTCTTCTCTCTCCTCCCTACTCTCTCGCGCAGCGCGCGGAAGCCCCCGGTAACGCCTCGCACCCTGGTGCGCACCCCTGCCAGCGGCGTCAGCGTTGCGTTGGCAGGGCTCTTTACCCGCGGGCTGCCGCCCTGCGGCTCAGTATTGCTGCCGCCCTGCGGCTCAGTATTGCTGCCGCCTTGCGGCTCATGACGTTCCCGCCAGGCGGCTCATTGCGTTCTCACTTCCACCACAGGTCGGCGCGCGGGACCGCTATGGGACAAATGGGACTCATGGGACCAATGCCGGTCAACGCCGGGGCGTTCAGGGTTTGCTCTGCGTCTCGTCAGATGCCTGCCGCTGTTGGATTTCTTCGAGCGCCCCGCGGTGTCGGTCCGCGAGGATCCTGTATTCGGGCTGCTGAGTGCTCAGCCGTTCGTAGTACTCAGCCAGCAGTCTGTGCGCTGGGGCGTGGTCGGGGTCATGATTCAACGTGTCGCGCAACCAGAATTCACCTCGGCGAGCATCGTCGTAGAGCAGAAAGAGTTGGCCCATGCGACAGCGTTCGGCGGAGTGCGGGGCGCCGGGATCGGCCCGGATGAGGTCAGCCAGCCCATCAATTTCCCGCAGCGATTCCCGAATTTCCTGCACCCTCGCCAGCTCCGCTGCTGCTTCTTCCTCCCGGCCGAGCTCTCGCAGCGCAAGCGCCCGCTGATATCGCACGTTGAGCTGATTGGGGTCCTGTTCAAGCACTTCATCGAACCAAACGACAGCGGCGGAGGAGTTACCCAGCGCAGCTTCGGCAAAGCCCAGCTCTGCGTGGACCGGCAAACCCCGCTCCGGCTCGCAGACCAGATTGAAGCTGTGCCGCAGAACTTCCGGGGGGAACCTGAGGATTTGCTGCAGCTGAACGCGAGCTTCTGCGGGGCGGCCGAGATTCAGCAGACAGCGGGCCTGCTGCAGCAGGGGGGCTGCATTGAATCGCATTTCGGCAGCTGAGCGAGCATCCCGAAGCGCTTCTTCCTGCCGCCCAAGGCCCGCCAGCAGACGGCTGCGGGCGTAGAGCGACGGCCAGTGCCGCGGATTTCGCACCACGGCTGCATCCAGCTCCTCGAGCGCCTCCTCTGTTCGCTGCTGGTATTCCAAAATCCGTGCCAGCGCGTAGCAGGGTTGAGCATCATCAGGCCAGGACTGCTTCCAGACCGGAATTATCGTCAGTGCCAGATCAATGGCGCCAGTCATCACGGCACCGTTCACGTAAGCTTCGCAGATTTCCGCACTGTCCGCGGTGTCCTGCATGAGCAGCTGATGGAGTTCCGCCTGAACTTCCTGGAGTCTTCCCGATTGCGCTTCCAGAAGCATGTACTCCCGCCGCGCGAGTTCAGGAGAGACGCCCAGCACCATCGCCCGCTTCAACAGCTCAGGAACTTCCGCCAGTCGCAGCTCCTTTCGCGCCAGCCGCGCTGAGAGCAGAGCGGTTTCGCCGTTGCCACACCGCAACTTCCCAGCCACATCCAGCCACCTTTCGGCTGCTTCGTAGTCGCGGCGCGACAGCGCAGCAGCCAGCCGGGAATTGACGGCCGCCGCAAACAGTCCCCCGTACCAGAGCAACAGCCCGGCCAGCGACAGCACCACGAGCCAGCCGAGCCGGCGCAGTTGGCGACCAGAACCAACCGTTTGTCTGTGATTCGCAGCAGGAGAATCGTTCCCTGCATCTGACTCATCGGGCCGCGGCATGACAGATTCTCAATCGCTGGAAAAGACACGTGACTGCGTGCACACTCTGAGATTTTTCATCAATTTTCTGTTTCTCTGAAATTGCTGAGACCCCAGCGAGCCGCCTGCGTGTTAAACACCGCACAAGCTTGCACGGTCCCAGAACACCTGTCTTTATTTTTACGGAGTCATCATGTCAAGGCTTGCGCGGAAACGCGGTTTTACCCTCATCGAATTGCTGGTGGTGATTGCCATCATCGCCATCCTCGTGGCGCTGCTTCTGCCCGCCGTGCAGCAGGCTCGTGAAGCAGCTCGCCGAACTCAATGCAAAAACAACCTCAAACAACTGGGTATTGCCCTTCACAACTACCACGACACGTTCAATTGCTTCCCCCCGGGGCATATCCGCACCCAGTCCGCCATCCCCGCCAACAACACCCTCACGGGCTGGCGCGGATTCAGCCTCCACTCCATGCTCCTGCCCTACATCGAGCAGGCCAATCTGTACTCAACCATCGACTTCAAGACCTACTTTGACGCTCCCCAGAACACCATCCCCCGTCGCACTCGCATCCAGGCTTTCCTCTGCCCATCCGATGCACCTTACAACACCGCCGATACCGGAAACAACAGCTACCCGGGCAGCATGGGTACCAATCTCGGACAGTACACCAGTGCTGTCCGTAACGGCGTCTTCAATTTTGACGTGACCGTGCGGATGCGAGACATCTACGACGGCACCTCCAACACCGTGGCTATTGGTGAACAGCTGATCGGCGATGCCAACAACGGCGCATATCGTCCTGGTGACGTCGTCCGCGGTATTGCTTTCACCGGCAACGCCCAGCGTCCCACCCAGACCGAACTCGACACCTACGGCAACGCCTGTCAGGCCGGTATTGGCAACCACCACAGCCATGGTGGCCGTGAATGGTCCATCGGCATGCCCGCTCAGACACTCTTCAACACCATGGCCGTTCCCAACTGGCGTTTCCCAACCTGCCAGATCTGCACCGGCTGTGGCTGGATGGATTCCCAGGGCGTATTCCCCGCCCGCAGTCGCCACACCGGCGGCGTCCAGATCTGCCTTGCTGACGGCTCCGTCCGCTTCGTGTCGGAAAACGTTGACCTGAACACCTGGCAGAGTGTTGGTTCCATCAACGGCAACGAAGTGATCGGAGAATACTAATGCGAATGCAGGCCCTTTCTTCCCTGTTTCTTCTCGGCTGCCTGGCGATGGCCGGCTGCGGCCCATCACAGCTCCCGGCCGAATCCGTCACCCCGGTGGCTCCTCCGGCCGCAAAAGCTCAGCTGATGGACGTAGCCAATTCCGGAGAACTGGGCAGCGCTGCGTCTGCCATCCGGGAGTCGCTGGAGGCTATGAAAGCCACCGATTCGGCTAAGGCTGATGAATTGCTGAACGATCTCACCGCCCTCGAAGGCCTGGGTGACCCCGCGCAGATCAAAGCCAAAGCAAAGGCCATGGCGGATAAGCTGTAGGCCTTCCTGCAGCCACCGACCCACTGCCAACGATCCAAACAGAAACGCGGAATCCAATTCTGGATTCCGCGTTTTTTTATGAGCACTTCACCGGTCCGGGCTGGCTTAGCCCAGCAGGTCCTTCACGCAGTCGCGTTCTTCACGAAGTTCAGCGATGGTGGTGTCGATCTTCTGCTGTGCAAAGGCATTGTGAGTCTGCCCCTGCACGATGCTCACATTGCTGCCGTCGCTTACCAGCGGATAGCCGACGATCAGCCCTGGTTCAATGCCATAGCTGCCATCGCTGCAGACTGCAGCACTGAAGCAGTTGCCTGGAGCAGTCGGGCGAATGATGCCTTTAACCGTATCCAGCAACGCGTTTGCGGCAGACGCAGCACTGGATGCTCCACGGGCGGCAATCACTGCCGCACCCCGCTTCTGCACGGTGCTGATGAAGTCACCCTGGAGCCAGGCGTGATCGGTAATGACTTCCGTGGCCGGCCGACCGTTGATGCGAGCATGGTAGAAGTCGGGGTACTGCGTCGCAGAGTGATTGCCCCAGATTCCAACGCTGGAGACAGCGGATACCGGTACACCGGCCTTCTGTGCCAGCTGTGAACAGGCGCGGTTCTGGTCCAGCATGGTCATGGCGAAGAACCGGTTCGACGGCACCCCGGGAGCGTTCTTCATGGCAATCAGACAGTTGGTGTTGCAGGGATTGCCGACTACCACGACTCGCACATCGGGATTGGCAGCCGCAGCAATCGCGCGGCCTGTGTTGGTGAAGATTGGTCCATTGATGCGAATCAGATCCCCACGCTCCATCCCGGCCTTCCGCGGAATGCTGCCCACGCAAAGCACCCAGTTGCAGTCCCGGAAACCGTCCTCGAGGTGATCGCTGTCGGCCTTGACGACCCCGGCCAGAGTGGGAAACGCGCAGTCGTCCAGTTCCATGTGGACGCCGTCGAGCGCCTTCAGCACCGGAGGAACTTCGACGAGATGCAGGATCACCGGCTGATTCGGTCCGAAGACCTCGCCCGATGCTATCCTGAAAAGCGTGGCATAACCGATCTGACCGGCAGCCCCGGTCACGGCAACTCGAATGGGCGACACCATAATGCGGATTCACCTTTCTGAAGACTGTTCTGCTGCGGCGACCATCCGGCCGCTGTCGTCAGCAGTCTAGATTCAGACTGCAGGGAAATCCAAAACAGGAGACTGCTGCGCCGGGAAATGCTGGCGGTGGGAATTGCAAAGCAGGGCTGCCGCCACCGTGTTGCAATCTGCCGGTTCCGCTGGCTCGCTGGCAATCACGCAGCAGCAGGACCGCAGGCCTGGGATCACGAAAACAACAGAACCCAGAGAAAGTACACCCACTATTCCTGCACGCGCCTTGTGAACACGAGTGCAGAATTCCCTGGGTTTCTCTGTGAAACTCTGTGTACTCTGTGGTTCAGAAGAAACTCCATCCGTGCGCGCCGTTTCAACATCCCACCGCAGGGCACTCCTGGCAAAGGCTGCCAGCCGGCCTGGGGCGGCCCTCGTGCGTTCCTGAGGCGGTATTCGCCGCGCGGGCACGCACCGTTACCGGGGGATTAACATCCCCCGCACGCCCTGTTACGTGGGGCGGAGTCCGAAAAACGACTTCCGGTGTTCTTAACACCGTTTCGCCGTCCCCGAACTGTCCTGTAGCGGCACCGACTTTCGACGGCGACGATGTCGCAGGAGCATGCCCGCTGCACCTGCCGACAGCAATGCAGTCGTGGTCGGTTCGGGCACCGGAACACTCAGCGGTCCGCCCGAATCCTCGTAGGCCCACTCGGAGATCGTCAGGCCCGGAGCCCCTGTCGGGACACCGTCCCCGTCAACGGGCGCCGCAGTCACGGTGAGCTTGCCCCAGCCATAAAGGGTGGTACTCCCGCTTTGAAACCTGAAACCAAAATATCCAGGCGTGTCGATGGAAAAGCCGTCAAGGCCCGCGAGGGCATTGGAGCCGCTTGTGACCGGAGCCACTTCACTTGACCACATCAAATGGTCGGGCAGTGTGTCGTCAATCAGAAACAGGCTGGGCAGGCCGACAATCAGCACCTGGCCGAAGGCATCCGGACGCGTGGTGATAACCTGCCCTGTCGGCAACGGATCGGGTGCCGGATTACTGTCTGGATCGAAAAAATTCAGGTCTCGACTGCCGCCGATGTCGCCATCGGGGTCGTAGCTGAAAATGAAGTCGACGGTGGTGCTGCCGGTATCGGCATCGACATTCCACTCGAGCGCGTCAGTGGTGCCGGGAGCCACCGTTGTGGTGTCACTGGTGATGTGCACGATATCCCCGATCGCTGTCCCGCAGAAAATGCAGCACGCGGTCAGCAGAAAGGTGAATCGAGCAAAGTTGGGGCGGTTTTTTTTCATGGAATCAAGCATCAGGAAGGATGATCGCGGGAGTAGGCAGACGGATGCTTTGGAAGATTGGATCAGCGCATGCTGATCAAGCACTTTCTTCAGAGCAGGCGGCGGCAGTGGGAGGGTGTGTCCTGATGTGTGTGTCTTCTATATCTCACTGTCCGCTGCCTTCAGAGCACAATTCGGGCCACAAAACCGGTTTTCCCGCCCCCGACTGCCAATCCTGCAGATTCCATCGCAATGCCGCGCTGCGAAACAGGGCGGTCGGGCAACACATGCTGCGAAAAAACCGCAAACGTTGAACAATCGAAACAACCGTTGCCACCCCCACTTCAGACGCCTGATCAGAAATGTTCAGCTCCGCTTTACATCTGTCATCCAACCTGAACAGAGCCCTGCAAACCCACAGGATTCCTGCCACCGTCCCCGCGGCAGTATTTCCCGCCGCGATCAATTTCCGTACACTACTACGCTGAAGCGTTCGGAGACGCAGCACGGCCATCACGTAGAAGAGGGACAGAAATGTCGGATTTCGAGGAACGACTGCAGAAGGCAATTCAGCGCGGCCAGCAGGTGCGGACTGCCAGCGGAGCGGCGGCGGAGGCTGATGCCGCATCCGAAGAACAGCTCCGCAACCGCCATTCACAGCTCCGCAACGAACTGGCCGAACACATCGAAGCCTGCCTGCGAAAACTCTGCGATCACTTCCCGGGCTTCGAATTTCAGACCGTGATCAATGAAAAAGGCTGGGGCGCCCGCATCAGTCGCGATGACATCCGGCTCGGACGAGGCGCCGCCCGCAACGAATACAGCCGCCTTGAAATCCTCATCCGCCCCTTCTCCGATGCCCACATCCTCGAAGTCGCCACAAAAGGCACCATCCGCAATCGAGAATCCCTCAACCGCGCCAACTTTCGCTTTCTCCGCGAAGCCACAGTCGAAGGCCTGCGACAAATGATCGACGGCATCACACTCGAATTCGCCGAACAATACTCCGCCCACGCCTGACACGCCGCAGGGCAGTCCGGCGACAACGACGGTGTGGTTTTTCAAAAACCCCGCTGATTCACCATCCAATTCCGCTCCGCCCCCGCTTATACTCCAGCCGGCCAATCCAAGTTTTCCGCCTCCGATCCTTCCACTTCCCTCCCCGTCGCCCACCCCAAGGATCCACATGGCTTCCCACCACACCACTCGCCGCACCGTGCTCCGTGGCGCGGGCGTATCCATTGCTCTCCCGTGGCTCGAATCCGTCCGCATCTTCGGACAGGACTCCCCCGGCAACCCCGGATCTCAGCCCCCCCTGCGTTTCGCGGTGCTCTTTTCCGGCAACGGTTTCCACAAGGATCACTGGTGGGCACGCGGCTACGGCGCCGAAATGGAGCTCGGCCGCGTCCTCGAACCGCTCCACCCCCACCGCGAAAAGCTGCTCTTCATCCAGGGTCTCTACAACGAAGAAGCGCTCAAGGGAAACATCCACAGCTCGCAAACCGGAAACCTCCTCAGCGGTGCTCCCCTCGAAGCCGGTGGCGGCATCCGCAGCGGCACCAGCATCGACCAGCTCATCGCTCAGCACCACAGCGGCCAGGTCAAAGTCCCCAGCCTCGTGCTCGGCTGCGAAAAAGCCAATCCGTCGGTCCATAAAAACTATTCCATGCTCTACAGCAGCCATATCTCCTGGAGCTCCCCAACCACCCCCACTCCGCTCGAAGTCTTCCCCGCTCTGGCCTTCGATCGCCTGTTCCGCGACGAAGCCTCCCGCGCCGACCGCAGCGTGCTCGATGCTGTCCTCGAAGACGCCGGCTCCCTCCGCCGCTCCATCAGCAGACGCGACCAGCAAAAACTTGACGAATACCTCAACTCCGTCCGCGAAGTCGAACAACGCATCACCCGCGCCGGACAACGCGGCGAACTCCAGGGCTGGAAACCCAAGCTCGAAAAACCCGATCGCCCACGCCCCGCCGACGGCATCCCGCAGGACATCGCCGAACATATGCGGCTAATGTGCGAAATCCTCGTCCTCGCCTTCCAAACTGACACCACGCGCGTCTGCACCCTCAAACTCAACAACGATCACTCCTCCCTCCGCTTCCCCAACCTCGGTGTCGACTACATGATTCACCATCTGCTGTCGCACCAGGAATCCGAAGACTGGCTCAAAGTCAACCGCTTCTTCCTCGAACAACTCGCATGGATCGCCCGGAAACTCGATGCCGTCCAGGAAGGCGAACGCACGGCCCTCGATAATTCCATCATCATGTACTGCAGCAGCATGCTCACCGGCAGCCACGATGCCACCAAACTCCCCGTCGTCCTCCTCGGTCGCGGCGGCGGACAGCTCGAAACCGGCCGCACCCTCAACTACCTCGATAAACCCAACCGCCGCATGTGCAGCCTGTACCTGTCGCTGCTCGACAAATACGGCATCCAACTCGAACGTTTCGGCGACTCCAGCGAACGACTCGCCGAAATCTGAAATCACTCCATGCCGAACCCGCCGCTGAAACTCATCATCCTCACCGGCAGCGACACTCCCCTCGTCCGCTCCGCCTGGACCACGCTCCAGCCCTGGCTGGCGTCCCAGTCCGGCGTCCGCCTCGTGGGCCAATTCACACCCGCCCAGCCCATCCCCGCAGACCTCGATGCCGACATGGTTGTGGTGCTCGGCGGAGACGGCAGCATTCTTCGAGGTTGCCGACAGCTCGGCGCCCGACAACTCCCCATTCTCGGCATTAACCTCGGCCGACTCGGCTTCCTCGCTGAACTCAGCCCCCAGGAATTCCAGGCCGGACTGCACCTGCTCTGCAACGGCCAGTACTCCATCGTCGAACACCTTATGTTCCAGTGCACCCATCACAGCACGGACGGGGCCATACACTGCGACCTGGGACTCAACGAAGTCACCATCACCTCCGGCGGCTCACTCAAAATGCTCGACATCGATCTGCGGATCGATGACGAAGAAGTCACCACCTTCAGCTGTGATGGGCTGATCATCAGCACTCCGGTGGGCTCCACCGCCCACAACCTCTCGGCCGGCGGACCAATCCTCCGCCAGGAACTCCAGGTCTTCGTCATCACCCCCATCTGCCCCCATACCCTCACCGTCAGACCAATTGTCGATTCTGCCTGCCGCTCCTATCGCCTCGGCGTCAAGGAATCCCCGCCTGGCGTGATGCTGGTGATTGATGGACAAATTCGCCGTCCCCTGCTCGCAGAAGATCAGGTCATCGTGCAGCGCGCCGTCCCGACCCTCAAACTCGTCCGACTCCCGGGCTACAGCTACTACGGCACGCTCCACCGAAAACTGGGCTGGCAGGGACAGCTGGATTACCGCGAACGCCGCGGCGGGAGCCAGACGGGTGAAACCAGCGACTGAATCGCCGCCACCGCCTTCACCTCCGGCAACCACACGTTTCCACCCTCGGGAACTACGCAACGGTCATCCTCGCCGAACCGGTCTCGCCGCAGTCACGTGATATTATCTCTGCCACCGCTGTTCATACGCCCAGCCATCGTTTTCGGACGGACGAGGTCTCCGCATGTCCACCGCTCTGATCAAGTACCATCCCGAAGCTGCCATTTCTCTGCTCCCGGCCGGCCGCATCTCAGCACTGCGCGATGCCCTCAGTGCCGCCCGCGATGAAACACTCAACGACGTCGAACTCTGGCAAAGCGGGGCACCTGTCCCGCCCCAAAAACAGCCGCTCGATGCCGCATTCATCCAGTGGCCCGAGGAACTCCTCGCCGATCTCCGCACTGCCGGCCCCGGCAGTCTCGTCGGTCGACTCGAAGCTTCCGCCCAGCGTCTGCAGTCACTCGCCGACTCACTCGTCGTGCTCGGCATCGGCGGCTCCTACATGGGCATGCGTGCCCTCCACGAAGCACTCGGCAACCCCTTCCACAACGAACAAACCCGCGAAGCACGCGGTGGCGTCCCAAGACTCTACTTCGACGGCTGGAACGTGGATTCCGACCAGCAGCGACGCCTCCTGGAACTGCTCGATGCCCGCGCCGCGGCCCACCCCGATACACCCTCGGGACGCACCGCACTGATCGTCATCAGCAAGTCCGGAGGGACCCTCGAAACCGCAGCCGCCTTTCGCACCTTCCGGGAGCTTGTTGAACGCCGCTTCGGCTCCAAAGCCGCCGAACTCATCGTCCCCGTCACCGGTGAATCCGGAAGACTGCGGCAGCTCTGCCACGCCGCCGGCTACACCGATGCCTTCTCCATCCCCGAAGGCATTGGCGGACGCTTCTCCGTTCTCACCGCCGTCGGGCTGCTCCCGGCCGCCGCCGCCGGACTCAATATCCGCGCCCTCCTCCAGGGTGCCGCAGATCTCACCGACCATTTCCGCTCAGCCCCCTTTGAATCCAACCTCGTCCTGCAGTTCGTCGCCGTCTGCCACGCCTGCGAACGGGACCTCGGCTGCAACCTGCGGATCCTCTCCACCTGGGGCTGCTGCCTCGAAGCCCTCGGCTTCTGGTACGATCAGCTCCTCAGCGAAAGTCTCGGCAAACACGAACGCGGTGCGACTCCAATCACCGTCGTCAATACCCGCGATCTGCACAGCCGCGGTCAGCAGCACCAGGATGGTCGTCGCGATAAGCTCATCACCAACCTCCTACCGGGCGAACCCCGCTTCGCACCGCTCAGCATACCCCCACACCGCTATGATCAGGATCGCCTCAATCAGCTCGCCGGAACCAGCCTTCCCGCGATCCTCCAGGCTGCTGTCGCCGGTGTGAACCAGGCCTACGCCGATGACCGACGCCCCACCGCCGATCTCGCTCTCCCCACACTCTCCGAACATTCCATGGGACAACTCCTCCAGCTGCTGATGCTGGCCACCGTTGTCGAAGGCCGCCTCGTGGGCACCAACCCCTATGGACAGCCTGGCGTCGAAGCATATAAAAAGAACGTTCAGAAAAACCTGGGATTCACCTGACGGAAACCTTCAATGACCACCAACCTCACCTGGTACGGACACAGCGCCTTCCTGCTCCAGACTGCCGGCCGCTCAATCCTCATCGATCCCTTCCTCACCGGCAATCCCCTCGCCCCCGTCTCCGCTGCTGATGTCCAGGCCGACTACATCGTGATCACCCACGGCCACGGTGACCACGTAGGAGACGCTGTGGAAATCGCCAAACGCACTCACGCCATGGTGATTTCCAACCACGAAATCTCCCTCTGGCTCAAACGCCAGGGTGTCCCCCGAACCCACGATATGCATATCGGTGGCAGCCACCGCTTCTCCTTCGGCACACTCAAACTCACCATCGCCCACCACGGCTCCATACTCCCCGATGGCAGCTGCGGAGGCAGCCCCGCCGGACTCCTCTTCCAGACATCCGGTGGCAATATCTACCACGCCGGAGATACCGGACTGTTCGGTGATATGGCCCTCATCGGAGAAGCCGGACTCAAACTCGCCATCCTGCCGATCGGTGACAACTACACCATGGGCCCCGCTGATTCACTCCGCGCCATCCGACTGCTGCAGCCCGAAATCGTCATGCCCTGCCACATGAATACCTTTCCGGTCATCGAACAGGACGTGGCAGCATGGAGCGACCAGGTGCGCAAAAACACCAGTGCCCGCCCGGTTGTCCTGCAGCCCGGCCAGCAGTTCTCCCTCTGAATTCCAGCCGGAACTGCATCCGTGCCCCACGATAGCTCCGACAACCTGCCCTTTGTCACCGTTGTCGTGCCCATTCGGAATGAAGCCGATTTCATCGCAGAATGCCTGCACAGCATCCTCACCAACAAATACCCCCCCGACAAACTGGAAGTCCTCGTCGTTGACGGACTCAGCAACGACGGAACCCGGGACATCGTCCGGCAGCTCATCGCCAGCGACCCTCGCATTCGCCTGCTGGACAATCCCGAACGCATCGTTCCGCACGCCATGAACCGCGCGATCGATGCGGCTCGTGGCGATGTAATTACCCGGGTTGACGGACACGCCGATGTCGCTGATGACTTCATCAGTAAAAGCGTCGAGGTGCTGAAACTGCATCCGGAATGCTGGTGCGTCGGAGGTTCCATTGACTCCATCAGCCACACTCCCGTCGGCCGGATCATCGCAGCCTGCATGAGCACTCCCGTGGGAGTTGGTAATGCTCACTTCCGTCTTCGCAACTACGAAGGCTACGTCGACACAATTGCCTTCGGCTCCTACTGGAAGTGGGTCTTCGATCGCATCGGCAAGTTCGACGAAGAGCTGGTTCGCAATCAGGACGACGAACTCAATGCCCGGCTGATCATGAACGGCGGGCGGATCTTTATGAGTCAGAGCATCCGCTGTCGCTACTATCCGCGAACCAGCCTGCTGAAGCTCTGGAGGCAATACTACCAATATGGATTCTGGAGAATCCGCACCATTCAAAAACTCGGCCGCCCCGCAACCATCCGCCAGCTCGTGCCGATGATCTTCGTCAGCAGCCTGCTGTGCCTCGCCGCCGCCGCCGTGGTCCTGCCCATCGCCCGAATTGCGCTGCTGCTGTATGTCGGACTCTACCTCTCTGCACTCCTGATCGGCGCGATCCAGGCTGCACGCCGAACGTCCTTTCTCGGCTTCCTGCTGGCCCCGGTCGTGTTCATGATCCTGCACTTTGCCTACGGACTGGGCTGCCTCCACGGCGTCGTCCGGTTTGCGATCCTGAAACGCGGTAAAATCAGCCATCAGATGTCACGCTGACCGATCGGCCCAAAACGGCGCGTTCACGGGGTCGGCAACACAATGACAACGCCCTGAGCTGCCCTGAGCCGCAGGGCGGAAGCCCGCGGGTAAAGTGCACTGGCTACGCGATACTGACGCCACGTGCAGAGCTCCGCGCACCTCGCTGCGATTCTCAACCGGCGGCTGCCACCACGCTTGAGCCGCAGGGCGGAAGCCCGCGGGTAAAGTGCCCTGGCTACGCGCTACTGACGCCACCGGCAGAGCACCGCGCACCTCGCTGCGAATCACAACCAGCGGCTGCCACCGCGTTTGAGCCGCAGGGCGGAAGCCCGCGGGTAAAGTGCACTGGCTACGCGCTACTGACGCCACGAGCAGAGCACCGCGCACCTCGCTGCGAATCACAACCAGCGGCTGCCACCACGCTTGAGCCGCAGGGCGGAAGCCCGCGGGTAAAGTGCACTGGCTACGCGCTACTGACGCCACCGGCAGAGCACCGCACACCTCGCTGCGAATCACAACCAGCGGCTGCCACCACGTTTGAGCCGCAGGGCGGAAGCCCAATGGCATTGGCTTTCTGGGGTCTCGCATGCTTTGGAGGACTCGCTCTGCGTTGAAACGCCTCGACCCGATCATGCAAGGCTTGCGGTCGATGTCAATCGGCCGGTAAGATACTGGTCTGCTCCTGCTGCGCCGCTGCCCGCGCGGTTACGGGCCGTTACCGGGGGATTGACATCCCCCGCTCGCCTTTCCCACTTTTTGCGGCGATTGAGAGAAAGCCAATGCCACTGGGCGGCAGCCCGACCGCTCAGGGGCAGGCAGGGGTGCGCACCAAGGTGCGAAGGCGTAACCGGGGGCTTCCGCCCGACCGCTCAGGGGCAGGCAGGGGTGCGCACCAAGGTGCGGAGGCGGAACCGGGGGCTTCCGCCCGGCCGCTCAGGGGCAGGCAGCGTGCGCACCAGGGTGCGTGGGCGTAACCCGGGGCTTCCGCCAGACCGCTCTGGGGCAGGCAGGGTTGCGCCCCAGGGTGCGGAGGCGGACCCGGGGGCT
>JBEAUF010000432.1:0-4244 GCA_041161565.1 Planctomycetota bacterium | reverse complement strand
AAGACCACGTTTAGGCCTCCGCACCCTGGTGCGCACGGCGTCAGCATCGCGTAACCAGGACCCTTTACCCGCAGGCTGCCGCCAGGCGGCTCATTCGCGGCGGAAGACCACGGTTGCGGCTCGCACCCTGGTACGCTCCCCTGCCTGTGGCGTCCGCAGCGCGTTGCGAGGGCTCTTTACCCGCGGGCTCCCGTCCGGCGGCTCATCGCGGTTGTCATCGCGGTTGCCAACCCGGCCACCAACCCGGACCGTTAGTCGGCATAGCGAACCGGGTTCCAGTGCTCCGCGAGCTGGCAAAGTGTCTCCAGCACTTCACGGTCTTCGCTGCACGCCACAATGCCGGGGTAGCGGAGCATTCCAGCGCGCTCGTCAAGCCATAGCGAGCGATAATGCACGGGCTCTCGGTTGTGCACCCAGAGTGCATCACCGCCACGAACGCGCGCGATGTGCATGGAAACGGGGAAATCGTAGATGTTCGGGGAGTGAATCAGGGAGCCGATGTAGCTGCCCGATGCCATCAGCGGGTAGATGCTGCCCTGCATCTCATCCGACGTATACCCCGCAAGGTGCATCCCGCGACGGTTCCACCGCAACTGATCCACCTCCCGCGCACGCTGCGTATCACGCTGCTGGAAACCAATCAGATAAACGCCCGGACCGGGGTCTGTACGAGCAGCAAAGAGATTTGGCAGGTCATTCAGCACACTGCGGGCAGGGCGACTCGGGTCATCCGGGCCGCTTGCGATGCGGCCGTCCAGAACCTCCACCCATGTCCCGCCGGAACCCATTTCAGGGGCGAAGACCAGCGAGTACAGCGGGGTTGAGTCACTGTGCAGGTGGCAGATGATGGAATAGCCATTCCCGGTGCGGTCGCGGTATTGTTTCGTACCATCGATCGGATCAATCGCAATCGACAGCGAACTGTCGGATGAAAACCGGCCCATGTCCCCGGTGGTCTCTTCACCCTCAATCCGGCACTGACGCAGCACTGGGTCGGCATCACGAAGTGCCGCCACCAGCAGCTCCTGCACCGTCAGGTCGGCGAGCGTCAGGGCGTCCGTGTTGGCGTTGCCCGAGGCTTTGCCGTCCACGGCGATATTGTAGTGCCGCATCCGCGCCGCGATTGCTCCACCCCACCGCATCACCGGAGGCAGGGCTGTCTGAAGTGCGGCGATTACTGGCTGAGGATCCATCGGATTGACTCGCAAAGATGGCTGGTGAAGGGGGATGGACAAAACATCAAAAACCGAAAAATGACACCAAATGTTCCTACTGCCGCTACCGTTGACAGTCCTGCTGAATTCCCCGTGTTTCTCTCTGTGTTTCCCCGTGTTTCTCTGTGTAACTCTGTGTACTCTGTGGTTGAAACCGCCTACTCTGTGGTTGAAACCGCCCTCCACCCAAGCGTCGCCTGGCCACCCGGTCAAGGGGGGTGGAAAGCCGGCCAGACGCATGGGCACTTTCGCCCACGCTCGTGGTCCTGCAGAGCATCGGTTTCGGCCCGGCAACCGGCGTCATTCCGCTGGCAACTCCGGCAACTCGTCACTGGTAACTTCGTCCGCCACGCCGTCGGTGTCAGCCGCGTGGCCGCTCCTGCCACTGCCCCCGCGTGGCCGTGGACTGCTGCTGATCCGCGATGCCTGCCAGCGACCTGCAGCGTGCCCGGCCAGCACTCCGGCCACGTAACTCAGGCCTGACGGATCGGAAAGCACCGAGCCGGCGTAAGTGCCCCACGCGGGGTAGAGAATGTGGTAGCCTTCACGGAGCGCGTCCGGATCGTCCTGCTCCGCCAGATAGGTGAGCGCGTCACTGGTGGCGATGGACTCGTGCCACAGGGGTGCTCCGGGAAGCAGATAAAACGCGGCCCATGTGCCCTTCCATTCACGCCGGGCAAAATCTTTGGCATGCCCGCCTTCATGGATGGCGATGGCAGGGATGTCAGAGTAAATATGAATCGTGTTGGTAAACGGGTTGTAGTGATCGCCACCGAAGAGTCTCCCGGGGAAGAGTGTTTCACCGGCAACGCTCAGGACACCCAGCGTATATCTCCAGCCACCGCCGACGGCGGTGTTCCGTCTGAGTCGTTTCCAGTCGTCGCGGGGGTTGTACTGGTTCACGCGGACTTTGACGGCATGGAGTTCGTTGTATGCGAGATATTCAGCGAGCGCCTCCTCGGTGTCGCGGCTGACGCGGTGGTTTTCAACACGTCGATCAAACAGAATCACTTTGGCGGGAATGCCCCAGACCCACCCGAAACCATCCACAAATTTGTTGGGACGCCCGCGTTCGATCCGGGGGTTGGCGGTGAGCTGTGGGCTGGAGTGGTACTGTTCGGCTGTGCCGCGGGTGTAGGAAGCGGCGCGGCAGCCGGAGAGCGCCACGCAGACCACGATGACAAACGCGATGCGCAGCCGGGCGGACAGGGTCTGGCCGCAGGGGCTGGAGTGTGCGCTGCTGCGGAGCATGATGCAGAAGCCTTCCGTGGCGTGGGCGGTTGTGTGGGCAGGGAGCCCCGGAATAACCGGTCCGGGCTATGAGCCGGAGGTGGCCGGGGGTGGTGTGGTGACGGCTTTTTCGACTTCATCCAGCAGCTGAGCGCGGCGGAAGGGCTTGTAGAGGACGGCTTTGAGCCCCTCCTGGCGGGCTTTGACGATGGAGTGGGTGGAGTCGTAGCCGAAACTGGTCATCATGATGATCGGCACGAGCGAATTGATCTGGCGGAGCTGTCGGAAGCATTCGTAGCCATTGGCATCACCGAGTCGGATGTCGGTGAGTACGGCGTCGTAGTGGAAGTTGCGCAAAGCACGGCAGGCTTCTCCGGCGCTCTGCACCGCCTCAACAATGCACTGCATTTGTCCCAGCAGATTATGGGCATCGTCGCGGGCGAGCGGATCGGCGTCGACGACGAGGATGCGTTTGCCAACGAGCGCTGGTCGGGGCGGACGCTGCGGAATGGGTGTGCTGAGTGCGGCCTGATGCGGGTCAACGGCCACGCTGCCGATGTCGGCACGAATCTGTCGGATGCGATCGGCAATCAGATGCAGACGTTCACAGACGTCGGGGTCATGTCCGATGTAGCGTTCCAGAATCCAGGTGACGGCGTTGAGGATATCGTCGGATGGCTGAGCAACTTCGCGGCGGAGCCGATTTGTGTTTTCGCTGGCGGCGGTGGCTTTTTCGGCTTCCAGCAGCTGGAGCTGGTTGAGTGAGCCGGCAACGACGCGTCCGAAGAGGATCAGGAAATCGAGGTCACGCTGGTCGAAGGCGAGTGTTCCGGGGCTTTCGACGTTGAACGTTCCGAGCACCGAATCGCGGATCATCAGGGGCACGGTCAGTGAACTGCGGGCATCGGCGGCACCGGCCAGGTACAGCTTGTCGTTCTGAGTATCGGCGCACAGATAGCTGCGTTTGCTGAAGGCCACGTAGCCAGTGACACCGTTGCCGGATTCTGCGGCGTAGAGTCGGCGTGCGGCGGCTTCGGGGGCCATGCCGTATTCCAGCAGCGGGATGAGTTCGTGAGTTTCGGAATTGAGCAGACGGATTTCGAAAGTGTCGTAACCGAGCACTTCGTGGGTGGCTGTGAGGATGTGTTCCTTAAGGAGCGCGACGCGTTCTTCCGGAGTCATCTGCGTCACCTCGTCGGGTGACAGATTTCCCAGTTCGAGTCCCGCGCGGTAGATGGCTTCCTGCTTTTGTTTTTCCTGAGTCTGGCCGGTGATGTCGCGGACGGTGAGCAGAAAAGCGGGGGTTGCTGTGGACTGCGGTGAGGTGCGGGCAATGCGGAGAGACAGTACGGTTTTATCTTCGCGGCGGATCGTGAGGTTGATTGGCGGGGTGCTGGGTTCAGGAAGTCCAACGCGGCTGAAATCGGTGCCGTCGGCCGGTGCCAGCGCCTGCTGGAGAGACTGACCGATGAAGTCGTGGGCACACCGCAGCAGCTGTGTGAAGGTGGTGTTGTGCCAGCGGATGCAGAGTTGTTCATCGAGGAGCGCGACACCGTCGGGGAGCAGATGAAACAGGCCGAGGGCTCCAACGGAGGCATCGGCCAGGCACTGCGGGGAAGAATTATCGACGACGAGCCAGTCTGCGTGGGGATCGGGGAGCGAAGTGTGCCGGCCGTGGACCATTTCGGTGAGTTCGCCGGCGGTCGGAATTTTCGGCTGGCCTGGGTCTTCGGCAGATCCTGTTCGGCGATCCGCGGCGAAAACCACTGCTCGTTTTCGATTGGAGGCCATCGAGAAGGT
>JBEAUF010000387.1:0-26010 GCA_041161565.1 Planctomycetota bacterium | reverse complement strand
CAGGGTAGTCCTATCTCTGCCCCACCACGACAGCCGCCCCGCACCAAAACCCCGCCCCCACCACGCACACCGCGCCCAGCGCCCAGACCGACTCCTACTCCCCCGCCACGCCCAAACCTGCCCCCTAATCCCGGGCCCATCACACCAGACGAAGCACTTCCCCCGGTGCCATTTCAATTCACGCCATTCTCTGTACCGCTCCCACTTCCCGAACTTCTTAATCCGCTCTCAGTTGGACAGCCTCCCTACACCCCCGGCGACGTGTTCCACGGCATCGCCCCGGAATATTTCGATCGGCGGGTCGCAGAAAGGCCGGATTTGAACTTCTTCACCAATCGGCCGACGAAGTTCTATGAGATGCGGATGCGGCCGGCCGTTCACGAGATTATCCCAGGGGTTCGAACCCCGATCTATGGCTACAACGGTATCTACCCTGGACCGTTGCTTCGGTTCCGGATTGGCGAACCGGCGGTGGTACGCCTCTGGAATGATCTGTCCATCGAAACTTCGGCACATCTGCACGGGGGACACACCCCAGCCCACTCCGATGGCTACCCAACCTTCTATGTGCTGCCGGGAAAAGCCCGCGATTACTTCTACCCAAACACGGTGCCCATGCGAAATGGCACCCCGGACTTCACCGAAAGTCCTTCCACGCTCTGGTATCACGATCATGCGATGGATATCACTGCGGGTTCTGTCTGGAAAGGTCTGTGTGGGTTCGCACTGTGCACCGACGCTCTCGAAGACGACCTGATTGCACGCAACGTACTCCCGTCAGAAGCGTATGACGTGCCGCTCTGCCTCCAGGATCGACGACTCAACCCCGATGGTACTCTGTTCTATGACCACCTGGACTTCGATGGCACGCTTGGGAATATCTGGGTAGTTAACGGAGTTGCACAGCCGTTCTTCAAGGTTCAGAGGCGAAAGTATCGTTTCCGCATCCTGAACGGCTGCAACGCCAGATTCCTTGAACTGAAGCTCAGCACTGGGCAGCCGTTCCTCAGAATCGGCAAGGACTCCTGGCTCTACCCTCAGCCACTTGAGCAGTCCACCATGATGGTCACCTCCGGCTCCAGAGCCGATGTCATCATCGACTTCACCGACGCACCCTCGGAGGTTTTCCTCGAGAATATTCTGGCCCAGACGAACGGCCGTAAGCCTGAAGGATCGCTCGAAGCCCCCGGCCGTCTCGATGTGCCAGTGCCGTTCATGAAGTTCATCGTAGAGGGAGAACGCCAACCTGACAGCGCCACCGTCAATCTCGGAACTCCCCTGCGCCCCCACCATCAACTCCAGCGCAGCGATGCTGTCCTGACTCGTGTCTTCGAATTCCACCGCCGAAACGGTGGCTGGCAAATCAATAGCCGCTTCTTCGATCCCAACCTCGCCAATGCAACTCCAACGCTTGGCACGGTAGAACGCTGGATCTGCCGGAACGGAAGCGGCGGCTGGTGGCACCCAGTCCACTTCCACCTGGAATCCCATCAGATCATCAGCCAGAACGGCAGAGCTCCGCGGCCTGAGGATCGCTTCAAGAGCGACCTGCTGATTCTGGACGGCAACAGCGAAGTTGAGGTCCTGATGGCCTTCCGGACGTTCAAAGGGCCGTTCGTGTTTCACTGTCACAACGTGGAACACGAGGACATGCGGATGATGATGACCTTCGACCCCAGAGTAACCCCGACGTCATCGCCAAAGCCGATTCAGGCCAGTTATCCGTGATCCGCAGGAGTCGTGGCGTCTGGCTGTGTCATCACAGTCAGACGCCGGCTTCCCCGATTTTGGACTACTGCCCCAGACCGCATGTTGTCATGCCAACAATTTGTAACGGACCGGATCAATGTCGATCGCGTCACGGTTTTTTGAAATCAGCTGCACCATTCTCGCCATTGGCGCCGGGCTGGCGGTGTCCTCATTCTGCGGCTCCACCAGTCTCCGAAATCCCTCCTCCGTTGGTGAGAATATCAGCATCGACGCAGCAGTCTCCCAGACTCGCCGCCCCGCTGCGACCGAACTCCCGGATTCGGTGTCCCAAACGCTTGACTCCGCACAAATTCCCGCGTTTTCCGGACCGCGGCAGACTGATTTGTTCCCGGAAGTCCCCCTCGTGGATCACACTGGGACTGAGCGGTTTTTTCGCTCCGAACTCGCTGCCGGCAAGGTGCTCTGTTTTGCGATGTTCTACACGCGTTGCAAAGGAACGTGCCCCGGAACCGTTACCAAAATGCTCCGCCTGCGCCGTAGCCTGACCCAGGAGTTCGGCCGCGAAAATCTGCACTTCGTCTGCCTGACTCTGGATCCCCTTCACGATCAGGCGGACGTGCTGGAGCGTTACGCAGACACTCTCGGCGTGAACAATGACCCGGAACTTGCGCCGATTTATTTCTGTACGGGACTTCCTGAAAACGTGGATGCTGTTCGTCGCTCTTTGGGAATGTATGACCCGGACCCTGTTGTCGACGCCGACATCAGCCAGCATGCCGCCAAGTTTGTCCTCGGTAACGACCGTCTTAACCGCTGGACTGGCATGCCCGCAGCACTCCCGTTCGAAGATCTGCACGAGACAGCCCTGCGAATTGCCGGTAACTCAGACCGACAGCGATTTTCAGCGCGACTGGCCATCGATGGGCGGACCCGCCCCTGACAGGCAACGAGCCCCCGCGAACAAGATGGCACGCGAGCGAAGGTTTGTTTCGCGCTGTCTACATGCAGCCAAATCACCTCCCCGCTGGAGAATTTCCGATCGCAGACGGCGAGAGCTGTTGTCGGCCAGCACCAGTTGCTGGTTTTCTGCTGCATCTGTTCACCACTTGAATCCCCCTGTAAACGTTCCTTGTCGCCTAAACACCACAAGGAGCCTCGAGATCGATAAACACGAGACAATTCCCCTGCCAGCTTTTTGTTCAGGAGAAACAAGCAGACGTAAAAGTCCTTTATTTTGCCCCTACAATCCCCGCATCCTGCCTAATCGATACTCGCTGATTCAAAACCCAGCCACCTGGCAACTCGCTTTCGTGGGATTCGCCTTCGGCACAAACTCTGCTCCATGAGCCTGTGTCCTCACCAAATTTCTCTGTAAAACGGGACACACATCATGGCTCGCAACGCTCCCAAATCGCGCCGACAACTCCTCCGCCTGACCGGTACTGCGGCTCTGGCGACCACCGCCGCGGCTGCTATCGCTCAGGACCCCAAAACACGCACAGGCGGCCCCTCCATCCCCAAAACGGGCCCCCGAACTCCAACCATCCCAAAGCCGGGCGTCGCTCCGATCACGCCGCGACCGATCAATCCTACTCCCACGCCCCGCCCCCCGGGCCCCGTCGGAGACACCATCGCAGGCCCATTCCGCTACACGCCATTCACCGTGGAATTGCCGATACCGCAGGAAGCCCAACCCGTCGGCATCGGTACATCTCCGTACACTCCGGGTGACTGTTTTCACGGCATCGCCCCTGAATTTTTTGATCGCCGCAGCGCTGAATCACACGGCCTTCCCTGGTTCCAGACGGGACCGGAAAAGTACTATGAATTTCGCATGCAGCAGGCACTGCACGAAATCATTCCCGGAGTGAAAACTCCAGTTTATGGGTACGACAGCACTTTCCCCGGCAAGACCATCCGATCGCGTGTCGGGCAGCCAATCGTCGCTCGCTTCTGGAACGACCTGCACGTCGAGACCTCGATTCACATGCATGGGGCCCACACACCGTCTCACTCCGACGGTTCCCCACAGTTTTATGTACTGCCAGGCCGCGCTCGTGACTACTACTACCCGATGTCCGTACCGATGCTCAACGGGCAACCGGATTTCTCCGAGAGTCCGTCCACGATGTGGTTTCACGACCACGCCATGGACATCACGTCACACAATGTGTGGCAGGGAATGTGTGCATTCTGTCTGCTGACCGACGATATCGAGCAAGACCTGATTGACACCCATGTTCTTCCTGGCGATCCCTACGATATCCCTCTCTGCCTGCAGGACCGCAAACTGAATCCCGACGGCACCATGGCGTTTAATCCGCTCGACTTCAACGGGACGCTCGGAAATATCTGGATGGTGAACGGCAAGGCACAGCCGGTTCTTAAGGTCCAGCGACGCAAGTATCGATTCCGCATCCTCAACGGCAGCAATGCCCGCTTCATGGAACTGCAACTCAGCAGCGGACAGCCTTTCTTGCGAATTGGCAAGGACACATGGCTGTTCCCCCGCGCAATTCAGCAGCAAACAATGATGCTGAGTATGGCGCAGCGGGCTGATGTGATTATTGACTTCACCGACGCGCCAAACGAAGTCTACCTCGAGAACATTCTCGCCCAGGACAGTGGCCGTGGTCCCAACGGGCGTTTCGACCGACGGGTGCACCAGGCCCCCATGCGATTTCTCAAATTCGTCGTCGAAGGTGATCCCGTTCCCGACGCCACCTCGGTTGATGTCGGTACCGCACTCCGTCCCCACGAGCCCATCAATCCGGCGGAAGCGGTTGTGACCCGAACCTTCGACTTCCACCGCCGCAACGGCGCATGGCAGATCAACAATCAGTTCTTTGACCCCACAGTTGCCAATGCCACACCAACGCTGGGAACTGTCGAAAAGTGGATTCTGCGCAATAACAGCGGCGGTTGGTGGCACCCCATCCACATTCATCTCGAATCCCACCAGCTGCTCAGCTTCAACGGTGGTCCGCCGCCGATCGAATTCAGCTGGAAGAACGATACCACCATCCTCGACGGTGGAGGTGTCGCTGAAATACTCATGCGATTCCGCACCTTCAAAGGCCCGTTCGTTTTCCATTGTCACAACAACGACCACGAAGATATGCGGATGATGTTCCATTTCGATCCGAGGACGACACCCACACAGTCGCCAACACTCATACAAGCCAGCTATCCCTGACCAGGACAGACCGACTCAGCCTTTCATCGCCTCAGTCACCCTGCGGCTATCAACTTTTGGACTGGTAACTCCTCCCCCCAGGAACTCAACTCCATGTCATCCACCAACGGGACGCACAAACAAACTGGTGTCATGTTTCGCATCGAAGTCGCTTTGCTCCTGTCCATAGTGGGCGCTGGCGTCTGGATGGGACTTCCCGGCTGCTCCTCCACTGTCTCCGATGTCCGAAAACCATTACAGGAACGCCCGGTCACGGGACAGTTTGGAACGCCGGCTGCCTTTGAACACCTGGTGCAGCGAACACGACAGATGGATGCTCGTCCCCTGCAGTCCTCAACAGGTCCCCGAGTCTCGGACAATTTTCCCGATGTTGTACTCACCAACCATCGTGACCAAAAGCTGCGATTCCGCTCGGACCTCGTCCGCGATCGCATCGCGTGCTTCGCAATGTTCTACACTCGCTGCACCGGTTCCTGTCCCGGGACAATGTCAAAAGTGCTCGCGCTGCGACGTTCGCTGAGTGAGGAATTCGGGGCGGAAAATCTGCACTTCGTCTGCATCACGCTCGACCCCGAATTTGACAATGTTGACGCTCTGCAGAAGTATGCCGCCACGCTCAATATCAGTGACTCCCCCGACCTCGCTGACATTCATCTGTGCACGGGCACCAAAGAAGACATTGACGCGGTCCGACGTACCCTCGGTATGTATGACCTGGATCCCGAGGTGGATGCAGATCGCAGTCAGCATGCTGCCATGCTGGTGACCGGAAACGACCGTTTCAATCGCTGGGCCGCATCACCGTCTGGCCTCAAGCTCGTTGATCTCCACGAAACAGTCCTTCGCATTGCCGGCCAGTCTGAACGTCAGCGATTCGCCACACGTTTTGCCCGCGACAGCGGTTTTTCACTCACAGCACTGAAAGAGGCAGAGTCTTCTGCTCTCAGCCACGCCTGCTGCGAGTCAAAAGCTGATGGCGATTCCGGCAAGTGCTGCACCAAACCAGAGGATGGCTCCGAACTGCCTAAGGCAGCGAACTAGCTCGAAAATCTTCAACTGAAAAAAAACAGCCGGTGCGGCTCAAATGAGCTGGTCACCGGCTGTTGTTGTTATCTCGCAGCAGATTTCAACTGGTTATTGTGCCAGGGATTTCACCGCAGCCGGCAGATCCTTGTCCACAATTCCCAATACCCCACGCCCCTCATTCAACCGGTCCTCAACGTCGTAGCGAATGTCATCGCAGTCGATCTTCCAAAACTCCTCGATTGCCTCGCGTGACATGGGCTCGAGCGGACGAAGTAATCTGAAACCCACACCCCGAGCAGGATCCGTGGTGAACCACCAGGGGCTGCGTGGCAGGTTGGGATCGTACTCCTTCCACTGCTCGTCATTGGAACCCAGCCGAGACGCTGAACGACACTGCTCCGCAGGAAATTCCCACGACCCGCCTCGAACAACCCGGGGATCCGGCTTGCTGCTGCGAACCCAGTCGACCGCAGCCTGCAAAGAATCCGCCGCCTTGTACGATTCATAACCGTCGACTACCCACTCGGCCACATTCCCGTGAATGTCGTAAAGCCCGAATGGGTTCGGTTTTTTCTGGCGAACCACTTTGGAGCCGGATTTGTCTGAGTTGCCTTCAAACCAGCCATATTCCGACAGGTTTTCAGGATTGGTTCCAAACGACCATGGGGTCTGCAAACCTCCCCGACAAGCGTATTCCCACTCAGCTTCGGTTGGTAACCTGAACTGCTGGCCGCTGATCGCAGACAACCACTTTGTGTACTGCTTTGCTGCATACTGGGTCATTGAGACAGCCGGCTGTTTGGGATCATCACCGAATTCAAACGTAAAGTCCGGCTCGTAGAGCGGTGTCGGGGCCGTCACGGCATCGATCCGGTTCGCATCCGTAACAGTCCGTATGCCTCGAGCCTGAAATTCCTTGAGGTGACGATAAAGCTGCATGAACAAACGGTACTCGGCCCACGTGACTTCACATTCTCCCATCCAGAATGGGGATACGCTGACTGTTCTCAGAGGGCCTTCGTCCGCGTTTCTTCCGGGCTCATCCTCCGGACTGCCCATCGAGAACCGGCCACCAGGAATCGGGATCATCCTGAAAACCACATCTGTACCAGGAATCGTAGTGTCGTATGGCACCATCCATACATCACCGTGCTGCACTGCCGGCCCGTCAACGGGCTTCGCAGAGACAATTCCCGGAGATTGCCCAAAGGCGGCGAGGGAAGAGAGCATGAGAACCGAAATTCCAGAGACCAGTACCGTTGAACGCATGAGCCGAAGACTTTCAGGTTTTCAGGAAGCTTTGCAAAACAGTCCAATTGAGCAGGAGAGAGCAGGAAAGGGCAGGGCAGGGCGTCCGAGCGGGATTAGCCACGCGGAGCAGTGCCGGGCGGGCGTGGGGGTGCTTTGGCCGCTTTCTTCGCCGGAGCACCGCTGCTGAACACGCGCTGCACCTCCTCCAATGATGTTTTCCCTTCCGCCACCAGCCGAATAGCATCCTTCTGGAGCGTCGTCTGCCCTTCCGCAGACATCTGCGCCCGGACCGCTTCAGGACTGAACTTTGTAGCGACGACCTCCTTCATGCCATCCGACATTTCCAGCAGCTCAAATGCAGCCACCCGCCCGTGGTAGGGAACGCCTGCGCACGGCTTGCACAACTCTTCAATTGTCGGGGCCTTGGGATCATCCGGCGGCGGAGGCGTTGGCGCTCGATACAGAACTGTGGTCTCGGCGGGCAGCCCCAGCTTTTTCAGGAGCAGTGGATTGGGACGGAAGGCCTGTTTGCAGTCGTCACACAGCCTGCGAAGGAGCTTCTGCGTGATTACTGCCCGCAGCCCCTTAATCACAGCATCAACACCCACCCACTCAGTCACCTTTTTCACGGCTTCAAAAGGAGTATTCGCGGAAATCTCAACGATAAAGGCCAGTCTGTCCGCATATTGGAAGATCACCTGAGCGTCCTGGGGAGTGAGCGGATTCATGAACAACACGTCCGCCTCCCGCCTGAGAATGCGGTCAAAGGTAATCTCCAGATCATGCCCCTCCTCTGGCTTGAAGTCGCTGACATTAATCAGTTCCTTACCCTTCAGATCAGCCAGATTGAAGACCTGATAGAGGTAGGGGTCCACGCAGTGCAACGCGACGATCGACAGGGTTGTGACGCCGGTATCGGGTGGACCGCAGACCAGTACCACACCTGACCGATCCGCGGTCATATCACGAATCTTCATCTTCATCGCATCGGGCATGCCTACGTCGGCTGGGCGCTGGCGGACAACCTTGCGGTTCTCGATCTTCACCCTCAGCTTCTCAGCACCACCTCCAATCGGCACCGAATCCACCATCAGGTTCCAGCCGACCTTGTCAAATTCCGACTTGATGCCGCCGAACTGTGCTGCCGCCCGGTCTTCCGGATTGAGTCCGGCAAGAAGTTTCACAACCTGGATCATCGCCATGCCCTTTGGCCCCGGAATCACTCCGGCAGGGTAGGGCATGCCGTCGATCACATAACGTACCGACACACGCCCCTCACGCGGTTCCATGTGAATCGTGTGGGCCCGTCGGGACAGGGCGTCAGACAGCATTTGCTTGACCGGCACGAGCGCAGCCTGAACCAGTCGTGCGTGTGCCTTGAGATTCGCTTCCCGACCAAACATCGGCCCCTGAAACAACACCTGCTCAGCATCCGACGCCTCAGCATTCTCTGCGGCACCTTTTGCTGCTGTTTTCGGGTCGACCTTTTTGGGATCCGGTTTCCCAGCCATGGACTCTGCCCTGCCAATTGAACGTGTGTTAATGGCCGTTAATCAGGAACAAATCTCCTGCCGCCCCACAATGTACGGCACAAACCGAGGGGAATCCACCGCGGCAAGCGACATTGGACGTTTCAGGGAGAATTCGAGGCCAGTCGGACGATCTCCGCAACCGACAGAGACCTGTCAAAAATCACCGGTTCGTCAAGCCGCCCCTCCCAGTTGGCCGAGTTGTCGCTGCGTCCTCCAAGCCACAACTGGGGAATTGAGACTTCCGATGCCTGCCCGGAAAGCTCCAGCCTGCCGTTCAGATACACATGGACACGCTCTCCATCCCTCACGAACGCCAGGTGATTCCATGTCCAGCGTGGAATTTCCGCTGTTCCCGCCAGTACCTCCCCGCTGCCGCTCTGAAAAACCAGCCGTCCAGTATTCCCGGAACTCCCCCCCAGACCAAGATGCTCGCCATACCGACTTATTCCGCCATCATAATCCCGCGAATACAACCATCCGGCAAATTCACGCCCATTCGTCGGCATGCCATTCCAGAACCACAGCGAGACCGAATACTGGCTTGCCAGATCGTCAGCTCGAAATGCCAACCTGCCACCACAGAAATGCATGCACCGATTCACGGCACCTGGCCCACAAAATTCACCACTTCGAGGCCCTTCCAGCCAGAATGTTACACCGGGTTCGATCTGCGCGTGACGATGATGGCCGCTCGAATCAACGGCCAGCGGCGCGTGAAACTCATGCAGCCGCCACCATGCCAGCGGACGCAGAAGCCGCACCTGCTCCGCAGCAGGTCCTTCGGGAAGCAGCCACGGCCGTCGAGATCGACCACTCACTGATTCCAGCTGCCGAATCGCACTCTGCGCAATCCGTGGCTCTGCCGTGACCTCCAGACCAGCCGATCGCGCCGGCCACGTATTGTAGCCCCCCAGTGGATGCTGTTCCGGCGGCGGAATATAGCCGTCTCCCCCATTCGCCAACTCAATCACCATCGTGTCCGGCAGGGGACTCGCCGCCTTAATTTTGAGCCCCGTCACCGCGTAAGTCTCGCAGGGTGTCGTGGCAATTCCAATTTCGCCAATACGCAGGGCCTGGACCACAACTTCCGTCCGCTGCTGCTCATGCAGCAGCAGTTGTTCACGCGCGTAGACCTGAACCTGGTCCTTCGGCAACTGCCCTCCCAGCGGCTCCGTGACTCGTCGAGCCCACTCCAGAAGTTGCTGGTCAGGAACTCGATATACCATCGGCAAACGCTCCTCGGTCATCGAAATGGTCACATCTGATCGATACTGCACCCGCTCGCAGGCCTGCACCGCCAAATCCCCCAGGGCCGCAGCGTATTCCTCAATCTTCAACTGTGGATTCCAGGTTTCAGGGTGCATGTAGTCGCGACGCCAGATATCTCCGCTGCAGCCATGCGACATCATCGCCACAAAGTCTGAATCCGGAGCGATTTTGCGTTCCAGATGACCGGCGAACAGTCCGAAGTAATCCGCACTGATATCACTGTCCCCGAAATAGTGCATGGAAAAATTTGCCAGCACTGCCATTGGCTGCCCCGCTGCCGTCTGAACCGCTATCACTGACAACTCCGGATCCTCCGGCCCGGCCTCACCAGTCACATCATCAAGGTTGGCCCCGGCGTGCATATTCGCTCGCACCGTCCGATTCCCAAAAGGATCCTCCACCACGCGGTCCGGACGTCGAATCCACTGCCTCAGTGCCGTGTAGTCCGGTGCCGGTACCCGCGAAAAGCCAATCCTCGCAGGCTCCATGCGTCCCTGAGCAGCCACGATCACTTCAACCAGCCGCTCCCGCAGGAACGGCACGTAATCCGGATCAGCGTCGGTGCCCAGGCACCCCATCGATGCTGGTGCGGAGTGTGCATGGGTGGCAGCTATCAGCATGTGGCTGGCGGGAATACCGGTCCTCACCGCTGCCAGCGCCTTCACGTCGTCAAGAAACTGCCGCCCCATCATGCAGCTGTCAACGATCACTATCGCCAGACTCTGCGAACCGTCGGTGCAAACCAGCGAACGTGCAGTCACAGGGGTTTTCACCTGGTCCAGACTGCGGCTGGTCATCCCGCCGTTTACCAGAACCGGAAACTTCTGTGGCGTCACATCAACCACAGCAGCTCCAACCCTGAAAACGCCGTCTGCCGCAAACACTCGCGGCAGTCCCAAAACAACAACCAGCCCAGACACAGCCAGCACGATTCCAAAACGCATGACGTCTGCTCCCGAGAAAGGTCCGAAACTTTCCCGGATATCGTAGCCTGCACCGCCGGCTATACTCCAGCGTCCGGACAGCAGAGGACACGACGAACAGGCTCTCCAGACACACGGTGGCCTGCCGTCAACCTCAATTTCACACCCTCGAACGGCTGGCGGCCACCTGCAGGTCGCTGGACGAACTGGGCAGTTGGATCGTCAGCTGCAGCTCCGCGTCTCCACCAAGCTCCTCAGCCATTGCCGCAAGTTCCTCACAGCCGACTCCGCGATAGGCATCCACCAGCTCCCGCCAGACGAACCTGCGAACGGCTCGCGGCATCATGCGTGCCGCCCGCTCAAGGTGCCTGACCGCCGCACCAAAATCCCCCAGCTGCTTTTTGGCAAGTCCCAATAACAGCAGTCGCGGACCCTCGAGCGGTCCAGCCACCGAAATCTGCTCAAGCTCCGCAGCAGCCCGATCTGCAAGGCCCAGATCAAGATATCCATCTGCAGCCAGCAATCGCCGAACAGTCCGCGGGGTCATCTGCACTCTCATCGCCTTGCTCCCATTCCTGAGACAGTCAGATCCGTAGTGTGTCATCGAACTGACATGAGACAGACGCAAAGCCCGCGCCAAATGCAACAGGAATCCAAATCAAAGCCCCAAGTTGTTTATGCCAAAGAACTTAAGAATTTGCAGCCACGTCGGAGCGCGAAGTTGTGGTCTGCCAAAACTACAATCCACGGGGTCAGTGTTGCCCTGAATCCGGTCAAAACCGGCCGAATCTGCCGGACAGAAGTGCACTTTTTACAACCCCTATGCGGTGCCTGGCACCTGGATTCCACGAATTTCCGCCGTTGAAGATCGAATTTTGTCCGCCAACGAAGTCCAATCCAGCGTAGTTGACTTTGCTCAGAAGGTACCTGCCGCCCGGAATCCATCCGCTATGACCACATCCATGATCGCCGGTTTACTGCTGGCGTTTCTGACGTCCGTTTTCGCCACCCCGCTGGTGCGGCGAGTGGCACCACAACTGGGGCTGATCGACCTGCCGGGGCATCGCAAAGTACACATCACCCCCACCCCCAGAGGCGGTGGTATTGCGATTTTTCTGGGACTCGTGCTGCCCTGTACGGCGACCGTCCTGGGGCTGCTTCAGCCATCCGCCGAAGATGTCTCGTCTTCCCCCCCCGAACTTAAGTCGCAACTCATGGCCATCGCGGGCGGGGCACTGGTACTGTTTCTGACCGGCCTTGCTGATGATCGCTGGAATCTCTCGTGGAAACTCCGCCTCGGACTGCAGGTACTGGTAGCAGCCAGCGTGGTGCAGGCGGGTGTTCGGGCCACGGTTTTCATTTCGCAACCGTGGATCGGATTCGTGGCAACCATGCTCTGGATCCTCGTTCTCACCAATGCCATGAACTTTCTCGACAATATGGACGCACTCTCTGCCGGCATCGGACTGATCGCCTCCGTGCAGTTCGCACTGATTCTGCTGTTCATGGTGCGTACACCAATCACCCCGGTCGCCACGGTGTTGCTGTTTCTGAGTGGCTCACTCCTGGGGTTTCTCTGCTGGAACCGCCCTCCGGCATCAATCTTTATGGGCGACTGCGGAAGCAATCTGATCGGTTTTCTGCTTGCCACGCTGACTGTCGCCGGAACGTTTTATGAACGAGTTGGCAGTCGGCACGTCATGCTGGCACCGCTCTGCGTGATGGCAGTTCCGCTGTACGATTTCTGTACAGTGATCTTTATCCGTCTGCGCCAGGGGCGCAGCCCTTTTCACGGCGACAAAAGCCATTTTTCGCACCGCCTTGTGGAGCTTGGACTGCAACCCGTCAGCGCAGTGCTCACCATTCACCTGACCACTGCCATGACAGGGCTTGGCGGACTGCTGCTGTATCAGGTTCCCGGCTGGACCGGGGCCCTTCTGGTCGTGGCCCTCATCCTGATGATGCTCTCAGTCATCGGAATCCTCGAGTTCGTGGGGCGCCGCACGGTGTCAGATGAACGTCGCAACGCCGGGGCAGGGCAGAGCTGATGCGTTTTTCCACAGCTTCGCTGGCTGCTGTCCTGCTGTGTGCCTCCGGACTCTGGATTGGTGAAGAGGCCGCGGATGGACGCGGACTGCACCTCGCACTGCTCTGGACTCTGCTCGCCGCAGCCATCGGATTCCAAACTCTGCAGGGTCGCGAGCGTTCAACACCGCGCAACTTCCACGTGGCCGACCTCGGGATCCTGCTGGTGGCCGTCGGGCACGTCCTCTCCACATGGTACCTCGAATTCACAGGTGGCGATCGCCGATCAGCGTGGAATCTGACCATGGAATGGACAGGACTGGCCGCGGCCTGGTACACGCTCCGCAACATCTGCGTCAGCCCCCGCGACCGAACACTGATGATTGAATCACTACTGGCGCTGATAGTCGGCATGGCCATCCTCGGAGTCTGGCAGCATCACGCAGCCTTTCCCCGCAACGCAGCGTGGTATCAGCAACGCCGGGATGCCCTCGACAATGCACTCCGCACGCCCGGAAATGCCGCCATTGAACAGGCCCGGGAGATAGCTGCTGAGTTGAGTCGCCAGGGAATCCCACTGGAGGGTCCATCCCGCGCGCTTTGGGAGAATCGCCTGCTCCACAGCACCGAACCACCCGGACCTTTTGCACTGACCAACACTCTTGCAGGACTCCTTGCCGCCGGACTGGTGCTCGCCGTGGCTGGCTGGTCGCACTGCGGCACCGGGATCCTGCAGCGAGCGACTGCAGGCATTTCGATTTCTGTCATCGGCTATTGTCTGCTGCTCACAAAGAGTCGCTCCGCATGGCTTGCGGCAGTCTGCGGACTGCTGATTATCACCTTGTACCAGAGCCGCCGCCCGAGCCTGCACAGGCTCCTCCAAGGAGGCATCATGGCAGCCTGCCTCGGCGGTTTTCTCACGGTAATCGCCGTACTGCAGGGCGCGATCGATCGCGAAGTAATCCTTGAATCCCCCAAATCGCTGCAGTACCGCCTGCTCTACTGGTCCGGCAGTTTGCAAATGCTGGTCGACCGGCCGATTCTCGGCCCCGGCCCTGGAAACTTTCGGCAGGCTTACCTGCCATACAAACCGGACGAATCCAGTGAGGAAATTCTGGACCCACACAATTTTCTGCTCGAAGCGTGGTCGTCGTCCGGCGTCACGGGACTCTCCGGGATGCTGCTGTTCGCGGTCTCGCTGGCCACCGGACTCTGGAAGTGCAGTTCCACACCGACGATATCCCCCCTTGCCGCTGTGGCCTCCCCCCTCCATCCACGCTCCCTGCCTGGCACCCGCGCCGCCAGCTGCCTCGTTTTGGCCTTCCTCCTCGATACCGCCTGGGAATGGTTTAGTGCGGATTCTCTGCAGAGCAAATCGGATGATTTGTTCTTGCTTTCCGGGGCTGCACTTCTGCTGCTTCGGCCCAGGCTTCAGGAATTTAATAATTCCATCGCTGCCATCGCCGCTGCAGCCGTGGTGCTGATACACTTGCTGGCTTCAGGAGGCTTTAAAGTCCCGGCGGTGATGCTGGTCGTGCTGGTCTGCTCAGCCGCCGCTTTCTGCCGGACGACAGCGATGGAAAAGACGACATCCAGAGAATCTGCCTCTGCCACGATCCGCTGGAGCCGCCGAATATTCCATGGTGCAACCTGCGGCTCGTTTCTGGCAGCAGCCGCCATGATTCTGATTTCCGGTCTGCTGCCCCTGATGAAATCTGATCGAGCGCTCGACGAGGCCATGTCAGTCGCTGCCGACCAGGCACAAGGCGTCGCTCAGTCTGCTGTCGTTAGGAATGCCTTTCTGAAGGCAATCGACTCAGATCCCCGCCGCGTCGCTGCACGTCAGCTATGGGCGGAGTTCGAAGTCGGGCGACTCCTGTCAGCATTGCCTCCCATTCCGGTTGATCAGACGCATCCCGCGGCCCATAAAGCACCTGCGGCCCCTTTGCTGTCAGCTGCTGAAGAAGCCTGCCAGGCGTGGCTTGACGCGGATCCCGCCGGGTTTTCCGCATGGCAGCTCAGGGCGACTGCCCGAAAACGTGTGTGGGAACACAATTCGGACAGGTATCTGCTGAAACTGGCAATTGACGATTTTGAGCAGGCGGTGCGGAGGCATCCGGGACAAGCTGATGTCTGGCTTTTCAAGGGTGAGCTGGAAGCAGCAGCCGGGCTGGTAAGTGCCGCCGAACTCTCCCTGGCCCGAGCCACCCGGTTGAATCAGATCAATCACGAATGGGGTCACGAGGACCAGTTTCTTTCTGCTGCAGAGGAGCAGCTTCTGAAACTCCTGGTGCAAAAAATTCAGGCGCCACTGGAAAACGGCCGCCAGGAAATTCCGGCTGCTCCGACCAAAGCGGGGCAGAAAGTTCTCTGATAACGCGATAAAATGAACTGCGTTGCGACGCAACGCAGGGCAATCTGCTAATTCAGGAGTATCACATGCAAAGATTCTTGATCGGGCTGGGACTGGTTGGTGGTCTTGTTGCTGCCGCTGTCCTGCTTTCCCCATCCCGCGAAGAAAGCCTCGCCGATCGCCTGCAGCAAATGAAGTCTGATGAACAGGCAATTGTTACTCAGTTCAAACAACCAGGCGAGGCCAGCGAGATGCCGGTGCCCAGCCCAAACGGCCCATGGCCCACGGCTGAGGCGGCGGAACTGGTTTTTTCCTTCGGCCGAATGCCCATCCGCTCAACCAACTCACACACCTTCACCATTCGCAACACCGGCGAGGCCGATCTGCAGCTGAAAGCCGGCACCACCACCTGCAAATGCACCACGTTTGGGTTCGGAGTTGACCCGAAAAACGCCGAAAAAACGGCCGTCGTGGCTCCCGGAGAAAGTGTCAGTCTGCTGATGAACTGGAAATCGGGTGATGCCGCTGACCGTGCTTTTCGGCACGGTGGCGAAGTGCACACCAACGACCCCAAAACACCCCTGATCAAGCTCGCTGTCGAAGGTGCCGTGGAGATTCCCTTCGAGGTCATGCCGCAGTACTTCTGGGACTTCGGTGCCGTCTATGAAGATCCCGTCCAGTTCGCAGCCGGCATTGGCTCCCGACTCCACGACTCCTTCGAAATCAAAGCTATCAACAGTCCATCCGGGCTCGTGACCGTCGCTGTTCAGCCGATGGCCGCTGAGGAACTGGGACGCGACCACTTCTCCAGCGGCTTTTCACTGGCCGCAACCGTCTCTGCCAGCATCCCGCCAGGACTCTTCCAGGAAGACCTTGAGATTCATACATCCATGGCGGAAACGCCCATACGCATTACCGTACGGGCCCGCAAGTACGGCGCTTTGCGAATCCAGCCACTCGCAGGAACCACATTCAACCCAGACACCATGTCGCTCCAGCTGGGATCCTTCAAAGCCGCTGAGGGACGTGAGGCAAAGGTCCTGTTAATCGTTGACGAAAAAGAGATGCAGGAACCCTTTAAAGTTGAGGTAGCAGAATCAGATCCGACTTTTCTGAAAGTGGAACTGCAGCCGGTCGGCGAACCCTCAGGCACAGTTCACCGATACATCCTCACTTTTAAGATCCCTCCCGGCCGCCCTGTCGTGCAGAAAACGGAGAGCAATCCCGGACGGATTCGACTCAGTACCAACCATCCATCCGGAGACGGACTGTCCCTCGGACTCCTTCTCTACTCCAACTGAACTTCGAACTGATTCAGGCAGCAGTGATTTTCTGGATTACAAACGGCAGACAACCCATACCGGCGCAGGATGCTACCCATGAAGCGTGTTCTGATATTCTTATTCGTCAGCTTCCTCGGGCTTGTTTTTCTTGCCTCAGCAACGTTCTGGATGCCGGGACAGAACAACCAGTCAGCGAGGGATACGCAGCCTGCAGACACTTCACAACAGTTGGACGCCGAAGTGGCTGGCGCGACGGAGTCTTCAGCGCCAGCCGTTTCTTCCTCCGTTCCGGCACAGCCGCAATCCGCTCAGCCACCAAACAGTCCCGCACCGGCAACACCCCTTTCACCTCTTCGCTTTCCCGACTGGCCAAAGCCATCCGCTGTACTCGTCGTCACTGGTGAACAGCAGGGCTACTTCGAACCCTGTGGCTGTACCGCCAACCAGCTTGGCGGCATGACACGCAGGGCAGGGCTGTTTCGCCAGCTCAGGGACCTTGATTGGGACGTTCGCGGCATCGACCTTGGCAGCCTTTCGTCTCGCACCGGCACTCAAGCTCAGCTCAAATTCGAAACCACCCTGCAGGCCCTCAGGGATCTCAATTACATTGCAGTGGGCCTCGGCCCTGAAGAACTCCGACTGGATCCCGGATATCTGCTCTCACAGCATGTAACAGATGGCGATGAGTTTCTGGGGTTCGTGAGCGCAAATCTGACTTTCTTCGGCTCCCGAGACCTCGGAACGCCCCTGGCCAGTCGCATTATCACGATCGGAGGAGTTCGCGTCGGAATTACCAGCTTACTCAGCGAAACGCTCCGAAATGAGGTGCTTCCAGCAGGTTCTCCCCCGGGCGACGCCGAATGGACCGATCCGCAGGAATCCCTCAAAGCTGTGCTCGAAGATTTCGATGCTCAGCAGGTGCAGTTCAGGGTGCTGCTGTCACAGGCCACGCTGGATGAATCCCGTGCATTTGCACGAGCCTTTCCGCAGCTTGACCTGATTGTGGCCGCGCAGGGATTCGGCGACGGCGAGCCGGACCCGGAACTCATCGGTACAGTGCGGCTCATTCAGGCCGGCGAGAAGGGCAAGACAGCTGGAGTAGTTGGAATTTATCCGGAAGACACCGCTCAGCCTGTGCGTTTCGAACTCGTGAAACTCAATGGTGGTCGTTTCGGTGATGACCCCGCCATGGTTCAATTGCTGCAACAATACCAACAGAGGCTCAGAGAACAGCGACTCGTCGCCGCCGAGGCCGCTGTCAGACACCCTTCAGGTGCTGCTTTCGTGGGAGCACGGAAGTGTGGTGAATGTCACACGAAGGCCTTTGCCGTCTGGGAAAAATCGGCCCATTCGCATGCCCTTGAAAGCCTCGATCCCGCCCTCGCGCGTCGCGGCGCAGAACGACTTCACGGCATTCAGCGTTTTCATGACCCGGAGTGCCTCGCATGCCATGTCACAGGCTGGGACCCACGTGACTACATCCGCTTCGAGTCCGGATTTCTCAATGAGGAGTTCGCATCCAGTCCGGCCGAACGCGGACTTGAGCAACTGCTGGCCGGCAACCAGTGCGAGAATTGCCATGGTCCCGGCAGCACCCACATTGACCTTGTGGAAAACGGAGCAGAGCCGGAGGAAGCGGCAAAGTCCGTCCGTGTCACATTGCAGCAGGCACGCGACTCAGCCTGCTATCGCTGCCACGATGGCGAAAACAGCCCTGAATTTGACTTCGACCGATACTGGGAACAGATCAGGCACCCGGACAGGGATTAACGTCGCAACAGCAGCACTACTCGGGTTTAGCCGGGTCATCCAGCCGCCGCATTTCCTCAACCAGCAACCGCTGTAATTCCTGCAGTTTCCCCGCGTATTCCGGGATCCCGGCAAGGTTCGTCTGCAGGGGCTCAGCTGCCCCATGTTCTGCCAGCAATTCGCTGGGGTTCGCTTCCAGATTAAACAGCTGAACCTCGTCGATCCCAAGGGCAGGAGCCTTGTAGGTAATGAGCTTCCAGCCACCAGCCCGGATGCAGCGAATGCCAGGCTTTTCACCACCTGAATAGGCACCGTAAAGCACTTTCCGAACTGTCGCTTGACGCCCTTCCAACACAGGCCGCAGACTCAGACCTTCATTTGACTCCGGAACCGTAATTCCCGCAAAGTCGCAAAATGTGGCCAGCAGATCCAGAAGGTAGCCGTTCCCCGCCGCGCGAGCGCCGGCCGGAATGCCTGGACCTGCTGCGATGAAGGGAACGCGCCAGGTGTGCTGGTAGAGGTTTTGTTTCCCCATCAGCCCATGTCTTCCGATCGACATCCCGTGATCAGCCGTGTAGATAATGTAGGTGTGTTCCAGTTCCCCCAGTTCTTCAAGGCGTCGGATTACTCGACCGATCTGCTCGTCAATGTATTCGCTGCAGGCCATCTCGCGTCCCAGCTCATTGCGAATACTGGCGGCATCACGATTTTTCCAGACACCACTTACGGCAACCTCGTCACGGACATTCGCATCGGTCGTGTTGAAGGGATGCCTGGAGAGGTAATTTGGGGGGAGAGCCGGTTGCAGCGGGTTGAGCGGTGGCAGGGTGTCCGGATCCGCATGGTTCACCGCACCATACTTTTTCAGCAGTTCCGGAAGGCCGTCTCGAGTGTCATGGGGATGCGAAAAACCGAAGTGAATGTAGAACGGTCGCTGGTCACCTGTCGCACTCCGCTCGTTCAGATAGCTCAGCACCTGCTCAGCATGCCAGGCACTGCCACTTTCCGGCGTCGCTCCGCGTTTTGTGGCATCCCTCCGCACCGTGAACTGCCTGTTGGCAGCTTCATAGCTGTTGCCGACTTTGCAGGTGCGCATGGTCGCGTAGCCAGCACGATTGAACACGGCTGGAACCGTATTCTGTTCCAGCCGAGGGGGGCACAGTGATCCTTTATGGGGGCCGATCGGCAAATGCCACAACGTCCGCCCGCTCATGATCATATGCCGAGACGGCGTACAAACTGCACCACTGAACGACCCCATGTGGCAAACGTTATCCAGCACCATGCCACGTTTCGCGAGGGCAGCAAGGTTGGGGGCCTGCAGCGGGGAAGCCGGATTGTAGATCGGCAGGTCTTCAGGCGACTGATCGTCGACGAGGATGAACAGAAAATTCGGACTGCGGTCCGGCCTGACCGAACGGACGCCGGTTTCTCCTGCAGAGCAGGGCAGGGCGGAGAACAACAACAGCAGAACTGCAGATCGGAACAGCATGACGCATAGACTCCAGCAGGACCAGATTCACACCGGGGAATCCCGTGAGCGATAAGTCTTGCAGATTTTCCAGTGCCACGCCAACGGCAGCATCCACGGACGGCTTCAGTCAGTGGACGGACTGCGATTCGCTGCTGCGTTCATTTCGAGTCCATTTCGTCGATAAACCGCAGCAGGCCCTGCTCGATCACGGCAGGATCGCCGAAGGCATCTCGAAAGTCCTGCAGCCGTTCTTCAGCGGAATAACTCTCAAAGGGGCCCCGCGCCGCCACCTTCTGCACATACGCTGCAAAAATAGCGTTTTCTTCAGCAGAACGGCCAGTGCTGAGGTAACAGGAAAGAGCCCATGAAAGACTGTAGGCATCAAAGGAGTGACGCCCGAAGAGTTCGTCTGACGCAACAATCGCCGCGACGTCGCCCAGCGTGCGACGTCTGCTGTATTCACCGCGAAACCAATCCAGCCGCTCAGGATTTATCTGTTCGGACGGTTTCAGAGTGCGTCCATTTCCACGAATGCGCACGCGGCTGGATTCGAGGTGTAGGGCGAGCCCCTCCACGAGCCACTGCGGCGACTTGCCAAAACGACTGTGAATGCCGACATTGAAGCCGATCTGATGCGTGGTCTCATGGATAATCGTATCCAGAGTTCTCGCGGAGAGAGAAACTCCTAAGAGCCCGGCAGTTTTCAGCCCTGCAGCGGGCTGCAGAGGGGTTAAGGCACCGCTCATGGAAGGTTCTCCGGAAGCGTCCAGCACCACAACACGATTTGTCTTCAGAGAATAATACCCTCGCAGATCCTGCGACCAGCGAGTGTTGTCACGCTGACAGTAGTCCCTGAAATGCGACTGTTCTGTAAATACCAGGGCCACCAGGGGCAGGGCAGGGGCGGTGGCCGGGAGTTCACGAGCCTCGAGAAATCTGGAGACCTCCGAAAAGACTCCTTCAAAGATGTCCCTGTAAGCAGACAGCTTTTCCTCTGGAGCGGCAATCACAAAGTGTCGTGAAGCGACCGCCTGATGGCCCGAAGGCAGTTCGCTTCGAAGCCTCGCCAGAAACGCATCGATTGACGCCGGACGAAAGGTCGGTGCGGCCACCTCAAGGTGCGTAATTTCTCTCGCAGGCAGGCAAACAAGCTCGCCAAACCGATCCATGATCCATGTTGACTCGTCACTCCGTGCCAGCACCCGACCGCTCCATGACTGACCGCCCGACTGAATGAACATCAGCCGTGGAGCATCGTCGGCCGATGCCGGGACGAACAGCGACTGCAGCATCAGTAACGACAGCAGGTATTTCAGAACGTACGCGGAAACCGGTTTCGCAGTAGACATCAGGCGGAGTCTGCAGGGATCACTTGAAGAAAAGGCCGCAGCAAACCTGCTGCAACCATGTATGGCTGAAATTCCTTCACATTCTGTGTTGCAGGCATAAGTTCCGGCTGGTCTTTTTGGGTGACATCAGGAACGGGGTGCTGATACTGCGGGAGTTGTTTGGAATTTACCGAGCTGTGGCGGATCAACAACAGGCAGCGGCGGGCAAAACACCGGCTGAGTGTTGCGGAAAAACTGCAGATGTTGCCAGTTCTCAACAGTTCCCCAAAAACCGAAGCCCGCTCTGCTCTGAGTGTGTGGACTTGACTCCGGATTCCGCTCCGGGAAACTGCTGGTCACACATGCATTGTAAAGCTCCCGTCGCTCGGCATGTTCCACCTCCCGCTCCCAGAGGAGTCTCATGATGTTTCCCAGGCTGTGTTCATTCGCCCTGCTGGCCGCAAGTTTGCTGATACTTGCCGCTTCTCCAATCTTCGGCAGTGACTGGAAACAGTGGCGTGGCCCGCTTGGAAACAACGCCGCGGAACCCGGACAGGAAATTCCGGTGGAGTGGGGTGATTCAAAAAACGTGATCTGGAAGGTCCCGGTCCCCGGACGCGGACACTCCTCCCCCATCGTGTTTGGCAACCTCGTTGTGCTCTGCAGCGCGGACGAAGCCACGCAGACCCAGGCCGTGGTCGCGTTTGACCGAAGCACCGGCAAGCCAGCGTGGCTCACCCCCATCAGTCAGGGTGGATTTCCGACACTGCACCCAAAGAACACCCACGCCTCCTCCACAGCTGCCACAGATGGCAGGCAAATCTACGCCGTCTTCAATCATCATGAAAAAATCGAAGTCGTCTCTCTGGACCTAAAGGGAAAAATACTCTGGCGAACAGACGCCGGTCGGTTCCGGCCTCAGGCTTATGAATACGGATACGCATCGTCGCCCACCATCCACGGAGAGAATCTGATCGTTTCGGCTGACTGCGACACAGGTGCATGGCTGCGGGCATTTCGACTCAGCGACGGCAGCCTGGTCTGGTCTCAGGAACGTCCACTGATGCTCAACTGGGGCTCCCCGATTGTCGCTCGTTTCGGAGGACGCGAACAACTGCTGCTGAGCGGCACCACAATGATCGCCGCCTACAATCCGATCGATGGAACTCCACTGTGGAACACACCATGCCTCACCATGGCCACCTGCGGCACCTGCATCTGGGACGAAGACACCGTGTTCGCCAGTGGCGGTTATCCGGCTTCCGAGACTGCAGCCGTTAAGGCAGATGGGTCAGGTTTGGTGTGGAAAAACAAGGTTAAATGCTATGAGCAATCCATGCTGATCACTGGTGGCCATGTTTATGCCTTCAGCGACCAGGGAGTGTTCTACTGCTGGAATGCAAAAACCGGCGAGGAACGCTGGAAGCAGCGACTCAAAGGCCCCGTCTCCACGTCCCCTCTGCTAATCGGCGATGTAATACTTGCCACGAACGAAGCGGGAACCACGTGGGCAATACGCGCCAATCCCGAGCAGTATGAGCCGCTTGCACAAAATCAGCTGGGGGATTCGGGGTTCGCATCCATGGTCGCAGTCGACAGTCGGCTCTATATCCGCACCTCGACGGGTGATGGACCAGCCCGGCAGGAAACGCTGTACTGCATCGGCAGCAAATAAGGCAGAACGGCACCGCATCCATGGCTCGAAGTCAACCTGACATTATGGTAGTCGGCGCTGGCGTGATTGGTCTGACCACCGCGCTGGAACTTGCCCAGCATGGCCTGAAGGTGCTGGTCACCGACCGGCAGGCCGCTGGGCAGGAGGCTTCATGGGCGGGTGCAGGAATGCTGCCACCAGGCAATGCACCGCACTCTTCCAAGCCCGAAGCCCGCCTGCGATCGTTCAGCCACAGTCTCTGGCCCTCCCTGACCGCTCGCCTGCAGGAACTCACGGGACGCGATAATGGTTTCAGAGTTTCAGGCTCGCTGCTGTTTTCGGATAATACCAGCACCACAGCAGAACTCGCCCAACAATGGGCTGAAGACGGCGTGGAAGTGTGCCTGATCGAAGAGCAACAACTCAGAGATACATGGCCCGCCATCCATCACCGGCATACCGCAGCAGTCTGGCTTCCTCAACAGGGCCAGGTTCGCAACCCCTGGCACCTGCAGGCGCTTCGAGCAGCGTGTGAAGTGCTGAACGTGGAATTTATTGAAAACACAGCCCCGCTGCTGCTGGAACCACGCGGAGAGCGTGTGGAGTCAGTGCAGCTGGGGACCGACAGATTCTTCCCTGGCCAACTCTGCATAACGGCAGGAGCATGGACCTCTAAAATCCTCAAACAGGTCGGAGTCTGCCCGCCAATTCGCCCGATTCGAGGCCAGATGGTGCAGCTTCGAATGGCTGCACCACTTTTCGGCTGTATGCTCGAAGTCGGCCGCCGATACCTCGTGCCACGCACGGACGGACTCGTACTGGTCGGCTCCACAGAAGAACACACCGGGTTTGAGAAAGGGAATACTGCCGCAGGAGTGTCGGAATTGATTGATTTCGCCTGCGGCCTCGTACCCGAACTGCGTCGACAGGAACTGGTGCGATGCTGGTCCGGACTCAGACCAGGTTCCGGCGATGACCTTCCACTGCTCGGACAGATTCCCGGTTACCAAAATCTGTATGTGGCAGCGGGGCACTTTCGAGCAGGTTTGCAGATGTCACCCGGTACGGCTGTAATCCTGAGTGCCATTCTGCGAAACAGTGCACCACCGATTTCGCTCACCGGGCTCAGCGCGGACAGATTCACAAAAACAACTGCTGCAGGAGCTCATCAATGAGGGCCGTCATTCAGCGGGTGACGGAAGCGTCAGTGACCGTGGAAGGCAATGTTGTCGGCCAAATTGGCCGAGGCTTCCTTGTGCTCCTCGGAATTACTCATGCCGACACCCACGAAGACGTCAGTTGGATGGCTGGAAAAATTGCGGGGCTGCGAGTCTTCGAGGACGCGGAAGGAAAGATGAATCTGGGGCTGGCAGAGATTGGTGGCGGAGTGTTGCTGGTGAGCCAGTTCACGCTCTACGGCGACTGCAGAAAAGGACGACGTCCGGCGTTTGTGGAGGCAGCACGCCCCGAGGCAGCAGCGCCTCTCTATCAGGCCGTTGCCGCGGAACTGCGAGGAGCAGGGCTGGTGGTGGAAACAGGCACATTCCAGGCCCACATGGACGTACGACTCCTGAACGATGGGCCAGTCACGCTGCTGCTGGACAGCCAGCGACTGTTCTGATTCCCGGTTTTAGGTTTGCAAATCGCCCTCTCGCACCCGAAACGATCTTTTCTCCCTGCCGGGCGCCGTCGTAAACTCCAGAGGTCACCCAGGGGCGCCACAGGGATGGTCCGGCCATGAATTCGTCACAGGTTGTGGATTTGCTTGTCGTCGGAGTGCTGTCGTACTGCACCATCCGCGGTGCATCGCGCGGACTGCTCTCTCAGCTCGCGTGGGTCGTTGCGCTGCTGCTGTGCTTCAAGTTCGCAGGCACACTCTCGCCCGCCCTCGAACCATTTATCGCCGTCGCACCCCCACTACGGCAGTGGCTCGCTATGCTCGCCGTCTATGTCGGACTCTGCGGAGCCGCGTTTCTGGCCGCCGGAATGGCCAGCAGCTGGATGGAAAAAACAAAAATCCTCGACTTTGATCGACACCTCGGCGGATTGCTGGGCCTCGCAAAGGGCGTCGTCATCTGCATGACAGCCATGTATTTCCTCATCACCATGTCCCCCTCAATTCGCAATATCGTCGGCCAAACCTATTCCGGCTACGGCGCCGCTGTCATCCTCAGCCATTCACAGGTCCTCCTCAAACTGGTCCCCGAACACGCTGTCCCCATGGTCCAGCACGTTATCGATCGCTTCAATCAACACCTAAAACCCACAGTAGATGATCTGGCAGATGCAAAACCTGCCGACCCAGGCAGCTTCCCCGGAGCCGCAGCAGCGGACGAACCCACAAACACATGGCTGAATGGCAGCCAGAACTTCCGCCTCGAAGACATGCTGCCGCCCACACCGCAAACCGAGGAATCCGGACAGCCACGACAAATCGCCCTGAACGACATTCTGAACCTGCTGCCCGATCGCGTTCGAGAATCACTCCCCATGGCCACCCTGAATGCAATCGAGGACGCTGCACCCGAAGAACAACGACAACTGCTCAGCCAACTCCGCCAGGCCGCACCCTCCGGAATGACACAGGTGCTCTCCGATTTCCTCCGCTACTCCGGTCAAAGCCAGACAGCGCCAAACAATCAGGCCCCGCCCTCCGCCTCACCCAATAGCACCTCCACACGATCCGCAACGCCAGCTCCCGGCCCGGCAAAACTCTCTGCAACCGATGCGGCACTCCTGAGAGAGATCTCAGGAATCTACAGCCAACGCTCCGACATCGAACAACGAGCCCGCGAACATCTCGCCGGAGTTCCAGGAGTTGTGATGAAGCGAGTCCTCGAAGACTGGCACGCTGACGCACTGGGCCTGCCACGCGATCCAGATCCCGGCACCAATGTGAACTCAAGACTGGATGAAAGAATCCTGCGACAGCTGAACCGCGCCGGAGTGCCCCTCCAGGAACTCGACGTCAACCTTCGCTCCCGACTAACACAGCGGTGAGTTTCCACGAAGCCCTGAAAACACTGGCGTTTTTTCAAAACAACTTCACATAACAGACATTATCGGACGTTGCGGGCAGCGGGCAGCGGGCAGCGGGCAGCGGGCAGCGGGCAGCGGGCAGCGGGCAGCGGGCAGCGGGCAGCGGACAACGGACAACGGACAACGGACAACGGACAACGGACAACGGACAACGGGCAACGGACAACGGACAACGGACAACGGACAACGGACAACGGA
>JBEAUF010000374.1:0-31938 GCA_041161565.1 Planctomycetota bacterium | reverse complement strand
GATATCACCTGCCCCCACGCAGGACGTATCGCCAAACTGCTCATGCAGCCCGGCCAGACGGTCGCCGTCGGTGCCCCAATTCTGCTCATCGAAACCGACGCGCCAGCGGCTGCCCCCGCTCCGGCTCCGGCCTCCGCTCCCGCCGCGTCCGCGCCGGCATCTGCCCCTGCTTCGCCTCCCCCGGTCCCTGTTCCACCGACCCCCGCCGCAACTCCGGCTGCAGCCTCCATCGAATTCAAACTCCCGGAAGTTTCCGAAGGCGTTTCCAAAGTCGATGTCGCACTCGTGAACGTCAAAGTCGGTGACGTGATTGCTGCCGACACCGTCGTCTGCGAGGTGGAGACTGACAAAGCTGCAACCGATATCCGCTGCCCACATGCCGGAACCATTACCGCCGTCCACGTTCAGGCCGGCCAGACGGTCGCCGTCGGAGCCCCTCTGCTGACCATCAGCACCCAGACCAACGCTCCCGCTGCGCAGCCTGCTGCAGCACCTCCACAACCAGCAGCCCCTGCGGCCACCCCAGCCCCGGCTGCAGCAGTTGCCGCAACCGCGGCTCCGGCAGCTTCCAAAGCTTCTCCGACCCCGGTCGTTACTGCTGCTGCCGCAACCGCATCAGCCCGCCCGGACGGTCCTCCAGCACCTGCCGGTCCCGCCACACGCAGGCTCGCCCGCAAACTGGGCGTGAATCTGAAACTGGTCAAAGGCACCGCCGCCGGTGGACGCATTACCATCGAAGATGTCGAAGCCTTCGTCCGCGACCGAATGGCGCAGCCCGCTGCCGTCCCTTCAGCCGCTCCGGCTACACCGGGCTTCGGAATCGTTCAGGCGGCTCCGCTGCCCGACTTCAGCCGGTTTGGTCCGGTTGAGCGTCAGCCGATGAACAAGATCTTCCGGACTGCTGCGGCCAATCTGCACGCTGCATGGGTAACCATTCCTCACGTCACCCAGCACGATCTTGCCGATATCACCGAACTGGAAGCTGCCCGCCGCAAATACGTCAAAGCCAATCCCAATTCACCCAAAATCACCATGACAGCCATCATCATCAAGGCCGTCGTCGGTGCTCTGAAAGCGTTCCCCAACTTTAACTCCAGTGTTGATCTGCAATCCGGGGAACTTGTTGTCAAACAGTACTACCACATCGGCGTGGCCGTCGACACTCCCAACGGTCTGGTCGTTCCCGTGATCCGCAATTGCGATCAAAAGAACATTCTGCAGGTCGCCTCAGAGCTTTCCGAGCTGGCGGCCAAAGCCCGTGACAAGAAGCTGAAGTCAGAAGACATGCAGGGCGGCACGTTCACCATCACCAATCTCGGTGGTATCGGCGGAACCGCGTTCACTCCGATTGTGAACTACCCCGAAGTCGCCATTCTTGGCATGTCCCGAACCATTAATCAGCTGGTGATGGAAAACGGCCAGATCAGCGAACGTATGATGCTGCCGCTGTCGCTTTCCTACGACCACCGTGCGATCAACGGTGCCGATGCCGCCCGCTTTATTGTTAAGCTCTCCGGAAGTCTTACCAACTTCCTCGAACTGTTCTGATTCCCTCCACGTTACCGCGGCGGAATTCTCCGATGGAAGTCCTTCGCGCCTTCCAGCAGCTCTGGAACAATCCCGGATCACCCCCGGACGTTCTGAGTTTTCTTGAGCTGTATCCGCAACTCGCTCCCGAAGAAATTCTGGAAATCCTGCTCGCCGACCGGCGGCTGCGCAAGGTGGCCCGTCTGTCGGATCGGCTGCAGGAGTATCTCTTAGCGTTTCCTGTCATCGCTTCAGATCCGCGCGCCCTGCGGCAACTGGAGCAACTGCAGGGCCATCAGGCGGCCTCCGACCAGACCATCGCCGACAGCTTTGGTGATCCCTGCGAGGCCGCATCCGGGGTTGACGCCACCCAGGTCGTGCAGCTTTCCGCGAATGAAGCCGCGACCGACACAGATTCCGCCGCCGCAGCCACCGTCTGTCAGTCGCTCCCCGGTCCTTCCGCGGCGGCTGCCGATCCCCACGCGTTTACAGATGCGGCGACCGATGTGACTCTGGCCGTGCGACATCCGTCGCAGCCTCCGGCTGATTCAGAAGATGCCCTCGCGACTCAGATCCAGCAATTCAGCGGAGAGTCGCCGTTGTCAGCACCGGGTTTCGAGGCTGAGTATCTGCAGGAGCGATATCGGCTCGATCGTCTTCTTGGCGAAGGGGCGTTTGGTCGCGTGTTCCTCGGGTGGGACGTGCAGCTGCAGCGACAGGTGGCTGTGAAACTCCCAAACCGCTCCCGATTTCGTTCGGCAGCGGATGTTGACGGCTACCTTGCCGAAGCCCGGATGGCTGCCGCACTTTCACACCCGGGCATCGTGCCCGTGTACGACGTCGGCACCGCTCCCGGAGGTGCCATCTACGCTGTTTCCCGTTTCATCGACGGTACCACGCTTGAGGGACTGCTGCGGACGGGCCGAGTATCGGAGCAGGAGACAGCGAGATTGTTGTCGCAGGTTGCTCGAGCCCTGCATGCGGCCCATCAGCAACAAATTGTGCACCGCGATATCAAGCCGGCCAACATCCTGATTGAGGCTGCCACAGGAACCCCGTTTGTTGCCGACTTTGGCCTTGCGATCCGGGCGGATCAGCAGCTGCAGAAGGGGACGGTTGCTGGGACACCGGCGTATATGAGTCCTGAGCAGGCCCTTGGCGAAGCGCATCGCCTCGACGGCCGCAGCGATATCTTCTCGCTGGGAGTGATCCTCTATGAAATGCTCACGGATACTCGTCCATTTCGAGGTGGTTCGGTCCGTGAAACGCTGAGCCAGGTAATTTCTGCCTCGCCCAGGCCTCCCCGGGATTTCAGCAGCCGCATTCCGGGAGAACTCGAACGCATCTGTCTCAAGGCCCTGGCCCGTCGAGCTGCCGATCGGTATCAGACAGCCGATGCGCTCGCTGCTGATCTCGAGGAGTGGCTTGAGGAATCGGTTGGTGGCCGTCGAGCGGTCGCTGGTCCGGGGGAGGCTGACGGGTTGCCGATTACACCCCGTGGTCTGCGATCTTTTGTGGAGGAGGATGCGGGCTTCTTTCCGCAGCTGCTCCCTGGGCCCCGTAATCGAGCGGGATTACCGGAAAGCATTGCCTTCTGGAAGCAGAAGCTGGAGGAGAGAGATGCTCAGCGGACGTTTTCCGCGGGTGTGTTGTACGGTCCCAGTGGCTGCGGCAAGTCGTCGCTGGTGCGAGCAGGTCTGCTGCCGTCGCTTGCGGGTGGAGTGCACACGGTGTTTCTTGAAGCCTCGGCGGAAGGCACCGAATCGCGACTGCTCACCGCGCTGCGTCCGCTCGTGCAGGGGCTCGGTGCGGACGCCGATGCAGCGGACGCCTGCAGCCTGATTCGTCAGCGCGGCCGCGGCAAAGTGGTGTTGGTGTTCGACCAGCTTGAACAGTGGCTGAGTCGTAATTCTCCGGCGCCTGAGTCTGTGCTGGTCCGTGTTCTGCGTCAGTGTGACGGAGGTCATCTGCAGGCGCTGCTGCTTGTTCGGGATGATTTCTCCGTGGCAACCGCAAGACTGATGAATGCCATCGAAGTGCCGCTGCTGGAAGGCTTTAATACGGCGCTTGTGGATTTGTTCGACGTTGATCATGCCCGCCGAGTACTCGCGCGATTCGGCCAGGCGTGGGGCCGACTTCCGGCTGTGGCGACGGAGTGGAGCGATGAGCAGCAGTCGTTTCTCAATCAGGCCGTTGATGGACTTGCCGTTGATGGTCGCGTGATCGCTGTGCGGCTGACACTGTTCGCCGAAATGCTCCGCAGTCGTGCATGGGTCCCGCAGACGCTCAGCGAAGTTGGAGGTCTTGAAGGTCTGGGCGTGGCTTTTCTGGAAGACACATTTCATTCGTCTCAGGCGAGCCCTGCACATCGATTGCACGCACCTGCCGCCCGCGAAATCCTGAAACTCCTCCTGCCGCCGGCAGGGCTCGGAATCAAAGGTCGCAGCCGCTCCCGCGATGAACTGATCACCGTGGCCGGCTACCAGCAGCGGCCGAACGACTTTCAGGCTGTGATGCGAATTCTGGATGCGGAACTGCGACTGATTACACCCGTTGAATCGCCGGCTTCCACGGGTACCGAGGCTGCTCCGCTGCAGTCGTGGCAGCTGGCACATGATTATCTGGTTGATGCCCTGCGTGAATGGCTGGCTCGCAAACAGCGGGAAACCCGTCGCGGCCGCGCTGAACTGCTGCTGTCGGAACTCGCTGCGCTCTGGAGCCATCGTTGTGAGCCGCGACACCTGCCCCCGCTGACGGACTGGATCCGACTGCTGATATTGACTCGTTCGAGTCGCTGGTCAGCGGTGGAACGCCGCATGCTCCGCGCCGCCAGTCGCCGGCATCTCACCCGCTCCGGAATTGTCGCCACAGTGCTGCTCCTCGCAGCCGGCTGGCTGCAGCTTGCCCGCAGCCAACAACTGGATCTGGAAATGACTCGCGAAGCTGCTGCGCTTGCAGATGTTCGCGGGACCGCCATCCCGCTGGCTGTTGATCAGCTCACCCGTCGTGATTATCCGACCGCCGTTATGCGGCTGAAGCTGGAGCTGCAGTTTGAACGGGAATCCAGTGATGAACGCCGACTTGCCATCGCTGTGGCCCTGGCGAGATTCGGTGACGTCCGCGCAGCATGGCTCGTTCAGCAGGTCGAAAACCCCGTGCTGCCTTCGTCCGGCGAACTTGCTGAAGTGCTGGCCTGCAGCCGAAATGATGCGGTATCCGCAATTCGGACCGCGCTGCGCGCCTGCAACGCGCCGGAACAGCTGGTTCGCAAAAGCCGACTCGCTCTGCTGGCGCTGCAGCTGGGAGATCCTGAAGCAGCTGTGAAGCTGAGTCGCACAGATCAGGCCAGCGGCTTCGCTGAACGCGCGGAATTCATCGAACAGACATGCCGCTGGGGCGGATTCAGGAGTGAGGATGCGGCTGTGGTGGACGAGGCCGGCAGCCCGGAGCTTACCGCCGCCGTCTGCCTCGCCCTCGGAAATACTTCAGCCACGCAGCTTTCCACAGCGGTTGTCCGCAGCTGGCTGGATCGCGCTCAGAAATGGGCCTCCCGTCCCGAAGCAGCAGTCCACACCGCGGCCATCCGACTGCTGCAGCGCTGGGCACCCGACGAAGTTCCCGGATCCGTATCCGGTGACGTCAATGCGAAATGGACGAAGACTTCTGCGGGTCACCTGCTGCTGTTGATGCCTGCCGGTCAGTTTCGCAGGGGAATTCGCGAGAGTGATTCCGGGTTGGCGGAGGATGTGACAGTGAGTCGCCCCTTCCGGCTTGGGGCGTATGAAGTGACGCTCGGGCAGTTTCTGGAATTCGTCAATGACCTGAGCACTCCCGACGAACTGAAACCCTTCGGGTGGAGCCGTGATGATCAGCTCGCACCGGACGTCACAGGCAATCCCGTGCAGAATGTCTCGTGGTCCGATGCTGTGCTCTACTGCAACTGGCTCAGCCGACGCGAAAAATTCCAGCCCTGTTATGTCCCGGTAACGCAGCCCGCGGACGGCGATCAGCGCGACCAGGGCATGGCAACGTCCTGGAAACTGGATCCCAGCGCCAATGGCTATCGTCTCCCCGACGAAGCGGAATGGGAATGGAGCGTGCGTTGCGGGCAGAGCGGTGAAGAGGTTCCGCAGACTCCTTCGCATCTGCTGGATCGATATGCCCGGTTCTCGAGTACTGGTTTGAGCCCCTGCGGAGCGCTGCTGCCGTCAGCAAATGGCTTCCATGATCTGTTGGGAAATGTTGCCGAGTGGTGCAATGACGCCGACTCGAGTCAGGAATCGCAGCGCGCGGTTCGTGGCGGCAGCTATCTCACCGGTCCGGGCGATTTGCTTTCCAGGAGCGGCCGATACGTGCCTGCGGACGATCGCAGTGATCTGCACGGATTTCGGATCGCGCAATCGGTGCTCGACCGGCCGTAGCTTGCGTCATGCTGCCGGATCAGTGCTACTGGTGTACGCTTGATCACACTAATTTTCAGGTGAGAGTTGTGTACAGGTACTGCGTGCTGGATTGCGGGTGGCTTCAGCTTTTCAGTCGTCTGCGAGCGGCAGCGCGGCGGACGATTTCGTCGCCGAGTACTCCCAGGAGGATCACTGCGCCGATGATGGTGGCTTCGAGGGACTGCGGAATTTTCAGCAGCACGATGAGATTATTGAGTACCTGCATGACGGCTGTGCCGATGACCACTCCGGCGATGCTGCCTTCACCACCCCTCAGACTGCAGCCTCCGAGTACGGCAGCGGCGATGGCGTAGAGTTCAAAGGAATTGCCGAAGCTGGAAGGAGAAATGGAGCTGAATTCGAGGGCAAACAGCATGCCACCGACAGCTGCGAGGAGTGAGCAGAGAACATAGGCGAGGACTGTAATGCGAGCTGTGTTGATGCCGCTGAATCGCGCGGCTTCTTCATTGCGTCCCAGTGCCAGCAGATAGCGGCCCCAGATGGTGCGGTTGAGGAACAGAGCGGCCAGCATGGCAATCAGCAGCAGCAGAAAAAATGGAATTGGAATGCCGAACACGAGATCTTCGCCGCGGTACAACAGGCCAAAGCGTCCCGAAGCGACGGGTCCCAGCACCTGCTGAAGTTCGCCGAAGCCGGCGGGATTGTCGTTAGTGAGCCAGCGTGAGACTCCGCGGTAGATCAGCAGCCCGCAGAGAGTGACCACGAAGGGCTGCAGGTGCAGTCGTGTGATGAGCAGTCCATGCACGAGCCCCAGTCCGCCGGCGATCAGCAGTACCAGCAGAATTGCGGCGGGGATGGAAGTTCTCTGACTGCGTTTAAGGAGTACTGCGGAGGCGCCGCTGCGATACTTGCTGCCCGGGTCTCTGACCAGTCCCAGCGTCGTGCCGCTGTCAGTGGTTGAGACGGACGTGATCTTCTGAGTGGTTACTGCACCGTCCGGCAGAAACAGCTGCAGCTGATCACCTGTGGCAGCGGAGTTCAGCGCGGGCAGTTGCAGTGACAGGCCGTCGGTTGCCATGGATGTGACCGCAACAGCCTGAACGAGCCGACCATCGCGTTCGTTACGTTTGAGCATTTCGCGGACGGTGATGCGATTGCCATCTACGGATTCGACGGTGAGCACCAGCCCTGAGCCGACTCCGCCGGTAAAACGCACAACAGTTCCTGCCGCGAGCCGGTCGGGTGCTTCGGTGACGGTAATGGTCCGGGTGGCGGCTTCGATGCTGGCCACAGCCAGTGGTCGTTCGGGCTGGTAATCGACTTTCAGCAGGATGGCCAGGAGCACTCCGCAGAGGCATACGAGCGAGCCGATCGACAGATCAATTCCGCTGCTGATGATGACGAATGCCACGCCGATGCCGAGTATTCCATAGAGTGCCAGGCGGCTGAGGAGGTTCATCAGGTTGTCGAGATTCAGGAACTGAGAACCTGCAAGGTTGTACCACGGATCAGCGGTGGCAGCTGCCAGCATCAGGCAGAGCATCAGCAGTACCGTAAGAATGCCAGCAATTTTTCCGTTCATTGGGGGACCCTGGGGGCGGGGGCGATTTGGTGGGACTCTGATGTTTCGACGGGAGCGATTTTCAGCGGCCGCATGTGGCAAGGTGCATGATGGCCTGTTCGGTGAGTTCGCCGCGGGGGAGTTCTCCGGTGATTCGGCCTTCGTGCATGACGAGCACTCGATCACTCATACCGATGACCTCCTCCAGCTCACTGCTGACAAAGAGCACAGCCAGTCCCTGTCCGGCGAGTTCATCCATCAGCTGGTAGATCTCCTGTTTGGCACCGATATCGATGCCGCGGGTGGGTTCGTCCAGCAGCAGCACCTGTGGTTTGAGGGCCAGCCATTTGCCGAGTGCAACTTTTTGCTGGTTGCCACCGGAGAGATTGCCGGTGCGTGCGGAGTCATTTGGGGCGCGAATTCGCAGTCGCTGAAACATCTGGGTGGACTGAGCCCGCTCGACGGCGCTGTTGAGCCATCCTGCTCGCGAATGCTGGTGAATGGAGGCGAGGCTGATATTGCGACGAATTGAAAAATCCAGCACGACTCCCTGCTGCTTGCGGTCTTCGGGCACGAGGGCGATTCCGGCGGCGATGGCAGCGGTCGGGCTTTCCAGCGACACGAGCCTGCCAGCCACGTGGATCTGTCCGGCCAGCGGCTGGTCAACGCCGAAGAGGGTTCGCAGCAGTTCTGTGCGGCCTGCGCCGACGAGTCCGGCGATGCCCACGATTTCGCCGCTGCGAACCGTGAAGCTGTTGCGGTGCCGTGGCCACGCAGTGGTTGCCAGATCGCGTGCTTCAAGAACAACCGGGCCCGGCGGGTGGGTGGTTCTGGAAAAGAAGCGGGAGATTTCCCGGCCAACCATCAGCCGTACGAGGTTATCGTGGGTGATTTGATGGCGGAGCAGTTCTCCGGCGTTTTCACCGTCACGCAGTACCGTGACGCGGTCGGACAGGTCCTGGACTTCAGCGAGTCGGTGTGAGATGTAGAGGATACTGACGCCCTGGCTGCGGAGGTCCCGGATCACCTGAAACAGCCGCTCCGATTCGCCGGCGGAGAGGCTGGAGGTGGGTTCGTCCATGATCAGGACTTTGGCGTTGATGGAGAGCGCCTTGGCGATCTCAACCATCTGTTGCTGGCCGGTTGTGAGGCTGCGAACGAGGGCCGTGGGGGGGATGTTCAGGCCGATGCGTTTCAGGAGTTCAGTGGAAGCGGCGTTGATTGCGGCGTTATCGATGAGTCCTTGCCGGAGCGGTTCGCGGCCGAGAAAGATGTTGGCGCCGATTTCGAGGTTGTCAGCGAGATTGAGTTCCTGATGGATGAGTGCGATGCCGTGATCCATGGCGTCCCGGACGGACCGCAGCACGGCGGGGCGACCGTTGACGAACAGTGAGCCGGTGTCCGGGGAATGGACACCGGCGAGGATCTTCATGAGGGTGCTTTTGCCCGCCCCGTTTTCACCGACAACGGAGAGCACCTCACCCGGCATCAGGCGCAGACTGACGTTGTTGAGCGCTCTGACGCCGGGGAAGGTTTTGCTGATGCCCTGCACTTCCAGGCGGGGCGTGGAATCGGCTGCCGTGGTCATGCGTGGCGGATCGTTCGGTTTCAGAGTTACTGTCCTTTGAGCCGTTTGAGTTCTTCCCAGAAGGTTTCGACATTTTCCGCGGTGATGGAGCGTGGAGCGATGTCGATGTACCTGGATTCAGGAATCACAGCTTTGTTTCCGCCGAGGTATTCTTTGAGTACGCGGACGGACTGGTAGCCGTATTCATAGGGGTTCTGCACAACGGTGCCGGCACATTCGCCGTCTTTAATGGCCTGCAGAGTGACATCGTTTTCATCGAAGCCGGCGAGTGCGATCTGTTTGAGTTTGTTGGCTTTTTTGAGTGCCTGATAGCAGGCGGGCGGGTTGTATTCGAAGAGCCCGGCGATGCCTTTGAGTTCCGGCCAGGTGACAAGTGCATCCTCGCATTTCTGCAGTGCGACTTCCGGTTTCCCCTGATCGGTGAGCGTGGCGACGATGGTGTATTTTTCGCCCTTGATTTCGCCTTCGACCGGGTCGAAGGAGTTGGGTTGATCGCGGTAGAAGTCAATTGTGCGATCGCGGCCCATCAGCACGTCGATCACGCCCTGGCGGCGGTATCTGCTGTTGTCCTGTTCCAGCCGTCCGATGGTGATGAGCACCTGGCCGCCGTCGGGGAGGGCATTGCGGAGGATTTCGCCGCAGGCCCGGCCGGCCGCGTAATTGTTCATGCCGATGTAGACGAGTCGGTTGGAGGCGGGCGCATCGGAGTCGTGGGTGATGGTTGGCATCTTTTCGCAGAGGCTGTTGATCCAGTCGATCTGGTTGTCGGCATCGAGTGGACTGATGGCGATACCACGAATGCCGGTGGCCATGGCGTCTTCAACCTTCTGCTTCTGCACAACTGCGGAAGCTTCAGGAGGCATGATGACCTGGACTTCGATTCCGAATTCCTTTGAGGCGGCAATGCAGCCGGCTTCGGCGATCTTCCAGAAATCCGCGATCTGGTTGGTGACGAAGGCGATTGAGGGGGCGCCGGAGGTGGGGGTTGCGCCGGTGGCGGGATTGGTGGCGGAGGCGGGTGGAGCAGGTGAGTTGCTGGAGGAATCCTGGACCTGACATCCGACCAGCAGGAGAGCCGGGAGGAGCAGGAGCGCGCGGCGGAGCATGCGGAACATCCTTGGGATTGGTGGAGGTAAGGGAGACGACCACCTGGCGAGCGCTGATGGGAGAACTCGCGGGGCGGTGGCAGGCAGTGCTGCCGTAAAAGCTCACAAAATAGGCAGCATGCCCGCGGCGGTCAAACCCAGCCGGGGTTTCGGTGGCTGGAAAGCGGAGGAAACTCCGGGAGGCATGCGGAATATTCCGACGTCCGTGTTGACTCGAAAAAACCCTCAGCATTGCTGGCCGTTTTGCAGCCAGAGTGTTGAATTGGCGCCCCAAACTGGTACAGTTCAGAAGTTCCCCGGATCGCCTGTTCCAACGTGAATGGCTTCCGGGGCTGTCGATTCTGCACACAATCAACCGGGCCAGCCGGTCCGTAAGTTGCCGTTTCCCGCGTCAGACACCGCGGTGATACGGTTGCGTGTGAGTTCCTGCGGATCAGTCCGTGTTTGCTGTGTCTGCTGCGTGAATTGTTTCGGTACAACTTCTCATCTGCCGGATATTCCTGTCTGATGGCAACGCTTGCCTGTCTGCTTCTGCTCCTGCCTGCCCTGCTGCTGGCCTTTCCCGTGCTGCTTGTGGGCACTGCACGGGGATGCTCGCCGCAGCGGGTGATCATGGCTTGCCGGCAGGCTGTTGTGTGGCTGCAGCTTCCCGGGGGGCTCCTCCCGGTTGCCAGCACACTGTTCCCATCACCGCCCAGCCAGTTGCTGTGTCGTGGAGCGGGAATTCACAGGGGGGCGTTTATTAGCCGCCTGTGCGGCACGGCGCTGCCACCCTCAGCAGAAAGTTTCGCACCGATTCCTCATCGCAGCATTCCCTGCAAGCGTCGCTTATCGCGCTGCCCCTGAAATGCAGCCGCTCAGCAACCTCACATTACTCCGGCTGGGACCGTTCACACTACAAGGAACAGTCCATGACTGAAGTGCTCATCGGCGCCCTTGCCGGAGCCATCGGTGCGGCCATTGGCTTCTTCCTGGATCGCGCGATCCGGGGGCAGGCGTGGAAATCCCGCGACGAGATTCTCCAGCAGGCCCAGCGGGATGCGGACAGCCTCCGCCGCGATCAGGAGCTGCGACTGAAGGAAGATCTCCTCAGGCACCGCGAAGCCCTCGATGCGAAAATTGCCGAAGGCCAGAACCAGCTCCGCGATCGTGAACGCGAACTGGACAGGCGGCTGGCACAACTGGCGGAGCAGCAGGAAGGTTTCCGCAAAAAAGAAAAAATGCTGGAAGTTACTCAGCAGAAACATGCCGATCGCTCCAGGCTCCTTGACGCCCGCGAAGCAGAACTCAATCGACTCATTCGTGACGAACAGGAACAACTCTACCGCATCAGCGAACTCTCCCGCGAACAGGCCTCCGAACAACTCCTCAAACGCCTCGATCGCGAGCTCGCCGATGAAACAGGCGCCATCATTCTGCGCCACGAAGCGGAAGTCAAAACGGAATGCGAACGGCGAGCGCGGGAAATTATCGGCATGGCCGTTCAGCGCTACGCATCGGCTCATACATCCGAAACCACAGTCTCCACCGTTGATATCCCCAGCGATGAAGTCAAGGGACGGATCATCGGACGCGAAGGTCGCAATATTCGGGCTTTTGAAAAGGCCACGGGTGTCGATGTCATCGTCGACGACACCCCGGGCGTCGTCATTGTTTCCGCCTTCGACAACGTTCGCCGGGAAATCGGCAAACTGTCGCTCGTGCGACTCATCCAGGACGGGCGCATTCATCCGTCACGAATCGAAGAGATCGTCGCCGAGACAACCCGGGAAATGGAAGAACACATCCGCAGACTCGGACTGCAGGCCTGCGAAGAGGCCGGGGTCCGCGGTCTCCATCCGAAGCTCATGGATCTCATGGGGCGTCTGCACTTCCGCGTCAGCTACAGTCAGAATGTCCGCCAGCACTCCATTGAGGTCGCGCACCTCACCGGCATGATGGCTGAACAGCTTGGACTGGACGGCACGCTTGCACGCCGCTGCGGATTCCTCCACGACATCGGTAAGGCGGCCGACCATGAAATGGAAGGCGGACACCCCGCCGTCGGCGCCGAACTGCTCAAACGCTACGGCGAAGGCAGTGAAGTCGTGCATGCGGCCGCCGGACATCACGACGATATCCGTCCCGAGCACATCTACACGGTGCTCGTGGCCGCCGCCGACGCGGTTTCAGCAGCACGCCCCGGCGCCCGCCGCGAAACGCTCGAAAAATACGTCCGCCGACTCGAAGAACTCGAAGCACTCGCCTGCGGGTTCCCCGGGGTCGAGCAGGCGTTTGCCGTCCAGGCGGGCCGCGAAATCCGCGTCATCGTCGACTCCAGCCGCGTCAATGACCGCCAGGCCGCTCGACTCTGCCGAGACCTCGCGTCAGCCATCGAACAATCTCTCACATACCCCGGTGAAATCAAGGTGACAGTACTCCGGGAAACCCGCAACATCGAATTCGCCCGCTGATATGATTTCCGGTGGCGAAAGCTCCGCTGAGCTGCCCACATTCTCCAGCCCACGACTCAGATTGCACTCGCGTGACCACACGGCAGAACCAGTTGTTTGATAGCTCTGAATTCCCAGGCGATGCGCTCCGCGATCTGCTGGGCTACCTGAACTTTTCTCAGGGTGCCCCCAGTGCTCGCTTTCGCACCTGCCTCAACGACCTGTTCCGCATTTCCGGTCACACTTCCAGCCCCGCCACACTCCGCGACTACCTTCTTAACGCCCTCAGAAAACTCGCCGCCGCCGCTGAACCTGCCTTCACCCAGTGCTCACAGGCGGAAGACATCATCGTCATCACCCTTGATCAACTCCTGCCGGCCTATCGCCAGCATCACTCCGATCTCCTCGCCCACGTCCCCGAGCACGAATTCTTCAGCCCTCTGCTCCTCGCCAAAATCTTCGAAGCAGCCCTCGCTCTGCGCGCTGAGCCTGGTGGGTTCAGCCAGACGTCAGCGCTCCCGCGTGTCCTGCAAAGACTCAACGTCTACGTCGGCTACCGCCCCGTGCCGGTGCTCGAGAACGGACGCCGCTCAGAAGTCTATCCCCACGAACGCTTCTGCCCGCTCCCGCTGTACATCAGCGATGTCGGTGTCGCGGCCGGTCCCTGGGAACCGCTCATTTCCGCCACCATGCGGTTTCTGCGCGAAGTCCCCCCCGACCTGCTCAACGGCACCCACTTCTCCTGCGAGCGCCTCCAGGAACTCAGCCTCGACCTGCGGGCTCACGATCACGTGCACCCCGTGACCAAACGGACGAACTATGTCTTCGGTGAATGGGACCCCGACGAAATTGACACGAAGGGCTTCTACCGTCGTTTCATGGTGCGTCGGCTGATTCTTGATGCCCTGCAGTCGTGGGTCGAAGAAGGAGGTTCGGGGCCCGATCCCGAACGTCTCTACGATGCCTCAGCCGTCCTCGCCGGCACCATCCTCATGGCCTCCTCGATCAGCGGCTCAGGACCTGGCACGTGGGATTCCAGCGTGTCACTCACCACGCTGCTCCCCGTTGTCGCGCGTCAGCGGGATCTCTTCTACCAGCGTCTGCTCGAACTGGCCACCGGTGAACGCGGTCGGCGACTCCGCAGGCTCGCCGCAGAATCCCGTCAGCCGTTCGGTCACGTTCGCCACGACCTGAATATGTTCCTCGCCAAATACGGCGCCGATCAGATTCAGCACCGCCACCTGTCGTGGATGTTCGCCCGTATGGGCTATGAACAGGCCAGTCGTGAAGAAGCCACCATTATCCCCTGCCTGTCTGCGCGCCTCGAGTCCGAAATTCACTCGCGACTCGTCATGATCAATCGCCTCGTCCGCAGCGGACAGCTCGATCAGGCTCGCCGCACCATTTCTGAAGTCATCGAACTGTGGCACCGCGGTATCCGCTGCGGCGGGCTCGCCGATCCCTGGTGCATCCTCGGTTTTCAGGGACTCTTCCCGCTGTTTTCCAACCGTGAAGATTCCATTCCCGACAACCGTCTGGAAGTGCTCCTGGATATCATCGGTCAGCTGTTCGATGCCTGCACGCTCACGATGAGCGAAGCGGCCGCCAGCGGCCGTGCCGACCTCCACGACGCAGTGCTCGCGGACTTCCGCGGGATGGCTGAGGAGTGGGATTCCTACGCCACCACCACCGTTCACGACCTCACACACATCGAAGGCATGCGATCCGTCGAAGCAGCCATCGGCGTCGCTCGCGTACTCGCCCTCTGGCGCGAGGCCGGTGAATCCGCCGGAGATATTTCGTTCTGGCGGAAGCATGTGCAGGACTTCAGTTCCAGCGGCAGCTTTGCCCAGGTCGTCTCAATTCTGCTCGAACGCCGTGACCACGTGGCCGCCATGGGGCTGCTTATGCAGTGGCTCAGCTGCGCAGACACTGTGCCGCTCGAATCCGGCCCCCATTCCATCCACCGCCTCCTGAACCGACTCCTGTCCTGCGTCTGTGACCACTCCGACCCTGTGCAGGGCTGGAACAGCCTCCGCCGGCTCTTCGCCTTTATGGAAGCCAACGCCGGCGAATTCTGGGAAGTTCCCAAGCTCAGCGAGTTCCTCGCACTGCAGAAGAACAAACGCCAGCGTCCCGGGGACGAAATCGACCTTGAACATCTCTTCGACAGCAGCGAGGAGCAGGATGATGTGCTGAGCGCCGCATGGGACGACGTCACCTACCGTGATTCCACCGACGACGGGAATGCGGCTGACACCATGGACGGTGCTCCCACGCCAGGCACCACCGAATTTGAAATCCTCTACCGGCAAATCGAGCCGCGTTTGAAGTTTTTGCACACTGTTGGATCGCTCTGGGGCATCGCCGCGCTCTGGGTTTCCCGGACCTCCGGTACCAAACATGCCGGCAGCTCCCGCGAAGATACCCTCCGCGAATGGCTGGCCGCCATCCGCGGACGCCTGCAGGGACTCGGAGAGCTCGTCGCCGAAGTCCGCGACTACGAAATCACTGTCAACACCAGTGGTCTCGAAGCCAATATCGAATACGACATCCAGATGCAGTGCCGCTTCCTGCTCATGCAGAACGCACTCTCGACGACCGTTGAATTCCTGATGGCTGAACGGCTCATCGGTGCCGTCATCGCGGAAGAGCCCGGATCGGGAACCGACTCAGAATCACTCGATCGTCACATTTCACGCATGTTCACCGCCATCTTCAGCGGTGATGTTGAAAAGGCCTGCGCCGGCTTTCCGGCCCTGCTGCGTGATCTCCGCAAACGTCCGCTGCTCTACGTGCCCTTTGAAAACGGCGGTCAGCCTGCCGCTATTCTCAAAGCCCGCACACTCCAGTCCATCATTCGAGTACTCCTCAGCCAGCTGCCCCGGCTCGGACTGCTTGCCGAAACCTTCGAGCTGCTCCTTACAGCGCTCCACATGGAACGCTCAATCCGCCCCCCCGGACAGGCTGTTACCGAGTTTGACCGACTCTACCGCATGGGGCTCAGCCACAGCGTTGAGGCAATCGTCGAAGCCGCCGCCCGACTCAAAGTCTCCGGTGCCCAGCGGACGCAAAGCGTCTTTCGCCGCGTCGCTAAACTCCTCAGCGCCTATGCCGATCTCTGGATCAGTCACAGCAGCTCAATGCGACTTTCCATCGTCGAAGACCTTCATGAGGATGACTTCGCGGAAGATGTTCGTGAGTTCATCGAGACCTACGGTGATGATCTGTTCCATACCCGCATGCTGACTCTCGGCAACGCCCGCGCAATCCTGCACCACGGCGCCGAATCACTCCTCAGGGAACTCGAGGAGACCGTTGCCGTAACCGAAAACGTCAAAATCCTCGATGATCTGGACGCCGGCATCATTGACCGTGATGACGCTGTCGAAATGTCTGAGTTCGTCTTTGAATGTGTCGTTGACAACTTCGACCGATTCCTCGAATACAACACCACAACGACCTATTCCGACTACGGCAGCCGTCTCTTCTGCCTGCTGGATTTTCTCCGCGTTGAATCCCTCTACGATCGCTTTGAGTGGAATGCCGTGCCGTGGCAGATCGTACATGAAGCACTGCTTCGGCGGGGAGAACAGGACGTGGCCGCCGCTGTTCAAAAACACCTCAGCAGCGAATGCCACGGAGTTGCAGAGGAATTTGTCGAAGAACTTTCTGCTCTGGAGGAGAAATACGGCGTTCGTCTCCCAGGGCTCCACGATCACATCCACGAACGCGTCGTGGGCAGCCTGACCCAAAACCACATGGCTGCTCTCATTTCCCGCTCCTGCCCGGGTCTTGCCGGACTCAGCAAAGAGGCTGCCGAAGTCGGCTTCACAGAGCTTCGACGCACCATTTCCGAGTTTATGGGATCCCGCATCGGCTCGGGACTGGAACCCCCCGAATGGATGCAGCGGCTCGCCGCCGAACTCGACCGGCTCCAGGACGGCCGCCCCGGTGGGCTCGCTGAATCACTCACCGAAGGGTCCTTCGTTCGCATCACCCAGAAACACATCGATGAGCACCTGACACGCATCCATCGACTGAATTCGCTTCAGAGCCGCACTGATCGCTACTGACAAAAGCTTTTGCTATCCTCACGATTGAGGATCCGCAGGGCGGCGGGCTTCGTTCCTGGTGGCTCTGCTTGCAGCAACCCGCCGCGGGCGAAATAATCCGCCGCTTTTCCGGTTCTGCCATTCACCGCGGCCCTGCCGCTCTCCTGTTTCCTTCAAAGGTGCTCCTCGAATGCCTATCGCCACTCCTCAGCAATACGCCCGCATGCTTGATGCTGCCCAGCAGGGCAACTATGCCTATCCGGCCATCAACGTCAGTTCCATCATCACCATCAATGCGGCCCTGAAGGCCTTTTCGGACGCGAAATCTGACGGCATCATCCAGTTTTCCACCGGAGCTGGCGAATTTGCTTCCGGCCTGAACGTCAAGGACGCTGTGCACGGCACTATCGTGCTCGCCGAAGCCGCCCATCGGCTTGCCGAAAAGCACAACGTGCTGATCGCCCTCCACACCGACCATTGTCAGGCCAAAAAAGTCGACTCCTACCTGCGACCGCTCATCGCCGCCACGGCGGCTCGCCGCAGCGCTGGCCTTGGTAACCTCTTCAATTCCCACATGTTCGACGGTTCCGAACTCCCGCTCGACAAGAACATGGCCCTCAGCCGCGAACTCCTGACACTCTGTGCCGCTCAGGAAATCATCCTCGAAGTGGAGGCCGGTGTCGTCGGCGGCGAAGAAGACGGGATTGACCACACCGGTGTTGCCAATGAGAAGCTCTACACCACCCCTGAAGACATGGTGGCCGTTTACGAAGCTTTGAATGGCATCGGCCGCTTCATGTTCGCCGCTACCTTCGGCAACGTGCACGGGCACTACAAGCCCGGCGCCGTGAAACTGCGTCCGGAAATCCTCCGCGACGGCCAGAAAGCCGTGACCGCCAAATACGGCGATAAAGCCGAATTCGACCTCGTCTTCCACGGTGGCTCCGGCACCCCCGCCGAACAGCTCCAGGAAACCCTCGAGTACGGTGTGATCAAGATGAACATCGACACCGATACCCAGTACGCCTTTACCCGACCGATCGTGGACTTCATGCTCAAGCACTACGACGAAGTGCTCATGGTCGACGGCGAAATCGGTTCCAAGAAGAGCTACGACCCTCGAACCTACCTGAAGCTCGGTGAAGCAGGCGTTGCCAAACGCCTGCAGCGCGCCTGTGATGAACTCAAGAGCAGCGGCAGGACGCTCTGCGGAACCTGAGTCTCACCGAAACTTCCCCGTCAGCGTCTGGCATGCTCCTGCGCTGGCGGGGATTTGACTTTGGTCACTCAGACACAGGCTTTCGCGCAACAATCTGCGCAAGGTGCTTTCGAAGCCGCTCTTTCTCCTCTGGCGGACCCATGTCCACAGCTGAAGCCGACCACTTGCCGGCTTCCTCGTACTGCCCGGCAGCGGCAAGTGCTGCAGCGAGAGTATCGAGTGTGTTCCATTGTTTGTACTCGGTCATCGCACAGGCGGACTTTGCGAGCTCGATGGCTCGTTGAGGGTTCCGGAAGGACTCTTCAGGACATGTCGCCAGAATCCACGCGAGGTCGTTGGTGGCCTCGAAGGTCTGCGGGCTGATGCGGATGGCTTCTTCAAGGTCAGCGATGGACTTTGGATAGTCCGCCTTCTGTCGCCATGAATAGGCGCGATTGCCGAGCGCATCGACGTACTGCGGATTGATCTTCAGTGCTGCCGTGAAGTCCGCGATGGCATCGTCGTATCGCTGCATCTTTTGTCGCACGATGCCGCGATTATTAAGTGCTTCTGCGAAAGCGGGATTCTTAAGCAGAGCGTTCTGCAGGTCGGTCAGTGCGTTTGGGTAGTTTGAGAGTTCCATCCATGCGAGGGCACGGTTGTTGAGAAACAGCACATTGTCCGGTTCCAGCCGGAGTGCCTCGCTGAAGTCAGCAATCGCCAGTTTATGGGCTCCCATGAGATATCGGGCTTTGCCGCGGTTGTTGAGTGCTCCGGCATTCTTTGAAAAGATCTTCAGGCTGGCTGTGAAGTCCTCCACCGCGGCCTCGTACTGTTCATGGGCGAGGTAGGCGACGCCGCGCAGATTGAGGTTCTCTGCGGTTCTGTTGCGTTGGAGCCGTGCTGTGAGGTCCTGAATGGCTGTGTCAAAGAAAATCGTCTCCTTTTCCCACAGCCAGCCGCCCTTTTCGGCGATCCAGAGCCATTCACCGTTGGTGAGTGACACTGTGTAGACTTCGCCCAGCCACGCCGTCCAGACTGCAGCCAGCGGAGTTTTCAGCTGAGCACCATGCTTTGCCACCATGACTCGTCTGCCAATTCGGGGGTCCTGAGCGGCGGCCTGAGCTGGGGGCGTTGCCTGTCCGGCGGCGGCCGAACCAGTCGTGTTGGCAGTTTGGGTCGAGTTTGCGGGGGCTGGGCAAATCAGTGAGATCAGCAGGAGTCCTGCAAGGGCTTCGAAGGAGGACGAAAACACGGTGTAAATCCCTTGAAAACACGGCGAATTTGCAGATTTTGCCTCAGTGTGGGCACGAAATTCTGCTGCAACTCCGCTTCGCAATGCAAGACCACTTGCTGGCTAGTTATCGGGCTTCCCGCTATTCTTCCGGGCCCTGCTGCAACGTTTTTCGGTGTGCAGCCGGTTCAGAGAATCAGAATGGAGTCCGGATTCATGGATCGAAACACATCACCAGCTCCTGCGCCCGGGCCGGCTTCGGGGTCCTCGGGCGGCATCGTTCAGGGGCTTCGTCGCCTGGTTCATGATCTGCAGACTTTGAGCAATCCCGAGATCGGTGGTCTCTCCCGGATCTTCTGCGGCCGCACACGGTTGATAAGTTGTTCGAATGGTGAGGCGAGTTACTGTGGGCAACCCCTCGTTTCGCTTGCCGCTGAACCCTTCGAGCAGACGGCCCTGTTACTGCTGTTGCAGACTCAGCCCTCGGAGGAGTTATTTGCCGACTGGACGGCTCTGATCCGCGACGCGGGAGTGCTTGAGGAGTCGCCGGGAGATCTGTTTTCGCACCTTCCGGCCGGGCTGCGGCCTTTGGAACTTTTCCCGCTCTGCCTGCAGCTGCTGTCGCTGTTCAATGCGGAATCCCCGGAACAGACGGAGGATGCCGGGCGAGCTCTCGTGTGGCGGCTGATGGGGCGGCTGCCACTGCTGTTCAATGCTGCTCTGCATTCTTCCGGGACGTCAACTGTCTGTGGTGCTGCTGAAATTTCTGAGGCGGAGAGCGGTTTGACGTGGGCTGGGAGGCTGCTGATGCGGCTGCGAGGAACCGCTGACATTCCCTCCCCGGCTGAAGAAGCGGCCATGAATACGCTGCTGGTTTGCACCTGCCTTACTGAGATGCGGCCAGCCTGTTTTGTGGCTCGAGTGGCGGCGAGCACGCGTTGCGGACTGACGGCAGCGTTGCAGAGTGCAGCTACACTGTTTGCTGCCCAGCTGCAGAATGATCCCTACGAATGGACCGCCAGACTGCTTCAGGGATTTTCCTCGCCGCGCGAGGTGGATGCGTGGCTGAACCGCCGGGAGCGTCCGGGCATGCCCTTCGGCTTCGCCTCCACGGTGGCTGACAACCGGGCCCGCATTCTTGCCTCGGCCGCCGAAACGCTGCTGGGCTGTCCCGACCGCATCCGCGTGGCAGCTGTGGCTGCCCGCTTTGAAAAACGGCTGATCACTGAAAACCTCGCGCCCACGCTTGACTGGTCGGCCATTCGGCTGATGGTGCTGCTCAATCTGCCCGCAGACCGCCAGTCTCTCGTGATTGGTATGGCGCGTCTCATTGGCTGGGCTGCCCATGCAATCGAGCAGCAAAAATCTGGCGTTAGCCTGCTTCCTGGCCTACGCTACGGGGATGCAGCGGACGAATCTGAGAGCGTGTAGGCGGCCGGGAAACGTTTCCGGGGCACAAATCGCTGCTTCCCTGCAGTTTCAACGGTTGTGACATGCCAGTTTCAGCGGCCTTTCAGCGTTGTCTTAACCCGGATTGTGGTGCGACCTTCGACGTCGGACAGGTGCTTACGTCCTGCCTGCGCTGCGGCGCTCTGCTGGACCTTGCCTACGACTGGAATCGCATCCCGCTCCCCGGCCGGCTGGCGGATTTCTCCGCCCGCTGGTCAACTCGACTGAATCCCCTCGATTACAGTGGCGTCTGGCGGTTTCGGGAACTGCTGTCCTTCGCGCCCGACGATCAGCTGGTGACCATCGGCGAAGGCCAGACAGTGCTCCAGCGTAACGATCAGCTGGCTCGACAGTGTCGGATGGCTCCCGGATCGCTGTACCTGCAGTACGAAGGTCAGAATCCGTCGGGAAGTTTCAAGGACAACGGGATGGCCGCCGCGTCGACTCACGCCCGCATGGTCGGCGCTACCATGACGGCCTGCGCGTCGACGGGCAACACCAGTGCCTCATTGGCTATTTACGCCGGGGTGACCGGGTTGTTTCGCTGCATCGTCTTCATCGGCAGCGGCAAAATCGCCTTCGGCAAACTCTCGCAGGCACTCGACTATGGTGCCCGCACCATCCAGATCCGTGGCGACTTCGATGATGCGCTCGCCCGCGTCCGCGAAATTTGCTCCAAACACCCGATCTACCTCTGCAACAGCGTCAATCCGTTTCGGCTGGAAGGTCAGAAAACGATTATGTACCGAGTGCTCGAGGGCCTCGGCTGGGAAGTGCCTGACTGGATCGTTGTTCCCGGCGGTAATCTCGGAAACAGCAGCGCCTTCGGCAAAGCGTTTCTCGAACTGCAGCAGCTGGGCCTGATTAGTCGTGTTCCCCGACTGGCTGTGATCAATGCCGCCGGCGCAGCTACTCTGGATGAATTCTGGAACACCAAAGGCCTCCGCTGGAACTCGGGACGACCCGATCAGCAGCTGATGTCTGAACGCTTCGCCCGCATGGATGCCCAAAACGAACGCGCTGCAACGCTCGCCAGTGCCATCGAAATCAACCGCCCCGTAAACCTCGTGAAAGCCCTCCGAGCGCTCGATGTGTGCAACGGAGTTGTCCGCACGGTGAGTGACCAGGAGATCATCGACTCCAGGGCCCGCATTGCTGCCACTGGCTTCGGCTGTGAACCCGCCAGCGGTGCCACCGTTGCCGGACTGCTGAAACTCCGCGAAGAAGGTGTCATCGCTGCGTCAGACCGCGTTGTCTGCATACTCACCGGCCACCAGTTAAAAGACCCCGATCTGACCATGGCCTACCACTCCGGCGAACCGGCCCTCTTCGACAAAAAACTTCGCCCGGCCGGAGTCACCGCGGCACCGTTCGCCAACCCACCGGTGGTTGTCGATAACAACGAAGAGGCGATTATGGCCGTGTTGAAAGGCTTGTAGATCATTCTGTTACCTCCCGAGCAACGATCGTCGGAGGCGAAACGGTGCGTGGATGGAGCACCTTTTCAACCACAGAGTCCACAGAGGTCCACAGAGAAAAACAGGGAAGCCAGCAATACCGTCACCAAAACAGTCGATAAGCATGTTCGGTTGGTCCCCCCCAGTGGCATTGGCATTCTGGTGTTTCGCATGCTTTGGAGGACTCGCTCTCCCTTGAAACACCTCGACCCGATCATGCAAGGCATGCGGTCGATGTCAATCGGCCGGTACCACCCTGGTGTGCTCCTGCTGCGCCGCTGCCCGCGCGGTTACGGACCGTTACCGGAGGATTGACATCCCCCGCTCGCCTTTTCCACTTTTTTGCGGCGATTGAGAGAAAGCCAATGCCAGTGGAATGCCGCCAGGCGGCTCATCACGAGTCCGCCCCCCTCTGCGTTTCAGCCCGAAGGGCGACACATCCGTTGCGGCGCCGCCAGCCGCCGCACCACACCGCGCCCGAATCTCGTTGAGACCGTTGGCCGCCGGTGGCCCAGCTGCCCGCGCCTGAGCGGACGGGCGGCCGCCCCCGGTTACGCATCCGCACCCTGGTGCGCACCCCTGGCCGCGGCGTCAACTACGCGTTTCCACGGCTCTTTACCCGCAGGCTGCCGCCAGGCGGCTCAGCGCGCGTCCTCACTTCTCACTTCCGCGCGTCGCCCCTCTTCTCCTCTCCACTTTCTACGCTCTACTCTCTCGCGCAGCGTCCTTTCCCCGGGGGCTTCCGCCCGCTCAGCATGCCCGCGACTTCACCGAGCCGCCCGCTCAGAGGTTGCGTATTCAACGTGGGTGCTTGCATCCATCTGCATTGACGTTATTCCGCCATTGCCGGCGTTGGCTTTCTTCTGTTGAAACGTGATTTTACGTCCGCTCCAACCTAGACTTCCGCCATGTCCTTCCCCGCCACACTTCTGCCTCGCTGCTGTTTCCTTGCCGGCCCGACGGCGTCCGGTAAGTCTGCGCTCGCCCTGTTGCTCGCAGAGCAGCTGGGCGCCGAGATTCTGGCGCTCGATTCGATGACCGTTTATCGCGGGATGGACATTGGAACGGCGAAGGCAGATGCGGTGGAACGGCTGCGTGTGCCGCATCATCTGCTGGATTTGGTGAATCCTGAAGCAGAGTACAGCATTGCGGATTATCTGGCTGCTGCGGCGAATGTTGCGGAGCAGGTGCTGCAGCGGGGCAGGGTACCGCTGTTCGTCGGCGGCTCTGGGCTCTACCTGCGAGCGTTGCTCCGCGGCTTCACCGAGGGGCCGGCGGCCAATTGGGAAATCCGCGGCCGCTGGGACGCAGCCGCGCGGGAACGGGGGCCGGATTGGATTCACGGGGAGCTGCAGCGGGTGGATCCGCAGACTGCTGCGCGCCTGCATCCGCAGGACTTGCGGCGGATCATTCGGGCACTGGAGGTGTATGAAATCACCGGGCGTCCAATCTCCGCCGAACAGCAGCATGGTCCTCGGTCGGCGGAGTGGCGACCGCGTCTGGCTGTCTGGCTGGATCCGGACCGCGGCGTATTGCGGGAGCGGATCGCTTTGCGGATGAAACTGATGCTGGACCGGGGCTGGCTGGACGAATGTCGGTGTCTGCTGAATCGCGAGGCGGGGTTGAGCCGCACAGCTTCGCAGGCGCTGGGATATCGCGAACTGTTTATGCATTTGCAGGGCCAGTTGTCGCTGGAGGAGGCTGCGCGGAGGATTCAGACGAGCACGAGTCAGTTTGCAAAGCGACAATGCACGTGGTTTCGCAGTCTTGAGGAATGCCGTCGGCTGGAGCTGACAGGTTGGGAGGGGGCGGAGCAAATGCTGGAGCGGCTGGCCGTGTTGACCGACGGATTTGCCCCCGCGAAGGCTCTGCAGTAACATCTTCCCCATGCCAGCCATCGAAGTCAGGGATCTGTGTCGTCAGTACAAAGTCTATCGCAAACGCGAGGGCCTGTGGGGGGCGTTGCGCGGCGTGTTTCGTCGGGACTACGAGATTGTCTCGGCGGTGCGGAATGTGAGTTTCCAGATTGATTCGGGTGAGATGGTGGCCTTTCTGGGGCCTAACGGAGCCGGCAAGACAACAACGCTGAAGCTTCTTTCAGGACTGGTGGTGCCCACATCGGGTACCGCGACGGTGCTTGGTCACGTTCCCTGGCTTCGAGAAAACGCTTACCGCCGCCGGTTTTCACTGGTAACAGGTCAGAAGGAGCAACTGTGGTGGGACTTGCCGGCTCAGGAGTCTTTCCGGTTGCATCAGGAGATCTATCGGATTCCGCCGGCCGACTACGCTCAGCGTCTGGGACAGCTCACGGAGCTGCTGGATGTGGTGCGGTTGTTATCTCGACCGGTGCGTGAGCTGTCGCTGGGGGAGCGGATGCGGATGGAGCTGATTGCAGCGCTCCTGCACCGTCCTGAAGTGCTCTTTCTGGACGAACCGACGATCGGGCTGGATGTGGTCAGTCAGCGACGGGTGCAGGACTTTTTGCGGACCTGGCAGCAGGAGCATGGGATTACGGTGATTCTGACGAGTCACTACATGAAGGACGTGGAGGCTTTGTGTCGGCGGGCGGTGATCATTAATCAGGGGCAGGTGATTCACGACGGCCCGCTGGCTGCTATTCTGGATCGCTTCAGCCGTCATAAGATTGTGGAGCTGCAGTTTACGGACAATCGGATTCCCGATGATCTGTCGCGCTACGGACGCCTGCTGGAGACTCGCGCAGCCCGAGTGCGTCTGCAGGTGGAAAAGCAGCGAGTTTCTGCGGTTCTGGCTGGCATACTCGACAAGCATTCGGTGGACGACATCAGTGTTCTTGAACGGCCGCTGGAGGATGTGATTGCAGAGCTGTTTGCGGTGGCCGGTGAGGCGGCGAAGGCAGGGGGCAGCTGATGCCTGCTGCAGAGACAACGTTTTTGGAAGAATTCCAGGCTCGCGTGCGGCTGAAATGGCTGGTGCTGCGAACAGCAATCGATGAACGACTCGCGTACCGGGCTGATTTTGCTTTTTCCACCTTCGTTCGTTTCCTGCCCATCGTCACTCAGATTTTTCTCTGGGTAGCGATTTTTCAAAACGATCCCGTGCGGCAGATGCAGGGCTACCGCTTTGCCGACATGGTGGCTTATTACCTGCTGGCCATGCTGGCTCGGGCCTTTTCCAGCATGCCCGGGTTGTCCACGGGTATTGCAGGTTCGATTGCGGATGGTTCGATTCGCAAGTATTTGATTCAGCCCGTGGATATGCTGGATCATCTGTTCTGGCATCGAGTCGCGCACAAACTGGTTTACTACGCGGTTGCAGCCGGGCCATTCGCAGTTGTGTTCTGGCTTTGCCGTGGCTGGTTTCCCGGCTGGCCGGCCTGGCCGGTGACCGCGGCGTTCGTGGCATCACTGCTGATGGGGTTTGCGATTGGGTTCCTGATCGAAGCGTGGATTGGGCTGGTGGCGTTCTGGTTTCTGGAAGTGAGTTCGCTGATTTTCATCTACATGATGCTGAGCTATTTTCTGTCGGGCCACATGATTCCTCTGGAGTGGCTGGCTGGCTGGGTCCCTGGAATCGAATGGCTTCCTTTTCGACACCTCGCCTGGACCCCGGCGGCGATCATGCTGGGCAAGATCGCCCCGGACGAGCTGCCGCAGGAGCTGGCAGTGGAGTTTGCGTGGATCATTGCCCTGCTGCTGCTGAATCGCTGGACCTTTCAGCGGGGCGTGAAGCGATATTGTTCCTACGGAGGTTAAAGACAGAAAGCCACTGGATGGTGAGCCGAGAAAGGTGTGCCGCCTGGCGGGTGCGTGCGGGGATTTGAATCTCCATCTGTCGACTGATGTGGTTTGTGCGATAACTGGAGACCAGAACATGGCGAGCAGCGTGGGGATGGACCTGGCGGGGGAACTGGTTCTGATGCGACTGAGGCTTTGTGTGCTTTGTGTGCTCGCGATGTTTGCGGGCCTGCAGGTGTCTGCTGAGGACTGGACAAGATTTCGCGGAGCAAACGGCAGCGGATTAAGCGATGCTGTGGGGGTGCCGGTCGAGTGGAGTGAAAGCCGGAATCTGATCTGGAAACGGGATTTGCCGGGTGAGGGGTCTTCCAGCCCGGTGATCGCCGGCGACCGGATCTTCGTGACGTGTTATGCGGGATACGGCTCCGATGCTGGTGCAGACCCGGCAAAGATGGTGCGCCAACTGGTGTGCGTCAGTGCGGAAACGGGTGAACTGTTGTGGACAGCGAAGGCTGGGGTACCGCCACGTGAAGATCCGCCGCAGGGTTATATTCTGGAACACGGGTACGCCAGCAATTCGGCGACGACAGATGGTGAGCGGGTGTATGCGTTTTTCGGCAAGTCCGGAGTTGCTGCGTACGATCTGGACGGTAAAGAATTGTGGTCGCACAGTGTGGGTACTGAGTCTGCAAATCGGCAGTGGGGGTCGGCAGCAAGCCTGACGCTGTTTGAGGATTTGCTGATTGTGAATGCGGCTGAGGAAGGGCGTGCGGTGCTGGCGCTGAATAAGCTGACCGGGGAGCAGGTCTGGAAATCGGAAGCGGAGGCTCTGGAACTGGCCTACGGCACACCGGCGCAGGTGCGCCGGGCGGATGGGCAGACAGAGTTGATTCTGGCGGTCCCCGGCGAGATCTGGGGATTAAATGCACGCACAGGAAAACTGGCGTGGTACGCGGAAACGCCGTTGACGGGCAATATCAGCCCCAGTCCGCTGGTGGATGGCCAGGCGATTTATGTGTTTGGCGGTTTTCGGTCTTCCGGGAGTCTGCGTGTCCGCGCCGGGGGGCGCGGAGATGTGACGCAGACGCATGTGGAGTGGACCAGTCGCAGCAGTTCGTATGTGGCGACGCCCGTGCTTGTTGATGGCAGGCTGTACTGGGTGGACGACCAGGGGATTGCCTGGTGTCTGGATGCGGCAACCGGGGAGACGGTTTATCGGGAGCGGGTGCCGGGGCTGAGGAGTGGTGGGCGGCCGGTGTATGCGTCCCCGATTGCGGCTGATGGCAGGATTTACGTGGTGACACGTCGCGATGGGGTGTTGGTGTTGCCGGCGGACAAAGAGTTCAGGGTCTTGCAGCAGAATCGATTCGCGGACGATGAAAGCGATTTCAACGCAACGCCGGCGGTGCATGGCAGGCGGCTGTTGCTGAGGTCAAATCGCGCGCTGCATTGTGTGGGCCAGTGAATTGACCAGCAGGTGAGTTGCTGGTTCGTCGATTGCTTTCGAGCTACAGCGTCCGGCAGCGCTTCGGGCGGGGTCTCGGGTGATATCAGGCGGCGAGCTGTAAGGATCAGTCGTACGTCCGGAACGCATGGGGCAGGTTTTCGCGGCGGCCGCTGTTCACGCAGCAGGGTTGGTTGACGACCCCGAAGCTGTTCACGGTGGTGAACCAGCCTGGAACGATCGCGCAGTCAGGCTGCTTTTTGTGTTTGTGCCAGTCCTGAATTTTGCCGCGGGTGGTTCAGCGGCCGGTGGATAAGCACTTTGGCATCATCGATGAAGCAGACGGAGTACAGCAGGTCTGTCATTTGGGTGTTTGTTGGGGCTGAGCCGTTGATCAGTGGGCGACCTTCGACAGGAGGCTTTGCACCGCGAGCTTCGCGGATCCTGTGGATTCGCGAAGCATTTGGTGCTGAGGAGTGATGCTGGTCAGATCGGACTACATGTCAGACTTGCCGGAAGCCTTTGTTGCTTTGGCGGTTTTGGGTTCATTGGAAGCTTTTGTGGTTGTCTTGTCGCCACTGCTGCTTTTGGAGCTTTTGCTGGTTTTGGCTGCACTGCTTTTGGTGGTGGGTTTGGCGGAGGCTTTGGTGGAGCCTTTTTCGGTGGATTTTGTTGAGGAGGATCTGGCGGCCGATTTGGCTTTGGGAGTGGACGTGGTCTTGTCGGCAGCTTTGGAGGCGGAGGTTTTTGGCGTGGGTTTGGCGGCAGCGGTGGACCGGGATTTCTTTGCATCGGCCGCCGGCTTTTCAGCAGAGGCTTTGGAGGCGGGAGCGGCAGCGGGGGTGGTTTTTGCAGGAGCAGTCTTAGCGGCGGCGGCGGCGGTGGTGGCCGTGGCTTTGGCAGCGGTTGCCGCCGGGCGGGACTTTGCACTGGCGGGGCCGGACATGGTGATGACGGCCGTGGTCACGGTGACAACCAGAGCGACGGAGAGCAGAAGAACGCGTTTCATGGGTGTGTTCTTTCCGGAACAGAAGGACGAGACAGGTGGATTGTTTAAGTACCCCTTAAAGGCGATATAGCGATGGGTACCAACAACTGTCATGGCCGCATTGAACGCGGGCTTTTTGTTGCAGTCAATGAGGGAATGAAAAAATGCCATGTAGGGTGATAAGTAATATGCCAGAGATACGTTTGTAGGGGTTGTAGGGGGTGAAATTTAGCAATTCAGTGCGTATCACTGGGGATTTGAGCTGAATTCAGCGATCAACAGGTCCCGGGAAAACTTTTCCGGAAGTCTGCTTGACAATCGACAGCGGCAGTCCGATAATTAAACCACGACAAAGATGGTGATCAATTTGCGGGCCAGTCTGTGCCGCGGATATACTGGGTTCAGCCATCCGTTATTTCCGGTGTCGCCGCCGACTGGCCTTACCAGAGGGGCACACGCAGACACGAAGGGTTTTCCATGTCTGCAGTCTGTTGCTGTTGTTGTTGTCAGTGCTGAGCTGTTGTTCCGGGCTGTTCACGGTCTGGCAAAGTTCCTGACTTTTTTGATGGTTTTCCGGCAATCGCCGAGGTGGCTGTGTGTGGCGGGCCGTCGGCGTTTTTCGCGGGGATGTTTGTGTGGTTGCGCGAGGCATCCGCACTGTTTTCTGGAGGATTTGCGATGTTGAGTTTATTGCGTGCTGAGAATCAGGAGTTTGGGGGAGATGGCCTCGTGTCGGTGGTTTCGCGATCTACTGGTGTGCGGCGCCGTCCCGCCGGTTTTACGCTGATCGAGTTGCTGGTGGTGATCGCGATCATTGCAATTCTGGTGGCGTTGTTACTGCCGGCGGTGCAGCAGGCGCGAGAGGCGGCGCGGCGGACGCAGTGCAAAAACAATCTGAAGCAGATTGGTCTGGCTCTGCACAACTATCACGACATTTACAACACGCTGCCTCCGGGGGTGGTGCACAAGTTTGGCAATCAGGACGTGGCGGCCATGGGTTCGTACGGGTGGGGAACCTTCATTCTGCCACAGCTTGAGCAGCAGAATTTGTTTCAGGCGATCCAGACAAATGGCGTGGATCTGGATTCGCTGTTGCGGAACACCGCCAACGCAACGGCTCGGGATTACGCTGTCTTCACGAAGCTGCCTTTTTATCGCTGTCCTTCGGATACGGCACCGGACCAGAATTCGCGTCGGGAGTGGGACGCGCCATATTCGCAGTTTTTCGGCGGTCGTCCTGTGCATCTTTCCACATCGAACTACGTGGGAGTCTCGGGCTCCCGCTGGTCAACTCCTGAGGACTGGATTGTGAATGGTCGCGATCCTTACGGGACCTTCTGGGGCGACAGCCGCGTGCAGTTCAGGGGTATCACGGACGGTCTGTCGAACACATTTGTTGTGGGTGAGCGGGATTGGCGGCTGGGCTGGGCAGCAAACTGGATTGGGCAGCGGAACTACACGGGGACGGGTATCTGGGGATCGCGGCAGAATCTGGCGATTCTGGACGTGAAGATCAACGACCCGGTGTTGCAGCCCAACGGCCACCCTGCGGCAACTCGGGGCTTCAGCAGTGCCCACACCGGGGGAGCTCAGTTCCTGTTCGCGGACGGTGCGGTGAAGTTTTTGTCAGAGAACATCGAGTTTCGCAACACGAATCCCAACCAGCAGACACCGGTCAACGAGCCGGGTTTGTTTCAGAAGCTGGGGCGTCGGAATGATGGCTACGTGGTTGGGGATTTTTGATTTTTCCGGTGGTTGTTTGTCGGAGGAGACAAGTGATGGTGTTTCAGCGAGTGTGTTTGGTGTGGGCGTCAGTCGGATTGTTGGCAGTTGGTGTGGGATGTTCGGACGGACCGCCTTTGGGAACTGTCTCCGGCACGGTGACGCAGAGCGGACAGCCAATTCCCTTTGCCTACGTGCAGTTTCAGCCGACGGAGCCAAAGGGGACCTACGCAGCCGCATACACTGACGCGGAGGGCAGATATGAGTTGCGGTTTTCGGAGAGTCGCAATGGGGCGCTTGTGGGGCGCCATGAGGTGACGATCCGGACGGCGGGTCTGGATGAGATTCAGGTGGAGGATCGGGAGACCGGCAAGCTGGTAACTCCGGTGCTGCCCGCCGGTTACAAGCCGAAGCTGGAGCTGAAGTTTGAGCGTGCGGTGGATGAGGGTGACAACACGGTGGACTTTCAGCTGGAAACTGGTGTGCCGCTGTAGTTGCTGGGCTGGGGGCCGAGGATCAGGAGCAGTACTTTGAACTTGAAGAATTCCATACATCGGTTGATTCCGGCTTTCTGGCTTTGCATCTCGCTGCAGACTGTCTTTGCGGCCGACGGTCCGTCTGGAAAGCTGGAGTATTTCGAGCAGCATGTGAGGCCACTTCTGGCGAATCGCTGCTACAACTGCCACTCAGCGGATAACAAAGCCGCTGGGGGCCTGCGTCTGGACGACGGCAATGGCCTGTTGTCGGGAGGTGGTCGTGGACCGGCTGTGATTCCGGGGGACATGGCCGGGAGTCTGCTGATTCGAGCAGTGGAGCATACGGATCCGCAATTGAAGATGCCTCCGGAAAATCGCATCAGCAATTCTGAACTTGAGGTGCTGAAGCGGTGGATTGCGGACGGGGCGGTGTGGCCGCAGGCGCAGCGTCCGGAGGATCTGGATTTGATGGATGCGGAGTATGCTACTGTAGTGTCTCATTCAGATGGGACCTTATCCAGTGCAGCTCTTGCCCGCTTCACTTTTTCAATGATGTCCGCTGCTTCCTTGGTCCACACGAAGGTCTTCGGGTTAGCATTGTGTTCTACGATATAGGATTGGATCGCTTTCTCCAGTTGCTCCACGCTTTGGAACACGCCATTCCGAATTCGATTGCACGTGATGTCTCGAAACCATCGCTCGATGACATTTAGCCATGAGCTACTTGTTGGAGTGAAGTGTATATGAAATCGTTTGTGCCGCTTCAACCAGCTTCGGACTTTTGGATGTTTGTGAGTTGCATAATTATCCACGATGAGGTGTAGGTCCAGTTCCGACGGAGTCTCTGCATCGATCTTCTTCAGAAACCGTATCCACTCCTGATGGCGATGTCGTGGCATGCATTCTGCGATGATCCGCCCCTCGGCAAGTTCGATGGCTGCAAACAAAGTCGTCGTTCCGTTTCGTTTGTAGTCATGTGTGAGCGTCTTCAGTCGCCCCGGATACATCGGGAGACTCTTCTGCGTGCGATCAAGAGCCTGAATTTGACTTTTCTCATCGCACGACAAAACGAGGGCGCGTTCTGGCGGATTGAGGTACAGGCCAACGACGTCAGTCAGCTTTTCAACGAATTGCGGGTCGTTGGAAACCTTGAAGGTCTTGGTACGGTGAGGTTGTAGTCCGTTGTCCGACCACACTCGTTGCACGGTGGCCTTACTTACTCCCACAGCCTTTGCCATGGATCGTACCGACCATTGCGTTGCGTTTGTTGGCTTTTCCTGAGTCGTCTTGCGAATAATTTCGGCTTCCTTGACCGCCCGTACACTTGGCTTTCGCCCACTTCGAGGGGCATCTTTTTTAAGGGCATCCAATCGGCCTTCAACAAACCGATTTCGCCACGTGCCAACGGTACGGCGGGTACACTTTAGCTCTGAAGCAATGTCTTTATTTTCTTTGCCTTCAGTTGCGGCAAGCACAATTTTTGCCCGTTGCACGAGACGGGCCGGCGTTTTTCTTCCGCGAGCCCACTGCAAAAGGGACTTTCGTTCGTCATCAGTCAACACAATAGGTTTGGCTACTCTCA